>JALOLB010000244.1 GCA_025456225.1 Thermoanaerobaculaceae bacterium
TCCCCGAGGAGAAGAAGGACGCGGGTCACCCCGGCCACGGCGGCGGCGGCATGGGGGACATGTACTAGGACGACTGGGGACCGGGGTGCGGGGTCCGGGGTCCGGGCCCCCGCACCACCACCCGGGTACAAGACAGGACGTGACGAGGGCGGGGAGCGATCCCCGCCCTTTGTCGTTGCTGCGGTGAGGTCAGTGCTGCTGAGCGGCCTTGTGCCGATAGGCGAGGGCGATTTCCTTTGCACAGCGGTCAGGGTCGGCGAGGATGGTGCGGCCCCAGAAGGTCAGGACTGTCCAGCCGTGCGTTTGGAGCCAGTTGCGCTTCTTGGCGTCGAGCTCAAGGGTGGAAGCGTTGCCGTGGACGGCGAAACCATCGCAATAGACGGCTAGTTGCGCGTCGTCCCAGGCGAAGTCCGGCACGGTGATCAGTGCCCCGCTCGCCTCGTCCTTGATCTCGCGCTCGCGGTCGGGGGTAGGAAGATCCGAGATCCTGCTAAGCGCGGCAGCGAGCGGTTCCTCGATGAATCCCTTGCGGTAGCGACCCTTCTTGGGGTCAACCCCGTCGCCGCGCCCGGCCTCGTCCGCCCGCTCGCCGAGCATCTGGCATAGCACGCCCGACGCCGCTCCTACCGGCGCAGCCGTCGGCGGGACGGCCGGTTGCACGCCGAGCTGGAAGAGGAGGTCGCGGACCCGCTCCTTGTCCAGGAACCCATGCCAGCGCTGGTTGTAGTAGTGCTTGAGGCAAAGGTAGCAGGCGCGGGAACACTCGTGACCGTAGAGCCGCCCAGCGGCAGCGGCGGCCACTTCCGGAAGTCGCGATGCCAGCTCCGCCACGTAGCCCGCACCACCGGGGACCGTCTCGTAGAACACGATCTGGTCGAATGGCACGGTGCCTACCGCCGGGCGGGCGAACGACCGGATCTCGTTCGATTCCAGCTCCAGCAGGTCCGAGGCACCCAGGAGCAGTGCCTCGGCCAGGGTCACGAGCGTAGGCGAGTTCTGGTTGACCCCGACCTTGGTCGAATCCGCAAAGCCCGGCAGCGAAAGGACGAGGCAGTCCGTCTGGAAGGCGTACGACAGGACCAGTGCCTGGGGCTCGCCGCGACAGATTCGGGCGTGCGACTCCGCCCAGCGACGGGCACTTCGGGCCTGCGTGGGCTTGTTCGGGTCCGATGCCCGGTGCCTGCCGCACTCCGGGCACAGCCAGAAGCGCTCGCCATCACCGCCCTTCGACTCACTTCGCCCCCAGTTGGTGACGAGAATTCGCGATAGCCTCTGGTACTCGACCGGAGCAAATGCAAACGGGTAGAGCAGCGCATCAGCCTGGGTCGGGGACAGCAGGTTCTCGCGGCGGACGAACCTCTCGCGCTGGCGCGACTCCTCGTCGGCGCCGATGCGCAGAGCTTCCTCCGCCTCAAACGCGTCCACGGTCACCGCGTCCACCCCTGTCGAAAGCTGTCCGCCGCAACGGGGACAGGCGTTGCGCACGTCCTCGATGACCTCGTCACAGACCTCGCAGTGAAAGAGCCGGGAGAGCCGACCCGAGGTCTCGGCACTGCTGCGGCCACTGGACGCTGCCTGTGAGCCCGGTCCCCCTGCGTAGAGCACCCGGATCGAGCGGAGCTTGTGACCGTTTGCGTAGACGTAGTTCCCGGGTGCGAACTCCTCGATCGCGATGGCGGCCGAGCGGTAGATCGTCGGTGTGTCGACGACGCCGGGGTCGAGCGAGAAGGTGTCGATCGGGAACTGGTAGGCCGGCAGAACCCCATGTGTCGCCAGGTAGTTGAGCGAATATGCGCGCTCGGGGTCGAGCGTGAGCTCCTTGAACGCCCGCTGTCGCGCCGCCGCCTTCTTCATGTCGTCCCTTGTGGCACCGACCCGCGAGTACTCCTCGAACTCCCGCCCGAGCTGCTGAACGCGTGCCCACCATCGCTCCAGAACTCGAAATACCGTGTTTTCGAACCCTTCCACGAGGCGTGCAGTCTCCGTGCGGTCGTACCTGGCGGTTCGTCCGGCAAGTCGGTCTCCGGCGAAGACACCCGCGAGAGCGTCGGCCAGCTCTTCACAGCGTGTCGTCACCTCGGACGTCAGTGGAAGCAACCGTTCTCGGCTCCATTTCGTCGGCTTCTGGGGATCGTCCAGCAGCTCACCGAGCAGGTGAGGCAGGCGCGCATCGAGTTTCTCGAGGATGAACGACCGAAGGTGTCGCTCGACCACGAACGGGTTGTCGAGCCGCAGAGCCGGGGGATCGAACTCGCCCCTCACCAGCCATAGCGGTTCCTCGAACGCGTGTCGATCATGCGCCCCGCCGGCACAGAACGTGGACACGAACCCGATCCGCAGCCGCCGGCCGGCGCGGCCGACCCGCTGAACGTAGCTTGCGGGAGTGGGTGGCGCGCCCCGGAGCGCAACCGTGAGGAGCGGACCGATGTCGACGCCGAGCTCGAGGGTGGGTGTGCACACAAGGACATCGAGCTTTCCCTCCTTGAAGTCGGTCTCGCGCTGCGCCCGATCGTCGCCCGAGATCTGGGCGCTGTGCTCCATCACCCGCATGCGCTGCGGCGGGCGAGCCGTGTAGAGGTTGACGTAGTAGTTCTCGGGCTCGACCTCTGCCGCCACGAGCTGACCCGTGGTGCATCGAGGCGTCGGGCAGGTCGCAAGCGGGTAGGGCCGCCACGCCTGGCAGGCCGAGCAACGGTAACCCTCTCCGGGTGCGACGAGGCGGATGCGCGAGGGGTCAAGCTGAAGCGGTCGAAGTGTGGCGAGCCGCTCGTTGGCTGGAATCGGGAAGTGCGGCACGTGGACGAGGAGTCCCACGTCTTCCCGAAGCAGCAGCTCGACTGCGCGCCGCAGGAACGTCTCCGCGTGCTGCCGGTCACCGACCAGCCGCGCCACCAGCTTCTGGGTGGCGGTGAGCTGCCCGGCGTGAGGGTTCTCCTGGCAGAAGCCGATCAGCCGCGAGGTCTTCCGGATGTGGTCGGGCCGATCAAAGGCGAACGCCTGAGGTTTGCGATAGTGCTCCGGGAAGCGGACACAGAACGGCTCCTCCTCGAGCTGTCGATAGCGTGCCTGCCGGTTGGGGTCGATGTACTCCTGGAAGAAGTCGACCGCCACGGCACGGCTCTTTCGCACCTGGTCGAGCACAGCGCGGATGAGGCGGACGGCCTCGGTGGGTTCGAGCCCTGCATCCCGTGCCAGCGCCTGGAGGTCGTCTTTATCAGCTAGGTCGTCGAGCCCCTCGTACTCGACCCCAACGATGCCCAGGTTCTCGAGCGAAGTGCGCTGCCGGCTGTACTGCGAGAACTCCATGGTGATCTCGTAGCGGAGTGCGAACAGCCAGAGCTCGCGCTCGGGCCGCGAAGGGTTGCGCCGTATCAATCCCTGCTCGACAAACGAGTCAAACACCTGATGCACGGCGTCATCGAGGTAGAGCCCAGCGGCCCCGGCCGCACGGACGCGATGCGCCAGAGCGTGCCGCAGCACGAACGCCCGGTGCTTGTCCGCTGTGTAGCCTGCCTGATGTGCCACGTCCTGACGGTTGTCCGCAAACAACAGGAGCTTGCGGTCGTCCTTCTTGAGCAGGTCCAGATGATGGGTCGCGACCACCGAGGTCGTGGAGGCGGTACCCGTCCGCAGCGGTGTGACAATGTCCCCCCTCGTGAAGCGGTCTCCGCACGCCGGACAGGTGTTGAGCGGCCCGCGGTGTGCGAGCATGGTCACGCCGGGAAGCTGGCACACGGCACACGAGGCGCCGACCGCGAGCGGTCGCCCGCACCGCGGGCACAGACCCTGCTGGCCGAGGCTGGCAGGTCCCGTCTTTCTCGCCCCCTTGGATCCTCTCGCCGGCTCCGGCTCGGCCGGCTCCTCGTCCCCCTCAGGTTCTTCCTCCGCCTCGGTCAGCTCGTGGAGCGCGTGGGTGAGGAAGAGCGTCCTCTCGTTGCTGAAGAAGTCCCCTGTCCCCGCCAGTGGCGACCCCTCGTCGCCCTCGTGCCGGGCCTTGACGAAGTCCTGCCCACAGGTCCGGCACAGTGCGGCCGGGAAGGCGACACTGCCACACCGGGGACACTGCGACCCACCGTGAGGCACAAGGGAACGGCACTCGGGATTGACGCAAAGCCCAACGTCGTAGACGCCGTGGAAGAACACGTGGAGCTTCGGCCGGAGCCTGGGAGGCGTGGTTTCCGTGCCCACGCTCCCGGCGATCAAGTAGCCCTCCACCTCGCGTCTCACCGCCTCGAGCGCCAGCCCTTCCCGATCCGAGAACCGCGAACGAATGGCCCGCGCCGCGTCGTCCAGCGAACCGGGAGCCTCTAAGACCTCCTCCAGCGCACCTACCACAGCGTTGCCTCCGAGCACGGCGCCGACCCGTTCAGCGATCGTCCCAGCCGGAGGGCAACGCCGGCCTGTGAGCCGCTCGGCGAGCGCTACGATGGTGTCGTCGCGGTCAGTGTCCACGCCGAGGAGATCCTCATCGGCCACATGCGGCGGCCGAGGCACCCATACCCTGGGTGCCTCTCTCCGCGGCAAGTACTCCTCGCCCAGGATGCATGCGGCATCGAGCGCCTCGCCGAACAACGTGCCTGCGAAGTCAGCCAGAGCCTCCTGCCGGCTTGGTCCGGAGGCCACGGTAGCGGAGGTACCGATTCCGATTAGCTGCCCGGGCTGCAGGCGAGCGTGGGCCTTGAGCCGTCGGATCAGGCAGGCGATCTCGGTTGCCAGCGCTCCTCGGTAGGAGTGCAGCTCGTCAAGAACGAGGTAGCGCAGCGCTGGGGTGAACATCTCCCGGTCGTCGTGACGCACCAGCAGGAACTCGAGCTGCTTGTAGTTGGTGAGGAGGATGTCAGGCGCGCTCTGGCGGATCTGGGCCCGCGTGACGCGCTCGGTCTCGGCCGGCGCCTCACGGAGGTTCTGGCTGGCCGTGTCGCTATCGCCGGTGTACAAGCCGAACGAGATGCTGGTGCCCGTACCCCGGGTGAGCCGGCGCAGTCGTTCGAGCTGGTCGTTGGCCAGGGCGTTCATCGGGTAGAGCAGCACGGCCTGAGCGCCGGTGACCCCGGCCCGCTTGCGGGCGAGCACACCGTCCAGGACACCCAGCAGGAACGCCTCGGTCTTGCCCGACCCGGTCCCAGTGGTGATCACGAACGAGCGGCCGGCGCGTGCCAGGGCAAGCGCGCGTTCCTGGTGCCGGTACACCGGCTTGTCACCGAACGGCCACTTGAGGTCGAGCAGCCCGGTCTCGGCCTCGCCCCGGGCCACGAGGTCACGCAGCGCCGTGCCCGGTGCCAGGTCACGGGAGAGGGTCACAAACGGTCCCTTGACGATGAGGTCGGCGCCGTCGAGGTGCTCGTCGAACTGGCGGCGCAGCCCGTCGTCGAGGAACCGGTAGGTCGTACGCAGGAAGCGCCGGTACTCGGTGATGAGGTGGCGCACCGCCTGGGGGATGTTGGTGCTCAAGGCCGACCTCCCGTCTGCAGGTGCTCGCGGACTCGTTCCAGCACGCGCTCAAGGTGCCTGATGTCGTCACGCTCGCGCGCGCTCCCGGCGGTCGCCGCAAGGCTCTCGACCGCCGTGTCAAGCTCACCGGTGCTCAGCAACCCGGCCTGGATGGTCATGGCAAGCAGCGCAGGAGTCCGGACCAGTCTATGCTCACCCACAAGCCGCCGGGCTTCCCGCATCAGCTTGCGATTCGTTTCGTCTGTCGCCATCCACGCCCCGCGGTGGTGGGCGAGCGACAGGCAGGCAGCCTCGCCTTGGCCTATCACGGTGGTCAGTTGGGCAAACAACCGCTGCTCGTCGAGGGCG
>JALOLB010000245.1 GCA_025456225.1 Thermoanaerobaculaceae bacterium
GAGGTCGATGCCGGAGAGGTGGCCGGCGGGGGTCCAGTGCAGGGTGTGGGTGACGCCGCCAGGGAGGGTGCGCTGCTGGAGGCGGCCCGCGGGGTCGTAGGTGGCGGTGAACGAGGCACCGCCTGACTCGGTGAGGGAGAGCAGCAGGCCGTCGGCGTCGGTGACGCGGGTGGTCGCTGTCTTGCCGGCGAGCGACTCGACGACGGTGGTGCCGAGGGGGGAGGTGTCCCAGGTGTGGAGGTGCTGGTCGGGGTCGATGCGGCTCGCGAGGCGGCCGAGGGGGTCGTAGGTGAAGGTGGTGACCCCGCCGTCGGGGGCGATGCTGCGCACCGGGCGGCCGGCGAGGTCGTGCTCGCGGCGCTGCACGTACTGGGCGGGGCCCTGGCCGGGGTGGCCAGGCTGCTCGGTGACGGTGCCGGGGTCGCCGGACGGCCAGTAGCGGGTGAGGATCGCGGTGCCGTCCGGGAGGACGCGCCGCGACTCGGCGCCGGCGGGGTCGTGCTCGAAGGTGGTGGTGCGGCCGAGGGGGTCGGTGACGGTCTGGGGGAGGCCGCGGGGATCGGTCCATCCAAGCTCGGACAGGGTCGGCATGGGGAGGACGCCTCGGGAGAGCAGGCGGCTGAGGCGAACGGTCGAGATGCGGAGGTGGAGCTGGGTGATCGGGTGGAAGGGGCTCGGCGCGGTGAGACTGGCGAGCGTGGCAGCGGGGCCAACAGTGAGCGAAGGGGCAGTCCGATTGGGGTCTGGCTCGGAGGTAGCGGGCGTCGGGCGACTGGCGAGAAGCGTCGGCGCGGTCAGGAGCAGCGCCATGGCGCGAAGCAATACCGACCGCAGCGCCCTCGTCCTGGTCCGAGGCCTGGTCATCTGCCAGGGTTCCGTGCAAGGAATGCGGGGCTCATCGACTTGCGTTGAAAAGTCCCCTACTTGAGGGAGATGGCGCGGCTCCAGGCAAACCGGGATGACCCCTCATCCTGCCGCGTTCCCCGCCCTGGAGCGTGTGCGGCTGCGCACGGCGCCGTACACGGTTTCGTCCTCGCGAACCTGGCAACCATGATCGGGGTCCTCAATGCGCTTCTCAAACCGCAGGGATGCGTGGGTAAACATGTCGGCGGCCTCGTGCTGAAGTCGCCTGGCGGCCATCCGGCAGTAATCGCGGTCGATCTCGACGCCGATGCTGTGGCGCTGCCACTTCAGGGCCGCGACCATGGTGGTGCCGGTGCCCGAGAAGGGATCCAGGACGGTGTCGCCCCAGAAGGAAAACATGCGCACGAGGCGTGAGGCGAGCTCCAGGGGGTACGGGGCGGGGTGCTCTTTGGTCGAGGCGCCGCCCAGGCTCCAGATCTGCTGGAACCAGGTGTCGAAGTCCTTTTTGTCGATCATCGAGAGCCGGCGCTGCTCCTCGGTGGGCTTGCGGTAGCCGCCGGGCTTCCGTTGCATGAGGATGAACTCGATGTCGTTCTTGATGATGGCGTTCGGCTCGTAGGGCTTACCGAGGAACTTGGAGCCGTTCTCGACCTCGTAGTTGGCGTTGGCGATCTTGTGCCAGATGACGGGGTTGAGGTTGTCAAACCCGAGCTTGCGGCAGAGCACGCAGATGTCGGCGTGCAAGGGAAAGACGACGTGGCGGCCAAACGCCTTGCGCGACACGCAAACATCGCCGACGACGCAGACGAGGCGGCCGCCGGGGACGAGGACGCGGTAGGCCTCGGCCCACACCTTGGCGAGCTCGCCAAGGAAGGCCTCGTAGTCCTGGATGTGGCCCAGCTGGGCGTCGCTGTCGTTGTAGCGCTTGAGGTTCCAGTAGGGGGGCGAGGTGACGACGAGGTGGACGCTCTGGTCGGCGATGAAGGGCAGCGAGCGGGCGTCGGACTGCACGAGGCGATGGGTGGTGTGCAGGGTCTCGGGGCTGGGGCGCGGCGCGGTGCTCATGCTCACCTGCCCTGGCCGTAGGCGGCGGCGTGGGCCATCAGGGCGCGGGCAAACTGACGGAAGGTGAGGTCGTCGGCCGGCTCGGTGTAGGTGCCACCAAGGCCTTTCGTCTTGTCCGACAGGAGGAAGGTGGCGGCGTTGTACTGGCGCTCGCGCACGAGCTTGCGGCAGAACAGCTCGTAGCGCTGCGCGTAGGACGCATCTTTGAACTCGGGAAGGACGGGGAAGTGGGGCGCGACGGGGTGGGTGGGCTTGCGCGAGGCCGCACAGTCATCGAGGAGGAAGAGGTAGCCAAGCCAGGGCTGGGCGGAGCGGTTGAAGGCGCCCTCGCGGTACGCGGTCCACAGGTCGAGGGCGGTGCCCATGGCCTCCTCGGTGCGGTTGTTGAAGTTGTTGCCAAAGGAGGGGCCGACCTGGCTCTTGGCCTCCAGGGCGACGATGAGCTGGTGGTTGCGGACGACGAGGAGGTCCCACTCCTTGGTGGGCCGGAAGAAGCCTGGCAGCTCGATGCGCGAGCGGACGAAGATGTGCTCGCGGGCGATGCCGGCGGCGAGCAGGAGGTCGGTGACGAGGGCGATGAAGGCGTCCATCTGACGGCCACCGGTGACGGCGGCGCGGGCGCCCTGGTCAGCACCACCACTCTCGCGTTGCTTGTCGGCCTGGGCCTGGCGCGAGCGCCAGTAGAATGCCACGGCATCCGCCACCCGGCGATCCAGGTCCGGCACGGTCAGCGACAGGAATGGTGGCAACGGCGGGGTACTGGGCATCAGCGCACGCTCTCCAGACAGTGAACGCTAGCACACGCGAGGAGCACATTGGTGGACGCGGTTCACGGCTGACCAGAATCCACGCCCAATCGCAAAAAACGGAATGAGATAGTGGTCAGACATCAAGAGCACCAAGTGAGGGACCAGCTCCATTTCCACCGCCGACGTCAGCCCACCGGGGCCTCGACAAGCCTTCGGACCTCATTGCCCAGAATGATGAGCAGTCGGAGGAACTTCTCATAGTGCTCCTCAAAGGAGTCTGGCATCGAGTAGGAAAGGAAGCTGTTTGTGTCGATGGCGAAGAATTTCGAGCACTCCAGAGGGAGGGAGTCGAGGCGAAGGCAAGGAAAGGAAATCCTCGCGTCCAGATGGGGACGATAGGTGCCCCAGTCCCGGCTAAACGCCACCAGGTTGGTCCTCTTGTCTAGCAGCCAGAAGCCGCGCCGAGGCACCCAGCCGTGCGATGCAAGCATGTTCTTCTCCAGTGCCTCCCCGACTCGCGGACAGCCTGAACCGATGGCTGGCCACACTTCACGGGCAGGAGCAGCACGGTCCCTCTGGCTGCCCTGAGTGGCCAGGACCGCCGAACTCTCGCCCGCTAGGAGGTCGAAGCGTCTTCCCAGACGTCCGGTCTCGATGCTGCCGAGAAGAGCGCAGAAACAGAGAAGATGCCTAATACGCGCATAGTCAAGCGCCGCCTGCCCCTGGAGGAGGTGCGACACCATCTCGCAAGATGACGGCAGCTTCCAGTCAGCGATCACATCGAAAGGCCGGGCGCGCCGGAAAGCCAGACAGCTCAGGTGCGCGATTTCCCTGCGGTTACTCCGGATCACCTCGGCGTCGGCCGGGTTATGCTGTTGGTGGCTCATCATCGTACTCCCAGAACCAGTACGGCGCCCCAGTGACCGGGGTCCCTATCCGGGCGCCCGCCGGCTGCATCACCTGCTGCGGCGGCATGAGCATCAACGCTCGCACTACGATTCCCGCGACAACCGCAGCGGAGACGACCGCCACGAACTCCGGGACCCTGAGGAGGCTCTGCCGCGCAGCCGCCCGGTCCTCTGCATCTCGTCGCAGGTAGTCCCAGGCCCACGGAACAACAGGCACACCCTGCGGCAGCTTGTCAGGTGGCTCGGGCCGCTTCTGCAGCGCGTAGAACAGCAGTCCCGTCCCCGACTGCACGTCAGGATAGAGCTTCACGTCGTAAAGGGTCTTTGTGAGTCCGATTACCACTCCTGGGATCACGAGTCCCCCTGTGATCTCCGGGAAGGCGGTCCGGGCGTCCCCGGGCCGAACCGATAGTCCGTGGCAGGCGAACGCCGTGAAATAGCTCACGACCTGGGCCGTAGCCAAGTCGCGCCGCCATCCTGGACGGAGGTATGACACTGGCTTGAGCTCGAAGAACTCACCGGTCTGCATTCGGTTCGTCGGAATCCAGAAAGCGTCGGGCCGGTAAAGCTCACCGATCTTCGCAACGGCGCTCCTCCCATCATCCTTCACGACGTCCCTCACGGCCCTGAGGACGCTGATGTTCGTACCAATGGTCCCCCTGGGTTCTCGTTCCGCATGCCACCGGGTGGTCCGCACCCAACCTTCGAACAGGGCGTGCGCCTGAAGGCCCGTGAACCAACTGAAGGGCGTCAGACCAAAGGGATCCAGGAATGACCAACTGCTGTGGCCAATCGGGCCATACATCGACGGTGAGGCGGCGTACCCGATCGAATCTCGCTCGGAAAACGCCCCAATACTCGGCGCATACCACCTCGACCGGTAGCAGTACATCCCGAGGTCCGCATGCCACTCCCGCCCCTGGAAGAGCACCGTCTGAGCGTACTGCGAAGCAGCGAGCGGCGCGCTGTCGGTGGGGGCGGTGTACGCGATGACCGCATCACTGGGCTGCGTCGCCAGGTGCGTCACGGTCAGGGGCAGCGGCGTGGTCTGAATGGGGTTGAGCGCGGACGCGAGGTCCTGGAGGTCTAGTGCGGTGACCTTGTACTCCCCGCCCGGCAGCCAGCTCGCGGGCTCGGCCGGGCTCCAGGCCACCGCGGTCTCGGTCACGCGGTATGTCGTGCCGGTCACCGGGATACCGTTGCGGGTCACGGCGACGACGCCCGCCAGCGGGGTGCCTTGCGGTGGCTGGACCGGCTCGTCAAAGGCTAGGACGAATCCCGTCTGGGTGTCGATGACGGCGGCGAGTCTCGGCGCCGTCATGTCCGCAAGGACGGCGTAGGTCGATCCGGTTGTGAGGGTGAACGAGGTGTCGAAGGCAAACAGCAGGTTCCCGGTGCGGTCCTTGACGCCTTCTAGGTGCAGGCTGGTCGGCGTGCTCGCCGTTATCGGCTGCTCGAACGCGATCCTGAGCGTTCGCCCATCCGGGTCGAGCGTCTCGGTGTGATTCCCTGCCTCCGGGTTGAGCGTCAGTGCCATGGTGGACATGCTCGCCTCGTGGATCGCCTCGCTGAAGCGTACCACCAGGGTGTTGGCATCCACCGTGACACCGGTGGGGCTCTGGCCGTTTCCGGTCCAGACGACCTGCGTGACCTGCGGCCGGGTGGAGTCCTCCCCCCAGAAGTGCGGGGTGCCGTCAGGGTCGTACGTGATCCGCTCGACGATTCGACCAGTGTCGTCAGTCAAGATCTCGACACTCCCGAGTAGGTCCGTGACCGGGTAGAGCGTCGTCTCGAGCGTGCCGTCGTGGTCGGTGTCCACTTGCTCTGCGACGAGGTCGTCGATCCAGCGACCCCAGTGGTGCCGGCGGTCGAGGTGGACGTTGGTTTGGCCTGCGACGCTCGCGAACTCCTCAACGACTTGATCTCCGTCGTGGAGGTAGGCACGGTGCAGGGTGCCTTCGGGTGTGGTTGTGCGCTTCGCGACGAGCCGCCCGAGGGGATCGAGAATGAGGTCGGCCGTGACGGCGCCCGGGGTCTGAGCCTGCACGAGGCGGTCGCGCCAGTCGTGCAGGAGGGTCGTGGTGCCCTCGGGGCCTTGGCTGGTGTGCAGGGCGCCGTCGGGGGTCCAGGTGTACGTGGTGAGCTCGAGGCTGCCGCCGACCTGCTTGCGTCTGGCGGTCACCTGGTGGAGCGCGTTCGTGCTCAGG
>JALOLB010000048.1 GCA_025456225.1 Thermoanaerobaculaceae bacterium
CGGGCCGTCCCATTTCTCCGACAGGCTCCTAGACGCGTATCGGCATGATCACGTAGAGACACTCGCCGGCCGAGCCGTCGCCTGCCTCGGGGCTCATGACCACCGGGCCATCGGCGTCGCGGAGCTGGAACTCCACCTCGGCACCCTCGACGGCGTTCAGGAAGTCCAGAACATAGGTGGCATTCACCAGCGTGCGCACGGACTCACCCCGGTACCGGCAGGGCACCATCTCCGAGGCCTGCCCGAGGTCGAAGCCCACCGAGGTCAGTGACAGGGCATCCTCGTCGAACTGCATCTGGACACCCCTGGTGCGCTCGGACGCCAGGAGCGCCACCCGGCGGAGCGCGGACTGCATCTCGTGCCGCCCGACCACGGCCCGCAACGGGTTGTCGCGCACAAGGACCCTCTCATACTGGGGAAAGCGCGCTTCCAGGACCCTGGACAACAGGATGCGATCACCGAGGCGAAATGCCAGGTGGTTCTCACCCCGGCCGAGGTACAGCCTGGCACCCTCGTCAGCAGGGAGGCGACGAAGCTGGTGGAGGACCTTGCGCGGCAGGAGCTGCTGCTCGAAAGGCGGCGTTCCAACCGCACAGCCCACCCTCGTCCATGCGAGACGATGACCGTCTGTTGCAACCATCTGCAGGCTCTCGGGGCTCAGCAGGAAGAGGGCCGCGTTGTACTGAAAGTGACCCTCCTCGGACGACACAGCAAAGGCCGTTCGGTCGATCATGCGCTGCAGGACCGACAGCTCCACCGCGAAACCCTGTCCTTCCGGCACCTCTGGTAGGGTGGGAAAGTCGGCTGCATCCAAGACCGCGAGCTGGGAGGTGAACGTACCGCTCCGTACCGTCAGGCGCGCATCGTGGGCACCGAGGTCCACCGAGTCCGCCGGTAGCGAACGCACCAGATCGAAGAAGACCTTCCCGCTCACGGTGGTCTTGCCTTCCTGGCGCACCACTGCCGAGCAGCGTGCAAAGACGGTGACATCGAGATCGGTAGCCGCCAGCTCGAGACGGTCCCCCTCAGCCTTGAGGAGGATGTTGGAGAGGATCGGGATCGCGGTGCGACGCTCGACCACTCCCTGAATGAGCTGCAGCTCCTCGAGAAGGGCAAGGCGGTTGACGGTCAGATCCATACCAGAGGCGCTCCCGATGGCTCTTACATGCCAGGCAGATACTACACGATCAAATCACCGTAGTCGAGGCTGTGGATTGACCTGGAGCAACCGCGGAGTATCGGAGGACACGGAGCTTATCGTCCTGACCCGGTGTTGAAGGTGAGGTGGAGGAAGTGTGGATGGCGGATGGGAGACAGGAGCAGGATGCAAGCTTGCACAGCCTAGCGGAAGTTCTCCACAAAGCTGGTCAGCGTCGCATCCAGGGAAGGGTTGGAAAGTCGTTCCTTGGCAATAGCATCCACGGAGTAGATGATTGTGGAATGGTGCTTGTTGAAGACCTTCCCGATCTCGGGGTAGGAGAGATTCAGGATCTCGCGAATGAGATAGATGGCAATCTGACGTGGAAAGGCGATCGAGCGGCGATTGTCGCGCCCCTTGAGATCGGCGACCTTGACGCCATAGTGATGGGCGACGAAGCGAATGATCTCGGCGGGGGTCACATGTCGCTCGTCTGGCAGCAGCGAGCTGAGCGCAGAGCGGACCGTGTCGAGGGTCGGTGACTGACCGGTGAGGGTGCAGTAGACAATGATGCGGTTCAGGTACCCCTCGAGCTCGCGGATGTTCTCGCGCACCCGGCGCGCAATAAAGAGCACGACATCATTGGGTAGCTCGAAGCCTTCCAGGCGTGCCTTGTTGAGAAGGATGGCACACTTGGTCTCGAAGGCAGGTGGCTGGATGTCCGCGACGAGGCCCCAGACGAACCGGGAGCGCAGACGTTCCTCGAGGCCACCAATGGCGACGGGAGGTGTGTCGGAGGTCAAGACGATCTGATGACCCGCCTCGTGCAGAGCGTTGAACGTGTGGAAGAACTCCTCCTGGGTCCGTTCCTTCCCGGCGACGATGTGGATGTCGTCCAGGAGAAGTACCTCGGTGTTGCGGTAGGAGTCGCGGAACTCATTCATCCGCTGGAGGCGGATGCAACTGATCAGCTCGTTGACGAACTGCTCGGTGGGCACGTAGCGCACGCGACTGGCGGGGTCGCGAGCGAGGATGGCATTACCGATGGCGTGGAGGAGGTGGGTCTTGCCGAGACCCGAGCCTCCGTAGAGAAACAGGGGGTTGTAGGCCCGGCCGGGGTTCTCGGCTACCGACAGCGCGGCCGCCCGCGCGAACTGGTTGGAGGGTCCAGGCACGAAGGTGTCGAAGGCGTAGCGCGGGTTGAGGGGTGTGCGAGAGCTGACCGTGGCTGCCGGGGCAGGGACATCCTCTCCGACCTGCAGCGTCACGCCGCCGGCAAGACCCGGGACGCCACTGGCCAGTTGCTGGATGGTGGACAGGTGATGATCGCGGATGTAGTCGGCATAGACGTCCGATGGGACCACGAGCGACAGGTGATCCCCGGAGAGCTGTGCCTCGACGCTCCCGAACCACAGGTCGAACTCGTCCTGCGGGAGGTGGGTCTGCAGGAGAGACTTCAGAGCGGACCAGGGAGAAGAGCGGCTCATCGTCGGCGATCGTGATGGTAACACGGTCGACCCATTGACCGCTGGCAGGCGAAGGACGTACACTCACCGTTCTCCGTCGACTGCGGTCGAGGAGGGAGAGGTACGGGGTCATGAAGCGAACGTTTCAGCCTAACAACCGTCACCGCAAGAAGACACACGGGTTCCGGATCCGCATGCGGACCCCCGGTGGCCGCCGGGTGCTTGCCGCCCGCCGGCGCAAGGGGCGGAAGCATCTGACGGTGTAGGGACCTGTGGAGCTGGATCAGAGACTGCGACGACGCAGTGAGTTCCAGTTGGTCTATCAGCAGGGCGTGCGCGTGGCAGGGCGTTGTCTGGTCATCTTCGGGCTGTGCCGGCCGGGTGGCCGCTGCCGCCTGGGGATCACGGCGACGCGCAAAATCGGACCGGCAGTCGTCCGCAATCGCGCCCGCCGGCGCGTACGGGAGCTCTTCCGGCGCCACGAGCCGCGTGGTCAGTGGGAAGGCGACGTGGTCGTGAATGTGCGCCGAGCGTGCGCCGAGGCGCCCTGGCAGGAGCTCGAACAGGACTTCACCCAGTGCCTGGCCAAGATCGTCCGCAGAGCTACCCCCAGCGCACCGCCCTCGGTGTCCTGAGGACCTACAAGCGGTGGATCTCCCCACTCCTGCCGCCAGCTTGCCGCTTCACGCCAACCTGCTCGGAGTACATGGCCGAGGCGATCGCCCTGCATGGGTTCGTCCGCGGGCTGTGGCTCGGGGTGCGTCGGCTCGGCCGGTGTCATCCCTTCCACCCAGGCGGCTTCGATCCGGTGCCGCCACCGAAAGGACGTGAGTGAATGGAACGACGGGTGTTGCTGGCCGCCATCCTGTCCGGTCTCGTGATTGTCGTGTGGTATGCGGTGTTTGGCCCTGCGCCTACGAGCACCCCGGCCCCGACCGGGCAACCGTCTCCGGCGCCGGTGGCAAGTGCGGGTCCTGCTGCGGCGACCCCGGAAGCCATCCCGACTCCGGTTCCGGAGGCGCCTGCGGTGAACGCGCGCCCCGCGGTGCGCGGAACGGACGAGGCGCTGGTGAGCCTCGAGGCCGAAGGTCTTCGTGCCACCGTGTCGCCCCAGGGCGGAGTGCTCCGCTCGCTCATCCTCACCGGCTTCCAGGACAGCAAGGGCCAGCCTCTGGAGCTGCTCGGATCCGGGAGTCGGAAGCCCCTGATGCTGGCGGCGGAGGGTCCCTGGAACCAGGAGTTGTTCGCCGTCGAGCGTCTGGGGAGCGCAGTCGTGCTGCGCTGGAGCGACGGGCAGGGAAGCTGGGTCGAGAAGCGGCTGGAGGCGGGGCTGGGGAAGTTCGGCCTGAAGGTCGACGTCACGACAGGAGGTGCAGCAAGCCGGGGCGGGGTGGTGGTGGTTGCCGGGATGGGTGACACCAGCAAGGAGGGCGGGCAGTTCGCCGTCTCCGGTGCGGTGGTGCGTGCCCAGGGTGACCTGGAGAAGATCAACCCGGAGAAGATCAAAGGGTCCTGGAGCGCGCGGGGCAGCGTCGACTTCGCCGGAGCCGAGGACCGCTACTTCCTGCTCACCCTGCTGCCCGACGTCGGGATGAACGAGGTCGAGGTGACGAGGCGCGAGCCGGGTGTTGCCGAGGTCGTGGTACGGGGCGAGGGTGGGCGAACCAGCGGGACGCTCTACGCGGGCCCCAAGGACCACACGGTCCTCGACGGATATGGCCGTGGTCTCGCGGAGACGGTGTCGTTCGGGATCTTCGGGTTCCTGTCGGTCGGCTTCCTGGCGGCGCTCCGCTGGATCTACGGGTACGTGGGCAACTGGGGCGTGGCGATCATCGTGCTGACAGCCGGGATCCGCCTGCTGCTGTTCCCGCTCAACCACAAGGCCACGATCTCCATGCGCCGCATGCAGAAGCTGCAGCCGAAGATGGCGGCAATCCAGGAGCGGTACAAGGAGCGCGCCAAGAAGGACCCGCAGGTGCGGGCGCGGATGAACCAGGAGATCATGGGGCTGTACAAGACCGAGGGCGTCAACCCGATGGGGGGATGCCTCCCGAACCTGGCCCAGCTCCCGATCCTCTACGCTCTGTACACGCTCTTCGCGTACGCCGTCGAGCTGCGACAGGCGCCCTTCGCCTGGTGGATCAAGGATCTGTCCCTCAAGGACCCGACCTACATCACGCCGATCCTCATGACCGGTTCCTGGTTCCTGCAGCAGAAGATATCCCCGCCGGTCGGCGACCCTGCCCAGCGTCGCATGTTCATGTTCATGCCGCTCATCTTCGGTTTCATGTTCATGAGCTTCCCGGCCGGGCTCGTGCTCTACTGGCTGGTCAACAACCTTCTGACCATCGCGCAGCAGCTCCTCACCGAGAGGATGCTGGCGCGCACCGAAGTCCAGGCATGAGCGCGGAGCGGGACCGCGGCCCCGAGGCGGCCCCGCTGACGGTGGTGCAGCTCCTGGGGGCTCAGGCTGCCGGGCGCCTGACACGCTACGTGGAGATGGCAGACCGCTGGAGTCGTGCGGTGGGCCTGGTGGGCGGCGGGTCTCCCGCGACCCGCCTGTGGGCACTGATCGAGGACTCCCTGGCAGCCCTCCCGCACCTTCCCCAGAAGGGCAGGTTGCTGGATGTCGGCAGCGGCGTGGGCATCCCATCCGTCCCCCTGCTGCTGGCGCGGCCCGGTCTGCAGGGCGTGCTGCTCGAGCCGAGAGAGCGGAGATGGGCGTTCCTGCGGGAGGTGGTACGCGAGCTGGACCTGCCGGCCGAGGTGCGGCGGGAACGCCTGTCATCCGGGGTCGGTACGGGCTTCGTGGCCATGACGGTGCGGGGCGTGGAGCGGTCTCACTGGGAAGGGTTGGCTGGGCGAGTGTTGGCGGCCGACGGCGTGGTCGTGTGGTGGACCGGCGAGCGGATCGCGGCGGAGCCACCCGGAGGCGGGGAGGTGCGTGTGCTACTCTGCCCGATGCCCGCGGCGGGACGCGGTGCCCTCGTGGTGTGGTCTCCACGTTCCACGTGAAACACCAGGGAGAAGGCGTGCAGGATCAGAGAGTTGTGGCAGTGGCCAATCAGAAGGGCGGGGTCGGCAAGACGACCACCGTGATGAACCTCGCAGCAGCTCTGGCGGCGTACGAGGAGTCCGTGCTCGTCATCGACCTCGATCCACAGTCCAACTGCACGTCGGGGCTCGGATGGTCTGACGGCGGCGCGTCCTCCTACGAGGTCCTGGAGGGTGCGGTGCCGCTCGCTCAGGCGTGGTCCAGGACGGCCTTCCCGGGGCTCGACCTGTTGCCGGCCCGCCGCGACCTGGTGGGAGCCGAGGTGGAGCTGCTGCAGTTCGACGACCACGCGCTCCGCCTGCGGCAGGCTCTCGGAGCGAGCCCGACGCCCCACCGCTGGGTGCTGGTGGACTGTCCGCCGTCCCTGGGGGTCCTCACCGTCAATGCCCTGGCGGCGGCTGACAGCGTGCTCATCCCCATCCAGTGCGAGTACTTCGCTCTGGAGGGTGTCAGCGAGCTGCTCCGCACCCTGGACCGGGTGCGCGCCGCCTGGAACCCCGGTCTGGCCGTGGAGGGGGTGCTCCTGACCCTCCACGACGAGCGCCTGAGCCTCGCCCAGCAGGTCATGGACGAGGTGCGCCGATTCTTCGGAGAGAGCGTCTACCACTCGGTCATCCCGCGCAACGTGCGCCTGGCCGAGGCACCATCCTTCGGGCAGACCATCCTCCAGTACGACATTCGCAGCCGCGGCGCCCAGGCCTACCTGGCCCTGGCAGACGAGGTGCAGCGGCGCCGGAGGGACCATGAAGCGCTCCGCGCTGGGTAAGGGCATCGCTGCCCTGATTCCGGAGGCGCCAGCCGCCCGGCAGCCGGGCGTCGTGGACGTGCCGGTGACCGAGATTCGGCCCAACCCCCTGCAGCCGAGGCGGCGCTTCACACCCGATGGCCTCACAGAGCTCGCGGACTCGATCCGCGAGCACGGGCTGCTCCAGCCTGTGGTCGTAAGCCGTGCTCCCGATGGTGGCTTCCACCTGGTGGCCGGCGAGCGCCGCTGGCGGGCCGCACAACTGGCCGGCCTCGCCCGGATCCCCGTGGTGGTGCGTGAGGCGGCGGGCGACAGCGACCTCCTGGCGCTCGCGCTGATCGAGAACCTGCAGCGGGAGGACCTCACGCCGATCGAGGAGGCGCGTGCCTTCCACCACCTGCGCATCGAGCTCGGCCAGAGCCAGGAAGCGATCGCCAGGCAGGTGGGCAAAGACCGTTCGACCGTGGCCAATGCACTGCGACTGCTGCAGCTCCCTCTCGAACTCCAGGAGCTCGTGGACGGTGGTGCGCTGTCAGCCGGCCATGCCCGAGCCCTTGTGTCGGTGGACGATGCGCAGCGGCAACGTGAGCTGGCCGAGCGCTGCGTACGCGAGGGTTGGAGCGTGCGACGTCTCGAGCGGGCGTTGCAGCCGGCGCTGCGGCCGGCCCGGCGAGGGCCGGACCCGGACACCATGGAGGCAGCGGACCGGCTGGCCCTCGCCCTGGGGACCCGCATCGAGATCCGGCGCCGTCGGCGAGGTGGGGAGATTCGGCTGCACTTCGGCAGCGAGGACGAGCTCATTCGACTGTACCGTCGTCTCGGAGGGGAGGAGTCATGAAGAAGCCTGGCGGGACCCTCAACGGCTTTCTGGATCAGGGCTGCTCCATCAAGGGCGACATCGTCTTCGCGGACCTGCTCCGCGTCCACGGCCACGCCACCGGCACGGTGCGCAGCGATGGCGAGCTGCTGGTGGGAGAGGGCGGTGTGGTGGAGGGCGAGATCATGGTCGCACGTCTGGTCGTGGCAGGGACGGTGCGCGGGACCATCAAGGCTCGCGAGCGACTGGTGGTCCACAGCTCCGGCCGGATCACGGCGGAGATCGCCACACCTGTCCTGGTTGTGGACGAAGGCGGCGTGGTCGAGGGAACTGTGAACATGACGGCGCCCGGGCCGCAGGCAGGGGCCGAGCAGAGGGCAGGCTCCAAAGCTTGACAGCGCGCTGCGCGCAGCGTAGGTTTGGAGCAGGAGTCTCAGGAACGTGGTAACTGGGGGGTGCCATGAAACGCGCTGAGAAGATCTTCATCGACTACCTACGTGAGAACGGCCTGAAGGTCACCAAGGAACGGCTCATGCTTCTCGATGAGCTGTTCAACACCGAAGAGCATCTGGATGCCGATTCCCTGCTCTTCCGGATGCGCAGCCAGAAGCGCCGGGTGTCTCGCGCCACCGTCTATCGCACCCTCGATCTCCTGGTGCAGTGCGGGCTGGCTCGCAAGATGCGGCTCGGCAAGGAGAACTACGTCTACGAGAAGGTCGTCCCGGGTCGCAGCCATCACCACATGATCTGCACGGTGACCGGCAAGATCATGGAGTTCTGGGACTCGGAGGTGGACGACCGCCTGCGCCAACTCTGCCAGGAGAAGGGCTTCCGGCCGACCTACTTCTCGATCAGCGTCTACGGGCTGTCGCAGGACGCCGACGGGGAGCGATAGGCCCATTCCGTCGCGCCACCATCCCGCGTGCCGCGGTATCCGCGGTCGGGGAAGTGATGTGTCGAGGGATGGTGACTACGACGCGAAGATGACGCGGGCGAAGCGGCGCTTCCCGGCCTGCAGCAGGTAGGTGCTTCCCGGGACCGCCGCGAGCACCGCCAGCGGGTCGCGCACGACCGCTCCGTCCAGCTTCACGCCGCCCTGCTCCACGAGTCTCCGTGCCTCGGCGTTGCTGCTTGCGAGCCCGGCCTGGGCCAGGAGCTTGCCGAGCACGATGGTCGGCCCGTCGCTCGGGAGCCGCAGGTCCGGGATTTCCTCGGGTACCTCGCGGCGCTGGTGCAAGGCGCGGAAGTGGGCCTCGGCGGCTGCGGCACCCGCCGCGTCATGGAAGTCCGCGGTGATGGTGCGTGCCAGCTCGAACTTGACATCCATGGGGTGGCGCTCGCCGCTCGCGACGGCACGCTGGAGGGCCGCCACACCGGAAGGATCGAGGTCGGTGAGAAGTGTCCAGTACTTCCACATGAGCTGATCCGATATCGACATCAGCTTGCCGAACATGTCCTCCGGCGTGTCCTCGACCCCGACGTAGTTGCCGAGGGACTTGGACATCTTCTCGACGCCGTCGAGGCCTTCGAGGAGCGGCAGGGTCATGACGATCTGGGCCGGCAACCCCAGCTTACCCATGAGGTCGCGCCCCACGAGCAGGTTGAAGAGCTGGTCGGTGCCGCCCAGCTCGACGTCGGCCTTAAGGCAGACGGAGTCGTAGGCCTGGGCGACCGGGTAAAGCAGCTCGTGCAGGGAGATCGGTTCGCCGGCCGCCAGCCGCTTGGAGAAGTCGTCGCGCTCGAGAATCTGGGCGAGGGTGACCCTCGCGGTGAGGCGGATCCACTCCTCGCTGGACAGGGCACCCAGCCACCGCGAGTTGAAGTCGATGACGGTGCGCTCGGGGTCCAGCAGCTTGAAGATCTGGCGCTTGTACGTCTCCGCGTTGGCCATCACCTGCTCCCGCGAGAGCTGTGGGCGGGTGGTCTTCTTGCCGGTGGGGTCCCCGATCATGCCCGTGAAGTCGCCGATCAGGAACACCACACGGTGGCCGAGCTGCTGGAAGTGACGCATCTTGCGGATCACCACGGTGTGCCCGAGGTGGAGGTCGGGGGCCGAGGGGTCGAAGCCCACCTTGACGGTGAGCGTCCGGCCTTCGCGAGCCGCAGCCAGCAGCCGCTCGCGCAGGTCGTCCACGCGGATGACGTCCACCGCGCCCTTCAGCAGGAGCTCGAGCTGGGTGTTCACGTTGGCGTGTGCCGTCGTCATGCCGCCTCCTGCGCGCTCAGCGGACGACCGGCGCGCCAGAGGGCGATTTTCTCACACCGCTGGCTGGCGTGGCGGGAGGCGCCGGTCCACGGGCGAAGCGCACCAGCTCGGTCCACGGCGGCAGCCCCGCGAGGACCCGGGTGACATCGCCCGCCGTGACCGCCCGCAACGTCGCCTCGGCAAGGTCGGACGGGATGAACGGCTGGGCGGCTTCCCGGGCCGTCTGCACCGCCAGGTCGCCCAGGAGCACGTGGAGAGCCCTCCCGGTCAGGGCCTGCAGCTCGGAGGGCTCCACTGGACGGAGAAGTCGCTTCCACATCTGCCCGCTGCGGGTGTCGAGGGCGGGGACATGCGCCTCGCCAGTGGCAACCACCGCCACCGCGAGGCGCCCGGAGGGTGCCAGGGGGTGGAGCTCGACTCCGCTCTCCGCAGCCCGACCCTGAAGGGCAAAGACAGCCAGGACTCCCGCCGGCGACGACTCGATCTCTGCCAGGGCCAGGATCGTGGGAGGCTGCTCGCCTGGTGTCCACGCCAGGCGCCGCTCGAACCCCGGCGTACCGACCTGGACGGCACCGGCCGGCAGCTCGCCCAGGAACTTGCGGCCCGCCTCGGCCCCCTCCTCGGCATCGAGAGGCAGGAAGGCCACGAGCGAGACCGTCTCTGCGGTGGGAGCCGCGGACAGGCCGAGCGCGTGGGTCGCATCGGACCAGACGCCGTCGGGAGCCGGTGTCAGCGGGCGGCGCAGGGCGTCAGTGACCAGCTCGAGAGCCTCGCTGGCCTGACCGGCCTGCACGGCGAGGGCGACCGCAGGAACCCCGAGGAGGTCGAGCCGCCGGGCAGGCCACCCGTGCTGGGCCGCCACGGCCGCGGCGCCGTCCAGGATCTCGCCTCCGGCCCTGGGATCGAGCCCTCCGAGCGCGAGGCCGACGACGGCCAGGTCTCCCGGAAGCCACCCGACCCGGAGCAGTGCCCCATTGTCCAGCGACTCGCGGGCCTGGGAACGGGGACGCCGCTCGCCCTCGACCACTGTGGCACGTCCCGTGTGCCCGGCCAGGACATCACGGGCGAACGTTCCGAGCGACGGTCCGTCCACAGGGGGGTCCGACAGGACCGTGGCGGCCATCCCACCCAGGGCCACCCACTCGACGACCTCGCGGGCCACCGCGGCGGTATCGACCGCCTGCCGGCCGACGCGGGCCGAGGCAGCCGCTGCAATCGCCTCGAGCTCCTGCGCCGTGGGCGGACGGAGCCCGAGGGCTGCCAGCTCGGTACGCAGGTGGCGCAGGGTCTCGCGGGGAGGGAGCTCGGGCGAAGGGACGCGGAGGAGGATCTGGGCGCACCCGCCGGCGAGGTCCAGCTCGCCGCGTATCCCGGGGTGGGCGTCGCGGAGGGCGAGCTCGATCCAGTGCACGAGCGCGGGGACGAGGGCCATTCGGGGGTCGGTCGGGTCCGGGAGCCCGAGCACCAGCTCCACCCGCTCCGGGGTCCCGCTCAGGGGGTCGAGCGCGCCGTCGACGGCGGGGCACCGCAGCCGGGGCAGGGGGCGCCAGGGCACGTCCTCGGCACCCTCGAGCAGAGCCTGGAGCTCCCGTGCCGGGAGGGGACCAGCGGCGACCAGGGCGGCCGCCCCGCTGCTCCTGAGGGCACCCAGCATTTCCTCGATGGTGGCCCCAACACGTAACTGACTTGGACGCAGCGAAATAATCTGTGCGAGCCGACGCGGGGTCACCTGCACAGTCTCTCCCGCGAGGCGGTCGGGTGGCCGCGCCTCGGCGGGCAGGACCGCAGTCAGGTGCTCGATGTCGCCGCCCGGCATCTGCACGACCACGACCGGGAGACCACTCGAGGCTCGCCACTCGGACACGGCCTGGGCCCCCGCCGTGGCCGCCAGGAGCAGTGTCAACACGAAAGCACCGGTGTGTCGCATGCGGCTATCATAGCGACCATGTCGTCAAGCCCGCTGTCCGGTCGTGTCGTGCTGCTCTCTCTCGGCCTCGCGGCGGTGGCCTGGCCGCTCGCATGGCTGCTGCTGGCCCTCGCCCAGGGTCTGGGTGTGCTGCTGGCCGGAGGGAGCTTCATCGGCGTCAGCCTCCCCCTCGGCCAGTGCCCCTGGGCGCTGGTCAACCAGCCCAGCGTCGCCTTTGCCTCGTCCCGTGCCGCCCTGTGGGGCTACTGGCTGGCGCCAGCCCTCGGTGCCGTGGCGCTTGCCACCGTGCTGCCGATCCTCGCTCCCACCGGCCGGCGCTGGGGTGGTGAGCTGCTGGTCAACCACCTGGCGCTGGCATGTGCGGTCCTGGGCCTTGGCTGGGCGCCACCGCTGGGCCTGGGTGACGGACCGGCGCGCGGGCTCGAGCGGTTCTTCGAGCTGTCGCCCCTGGCGTTCATGGGAGGGTGCGCCCTCGCCGGGGCGCTGGTCGCACCCCTCTCGGTCCTCCGCCTCTCGGGCAGCCTCTGGCATGTGTCCCAGAGCCTGACCCGCGCCCGACGGCTCGCCGTGGTGGCGGTGCATGGGCTGGGGCCCGCCGCGGCCTGGCTCGGGCTCTCGTTCCTCCTGGGCTGGAGGACCGGGTCCGTGCCCCTGATGACCACCGGAGCCGTGCTCGGGGGAGCCGTTGTCGCCGCGTGGCTCTGGGTGCCCCGGGCCGGCATCACCCGACGCGACGCTCCGACCTTCGGTCGCATCGCCGCGGCCTGGCTCCTCGGCCTGGCAGTCGGGGTCTCTGCACTCTGGGCCGGCGCTCCCGCGGGCCGGGCTCCGCGCGCGTTGTTGTGGTCCAAACCAACTGCCACCAATAATATCCGTGTGGACTGGAAGGTCATTCCCCTGCGCGGCGGCCTCGTGCGGCCGGGCCAGCAGGATCGTGGGTACGTACCGTAGAGCGCCGCGGGCCTCGACCTGCATCGGGCGGCCCACCGAGACGGGCGACCGCCGGGTCCGTCAATACGCGCCCCGCCCGCCGAGAACCGCCACGCCGGTCCGTCCCAGCAGGTAGAGATCCATCCAGATCGACCAGTTGCGGATGTAGTAGGTGTCGAACCGTTGCTGCTCCTCGAGGCCGCCCTCGGCGCGAACCAGCACCTGCCAGAGGCCGGTGATACCAGGCCGCACCTCGGCCCGCAGCGCACGGAACGCCGGCGGAAACGAGGTCAGGTGGTAGTCGGGGAACGGGCGCGGCCCCACCAGGCTCATGTCACCCACCAGGACGCTCCAGAGCTGGGGCAGCTCGTCGATCGAGAAGCGCCGTAGCAACCGACCTACCCAGCCGCTCACCCTCGGGTCTCGGGAGAGCTTGAAGGAGCGCTCCCACTCGGCCCGCGCCGTCGGGTCGGTGGCCAGGTGCTCCTCCAGCAACTGCTGGGCGTTGGGGGCCATGGTGCGGAGCTTCCAGATGGTGATGGTGCGCCCGCCGCGGCCCTCCCGCTGCTGCGAGAAGAGCGCGGGTCCGCGGCTCGAGAGCTTGATCGCGACGATGGCCACGACGACGATCGGCAGCGCCACCAGCCCGCCCAGCAGGCCGAGCGAGAGGTCCAGGCCTCTCTTGAGGATGCGGTTGCGCTGGCGCAGCAACTGGTTGGTGAACTCGACCCCGAAGACGGTGCCCAGGTTGCGGACCTCGATCCCCTCCACCGGCAGGTCCTCGAAGTCCCGCACCACCACGACGTGCCGGAAGAGCTGCTGCAGCCGACCGATCAGCGAGGCCCCGTCATGACCGGACGGCCAGGCCACCACGACCACCCGGATGCCGGTAGCCGCCAGCGCCCGTGCGTCGTCCACACCACCCCGGACCGGCACCCCTTCGACCTCGTCGATGGCCGGATCGCCCGGCAGCGTGAGGGCGGCCACTGGCCGGTAGCCGAGGGACATGGCGCCGCGCAGGGAGCGCACGGTGCGAGCCGCCACGGCGCCCCCGCCCACCACCACCGCCGGCTCGCCCCACCAGGCGAGACGGCGCACACCGCCGAGCAGCAGGAAGCGCACCGCCGGAACGGTCAGAAGGGCCAGGCCCCAGGCAAGGACGAAGGTGACGCGGGAGTGGCGATGAGGCAGCTTGAAGGCGTAGGTGACCGCCGCCAGCAGGAAGAAGACCAGGCTGGTGCGCACCGACATCCGCCGCAGGATGGTGACCGCGCCGAGCCCGAAACCGGGGTAGAGACCACCCTCCGCGTAGACCAGCACGACGAAGGGGAGCAGGGGCAGCAGCTCGATGTAGACCGCCGCCGGCTGGCCCAGCACCGGGCGGGCCCAGAGGTGGAACGCCACTGCGCCGGCGAGCAACAGCGCGAGGGCGTCGCCACACGCCAGCGCCACCACCTCGGCGACCACGGTCCAGAGTCGACGGCCCGGCTGCCGGGCGACCCGCTCGACCTCTCCCGACATGACCTTCACGTCCGGCACAGTCCCTCCAGGAGGCTCTCGTACGCAATCGCCACATCGTCCCAGCGGTAGCGTTCGAGCACCCGGTGACAGGCCGCCTCGCCGAGGGCGCGCATGGTCTCGGGCGCGGCCAGGAAAGCCGTAAGCTGGGCCGCCAGGGTCGGCTGGCCCCCGAACTGAAACGGCGCGCCGACGCCGCCCACGACCTCCCGGTTGGGTGGGTTGTCGAGGAAGAACACGACCTTCCCGGCGCCCATCGCCTCGACCAGGGCCGGGTGCGTGCCGCCCACCTCGGTTGCCTGGATGTAGCCCTGGGCCCCGAACAGCAGCTCGCGGTAGGCCTCGCCGTAGACGAAGCCGGGGAGGACGATACGCCGGTCCGCATCCGCCAGGGCCCTGACCCGACCCACCAGCTCGGGGGCGTAGGGTGCCCCCCCGACCATGACCAGCGGCGTCTCGCCCGGCACGTCGCGGTACGCCGCAGCCACGCGGTCCGGGTTGTTCTCCGGCTCGAAGCGCGAGACGTAGAGGAGGTAACGACCGGACGTCAGGCCCAGTCGGGTGAGGGCGGCCTGGCCGCCCGGGCGGGGCAGGTCGCCGCCGTAGGGGATCATCACCGACTCCCGGCCGCGGGCGCGGCGGTAGTAGCGCCGCATCACCTCGGCGTCGGTGATCAGGGTGTCGGCCAGTCGGACGGACAGGGTCTCGCACCAGCGGTAGTAGGCCTGGCCGAGGCGGCTCCACTTGCGGCGCTTGCGCTCGAGGCCGTCGACGTTGAGGGCGACCCGGAGCCCCCGCGCGTGGACGAGCGGGATCAGCGGGGCGTTGGCGGCGTTGCACATCAGCACCACGTCGAGGCGGCTGCGTCGGAGGTCCAGGCAGGAGAGGGCCGTGTGGGAGAGCGTCTCCACGGTCTTGGCGCGGATCGCCGGCAGCACCCGGATGGCCATGCCGCGATGGCTCGCGAGCCCCGGCTCGGCCATGTGCCGGCGGGTGTAGACCGTGACCTCGTGGCCCCGGGCGACGAGGCGGGTGCCCAGCTCCTCGGCCAGGGTCTCGAACCCCGAGTAGGAGGCCGGCACCCCGCGCGTCCCCAGGATTGCCACGCGCATCAGGAGATTGCCCTTCGCACCCGGTAGCCCGGCGCGCACCAGGATGCCAGACGCCAGCCGGAGACCGTTGCCCGGGCTGCGTTCTCCCGACCGCGCCGGCGCTGCACCCGACGCATCAACCAGGCCTCCCGGAGACCATCGAGGGAGCTGCGCTCGACGGTCGCGCACGCCGCCACGACCAGGAGGTGCCGCAGCGCCCACCAGGGGAAGCACGCCAGGCGCCACCGCCAGTCGGCGTTGCTCCACAGCAGCAGGAAGCGGTTGCGCACCCCCAGCCGGTTGACGGCCGGCGAACCGCGCCGCGCGTGCTCGGGGCGCAGGGCACGACCGTGCCAGCCAACGGCCGCGGGCCAGTAGAGGCAGCTCCACCCGCGTCGCTGGAGCCGCCACGCCAGGTCCGCGTCCTCCCGGTAGGCGAAGAACCCCTCGTCGAACACCTCGCCGCCAGCATAGGCCACGTCGTCAAGAGCCGCCCGTCGCAGCAGCGCCGCGGCGCCGGTTGCCCCGAAGACCCAGGCCGGCTCGTCGAGCTCCGAGCGCCGCGGGAGGCCGGCCGCGCGGTCGAAGTGCCGGCCGGCCGCGCTCGCCACCATGCCGGCCGAGTCGACAACGTCGGTGGCAGTCAGGTCGCCGCCCTCCCCGCGCAGCAGCAGGCCGCACGCCACCCCCAGGCGCTCGTGGTGTGCCGCCGCGGTGACGAGGGTGGCCAGGAAGTCCGGGGCGAGCCGGCAGTCGGGGTTGAGGGAGAGGACCCAGGGCGCACGGCCGCGCCGCAGCCCCTCGTTGACCCCGGCGGCGAAGCCCCGGTTGGTGTCCCAGGCCACGACGTCGAGGCCCGCGAGCCTCGATGTGGCCAGGACGCACCGGCTGTCGTCCGAGGAGGCGTTGTCGACCACCACGACCCGGGAAGGAGTCAGGGTCTGGGAGGCGAGCCCGGCCAGGGTGGCGGCGAGCGTCGGGGCGTGGTTGTGCACCACGATCACCACGTCCACGGTGCTCACGGCACCACCTCCAGGCGGTCGACGACCAGCACCCCCTCGGGAGGGGCGCGGAGGTCCACGCGCAGCTTGACCCGTCCTCCCGCCGGAGGCCCCGGCAGCACAACGTCGGTGAGCTCGTGGCCCTTGACCGCCACCGGCCTACCGGTACCGTCACCCCAGTCCGTCACCACCTGGGCGCCTCCCTGCGCCGGACCTTCCAGCCAGCCGGTGAGGCGCACCCCGGTACCGGCCGGAAGGTGCAGAGGCACCGTGATGCCGTCGCCGTCCCGCAGCCGCCAGCCGTTGCGGTACCTGAAGCTCGAGAAGGTCCCCTCGGCAGGCTCGGGGCGACCGCCGCGGCGCGCCACCTGGGGGGCCTCGCCCTCGACCACCCGGTCGTGGCGCGCCAGGACAGCGGCCACAAGGCCCGCTGCGGCAACCAGCCACCAGGCAACTGCCGCCCTGGCGAGCGAGGGTGCCAGGTTTCGCCGCCAGCGCACCAGGATGCCGATCGCCGCAACCGCGAGGGCGATCCCGAGGGGGACCTGCCAGGAGGCCGCGGTTGGGCGCAGGAACGAGGGGAAGAACGTCCAGGTGTCGGCCTGCAGGCGGCGGGCGATCGCGGAGGACAGCCACCAGGCGCCCATGCCCGGGTTGACCGACAGGGGTGGGCGGGCGACCAGCGCCCAGGCCAGCAGCAGGCTCGGTGGCACCAGCACCCACGCGAGGCGCCACACCCTCCTCGGGTGGCGCAGGAGCGGCACCCAGGCGAGGGCGAAGAGCGGCAGCACCGGCACCAGGTAGCGAAACGGTGGCGAGCCGCCGCCGTACCACTCGATCGAGTGCAGCAGCGCGACCACGGTCAGGGCGCCTCCCACCACGAGGCCCCGCTCGGCGCGGGTGCCGCCGCGCCAGAGCGCCGGTAGCCCCACCAGACCCAGCAACGCCAACGGTGCGGCGAACAGGATGCCCCCGGCCGGGTCGAAGAGCAGGCCTCCGAGCACGATGGACGGTTGCCGCCAGTCAGCGGGCAGCAGGTCATGGAGCCGCCGGTACGGCCCGAACGGGTGCCCCTGGAAGATCCATCCCACCCCGGCGCCGAGGGCGGCGGCGGTACCAAGCGCCAGCGCGGCGGGGACCCACGCCCGGCGGCGGGCCGGCCACCAGGCCGCCATGGCAGGCGGAAAGCACAGCAGTGCGAGACGTGTCTTGACGCCGGTCGCGAGCGCCGCCAGCACCGCGACCCACGCGCGCCTCGGAGGTTTCGTGGCGGCCAGGACCAGACCGGCGGCGACCACCAGCCCACCCACCACCTCCACCCAGATCTGCGTGCAGAACGTGGCCAGGGGGTACGTTGTCAGCACGGCCGTGGCAAGCATGGCGCGGCGCGACCGGGACAGCCCGAGGGTGGCCGCGTGGCGGTCGAGCAGCGCCACGAGCCCCGCTCCGGCGAGGGCGAGCAGCGCCAGGGCACCGCTGCGGCCGGCGAGGAGCCACCCGGGCAGGAGCAGCACCGCGAGCCCGGGCGAGTACAGCCGCGCGAGCTCGAACGAGAGGCCGAAATGCTGTTGCAGGTCCACCGAGTGATGGCGGGTGAGCGCCTCCAGCATCATCAGGTGGAACGGCTCGTCGCCGTACATGGGAGGCGTGAGGTGCGGTGTGGCGATGGCGAGTGGGAGGAGGAGGGCGGCGGCGGCGAGGAAGGGGCGGGAGGGGAGGGAGCGGCGGGCGAGGGGGAGCCAGGCGGCGAGGAGGGCGGCGAGGGCGAGGTCGACGGCGTGGCGCTCGGCGAGGAGGCGGAGGGGCTCGACGGGGAGGCGGGCGGCGAGGGCGCCGGCGATGAGGAAGGCCCAGGGGAGGGAGGCCCAGGGGGAGGCAAAGGAGCGGGCGGCGAGCTGGAGGGCGGCGACGGCGAGGGCGGCGGCGAAAAGCCAGGCGGGGAGCGGCCAGTCGCGGGGCGGTGTGGGGCGGGCGGGGCCGGCCTGGGCGACCGAGACGAGGACCTTGTCGGGGAGGGAGGCGGTGCGGGAGAGGGAGGGCGCGACCCCCGCAGGGACCTCGAGGAGGAGGCGGTTGCCGACGCTCCAGAAGCCGGCGGCGCCGACCTCGCGGGCGCGGAAGACCGGGTGGTCGGGGAGGCCGTGGGCGGGGCGGGCGCCGGGACGGCGGAGCGCCCACTCGGCGAGGGCGGCGCCGGCGTGGAGGGGGCGCTCGACCGAGCCGATACGGAGCGTGGCGACGAGCGTGCCGGCGGGGAGGGAGCCGGCATTGGCGAGGGCGAGATCGAGGACATAGGGGGCGCCGGAGCCGGGTGGGAGCTGGGCGGAGGGCGAGGCGGCGGAGAGCGAGAGCGCGGGACGCTCGGCGGGAGGTGGCTGGGGCGGACCGAGGGCGAGGGCGACGGCGAGCCAGGCGGCGCCGGCGGCGGCGGGCGGGAGGAGGGGTGAGAGGACGAGGGCGGCGAGGAGGAGCGGTGCGGCGAGCCAGGAGGCGTGAGGGAAGGCGAGGTGGGGGGCGAGGAGCCCCCAGGGAGCGAGGGCGGAGGCGACGAGGGCGAAGCCCAGCGCGCCCGGGAGCCAGCCCCGCGCCACCGAGGCAGTCGAGAGTCGAGAGTTGAGAGTCGAGAGGGTGAGAGACAAGGAGCCGGGGTGGGGGAGGGACTCTCGACTCTTGACTCTCAACTCTCGACCCTGGCTGTGCAGCAGGCGGAGGCCAACCGCGAGGGCGGTGGCGAGGGCGAGGGTCGCGGCGAGGGGCGAGCGGACCCAGGGGAGGGGCGCCACGACGAGGGCGAGGACGAGGGCGGCATCCCAGCCGAGGAGGCGGCAGAGGAGGGCCGCAAGGAGGGGCGGGATGAGGAGGGCGAGGCCGGCGCGCCAGACGGGGAAGCCGACGAGGCCGAGGCCGCCGGCGAAAGCGACGGCGAGGGCGAAGCCGGCGGCGAGGACGGGGAGGGCACGGGGCGAGGCGCGGTGGCGGGCGGTGAGGACGGCGGCGAGGGCGGCGAGGACGAGGAGGGGAGGCAGCGCCATGGCGCGCTGGGCGGGGTCGCCGAGCAGCGTGAGGGCGAAGGCGACGGGGAGGATGGCGAGGTCGGCGGCGCGGCGGCGGAAGCCTGCGGGGGCGAGCCAGGCGGCGGGGAGGAAGGCAGCGGCGAGGGCGAGGGAGGCGGCGAGGGCGTCGCGGGCGGGGAGGAGGCCGGTGGCGGCCAGGACTCCGCCGAGGGCCGCGAAGGCGACCACGGAGGCACCCGCTGCACAGCGCTCACGTCCCAGCACGCACGAAGTATACGGA
>JALOLB010000448.1:0-1618 GCA_025456225.1 Thermoanaerobaculaceae bacterium
GACGGTGGCGGTGACGGCGGCGGCGTCGCGGGGGATGAGCTCGAGCTTCGCCTCGGCGGCGGCGGTGGTGGGGTTCGCGAGGACGCCCTCGGAGCGCCAGCGGGTGTTGGTGGAGCCGGCCACCGAGGCGATGCCGGGGAACAGGCGCGCGGGGGTGTCGGCGCCCTTCCACACGATCGCGAAGGCGTAGTAGTCCTTCCTCACACCACCCCCGTAGTTCTTTGCGTGGGTGTAGATGTAGTAGCCCACCCCCGATGCGGATGTGAAGGTGACAGAGCCCACGTCGGTCGCGGTGCCGACATGGGTGAGGTATCCCGGGTGACCGTCGTAGTCCTGACCGAGAAGGCTGGGAATCGAGACGGTCCCGTCGTCGGCAATCTCGATGCCGCCGTTCACACCCGCGTAGATTTCCAGCGTGTCGCTGAACACCGAGCTGCCGGCCCCGGCGCCTGCGACCTTCGTGACGAATGAGGCCGGGATGGCACCCCCGGAGAGCGGCTGCAAGTACTGCAGCACCTGAAACAACGTCTGGCTCCCGTGCCCGGCCGCAATCAGGCGGTCGACGAGGTGCCCGGGCGCCTCGTTGCTGATCACCACGGAGTAGCGGCTCTCCGTGGCCGTGGGGCTGCTGGCTCCCGCCGCCCCACCGAGCCCCAGGACCACCGCCACGATCGCGAGGACGCGCTTGCCCATGGCACCACCCTCCCGGCGACTCTCGACGCACACCGTGCACTCCACGCCGGGGCGGTGCACGGCCTCCACTCTCTTCTGCTGTTCTTCAGTGTAGGAGCCGTACGAAACGTGTCAAGGTCGCGTCGGCGCGGCCGAAGGGCCGGCCTGGTTTGCCTGCCGCGGCGCATTGTCGTGTGGGAGCGGCATGCCTGCCGCGACACCGCCGTGGCAATCCAGCCGTCGTGGCCGAATCCTCAGGTCGGAGGAGTCACGGCATCTCGAGGATCTCGCCGAGTGCGGAGAGAACCGTCGAGATGTCCCCCTCGGAAGCCAGCTCGATCGAGCCGACGAGGCGGTCCTTGCTGATCGCGCGGACCTGGTCGATGACGGCGACCGCCGGCTGACCCTGGCACGTGACCGGGACGGTCAACGGTGGGTGGGCCTGGGCCGAGGTGGAGTAGGGGACCACCACCACGGTCCGACGAAGACGGTTCAGCGAGTCTGCGGTGAGGACCAGGCAGGGTCTCGTCCTGCGGATCTCGGATCCCTCCGTCGGATCAAGCCGGACCCACCAGAGCTCGCCTCGCCGCGGGCTCATGGGGCCTCCGAGACCCGTGGGGCGTCGTCGAATGCCTGCCACTCGTCGATCTCGGCCTCGAGGGCGACATCGTCGTTCGCAGCGAGACAGGCGCCTTCCAGCCGTTGCTCGTGCCGCCGCAGCTCGTCCTCGATCAGGCGGGCCACGACCGACGACCGCTGCCTGCTGGGCACTGTCGCGAGGAACCGCCTGGCGAGACTGTCAGGGAGAGAAAGCGTAAGTCGCATAGAGTAAATATGCAGTATGCAATGTGCACTGTCAACCAGATCCGCCTGCAGCCTTCCTTGAGGCGCTGCGTCGTTCCTGGCGAGGCTGCGGACGTGGAGGTGGACGTGGACGCGGACGGCA
>JALOLB010000448.1:1629-3220 GCA_025456225.1 Thermoanaerobaculaceae bacterium
ACGTGGACGCGGACGGCAGTCCAGCGAGCCTGACGTTCATCGCAAGAACGTCACAGGAACACCTCGTGGGACTCCGTCTTGCCTCATGATGTCCCGACGCAAGGGAGATGGAACACGTCCACGACCACGACCACGTCCACGTCGACGTTGGCGCCGTGAGGACCTCCACCGCCCGACCCATCGCTCTCTCGCGGCATTTTCACCCTCTGCGGTCACGAGGCCCGAACCTCCAGGTCCAAGGGTGGGCGCGACGGTCCCCGTCGCGCTTCGGCGCCCGCAGTGCACCGCCGCGGCACTTCGTGCCGCGATGCGCGGCCCGGAGGTCCGCGCCCACCTTTCGTTCCGGAAGCTGGCACGGGTGAAGCGAGAGCGCTCCACCCGTCGTGTTCACATCCTGGACGTCAGGATCGCCAGCTTGCTGGCCAGCATCTGCAGGCACTCCTCGAGGCCGAAGAACTCCACGAGACCCATCCTGTCGAGCTTGGCGTGGAGCGCAGGAGGCAGCGTGGCAGCGGTCAGGCCGCCGAGGAGCAGCTCGGTCTCCTCCTGGGTCAGCTCCCAGTCGTCCTCGATCCACTCGCGGAACGCCCGGTTCTCCGGGCAGACGATCTGGCAGCGCCGGCAGCCGACCAGGCACTCGATCCAGTCGGGGTCGACCCAGTCGGGGAGCTCCTGTGGCCCGCTGTACCCGCTGTAGAACGTCAGGCAGCGGTCCTGCCGGAGCACCTCCCGGTCGCCGGGGATGGCATCCGTGGGGCAGGCCCGCAGGCACGCCGTGCAGGTCGCGCAGCGCTCGAGGAACTGCGGCTCGACCCAGCCGTCGTCGTCACATGGCAGGCTTGAGTAGTAGCTCACCAGCATGTGGAAGCTGCCGAGCCCCGGCACGTAGGCGATGTTGTTGCGGCCGTACCGCGCGAGGCCGCTGTGCACGGCGAGCGCCTTCTGCGGCACCCGGGCGAACCGCGCCCAGTGCCCTGCGGGCGCCAGGAGCCGGTTGAGGAGGTCCTCGGCGTCCCAAGTGAGCTCCCAGTAGCGCACGTAGGAGGGCGGGATGAGGACCGTCGCGCGCGTCCCGGCCCAGGTGAACGTCACGCGTGACTGCGGATGCGCGAGCGCGCCGACGATCAGGGACCTCGCTCCGGCGCAGTCCTCGGGCAGCGGGCAGTCGAAGATCCGCGCGTAGCTCTGGAAGATGAGGTCCGAGAGCCGGCCGCTGCCGTGCATCGCCTCGATCTCCCTCCGCAGGTCCTCCCGCCGTCCCGCCGGCACCACCCGGTGCGGAAACGGCAACCCCGAAACCGGCCCGTGTATCACCTGCTCAGCCTGACGCCTCACGCTCGTCCTCATGTCCAGCAGTATGCCAACCTCGTCAAGGGCTGACCCGGTGCCCTTCCCACCCCGGGGTGGCGCGTCTGTCCCGGCGACCCCGTCAGAGCGCGAGACCGGTTGAGTGGGCTGCGGCCTCGTCCATCAGGCGGTGGGACTCCTCGGTGCCGAGGTAGCGGTCGATGGCGTGGTGCATCGCGTACAGCAGCGGCGTGATCCCCACGGCGATCCCGAGCTTGTAGGCGTAGTTGGTGCCGGCCAGGCG
>JALOLB010000246.1 GCA_025456225.1 Thermoanaerobaculaceae bacterium
CGCCGACCTCCACCTGCTCGACGAGCGACGCCCCGGTGGGGTGCTCGAACTCGATCGGGTCCTCGATCGTGATGACGTGGCAGGTGCGGGTGCGGTTCACCTCGCCCACCAGCGCCGCCAGGGTCGTCGTCTTCCCCGATCCGGCCGGGCCGCACACCAGCACCAGGCCCTGGGCCGTGCGCACCAGCTCGGCGAGGGAGGTCGGCAGGCTCAGGCCGGGGAGGGTCGGGACCTCGCGCGGCAGCGCGCGCACCGCGGCGGCCAGGCCGGAGCGCTGGCGGTGGATGTTGACGCGGAACCGCCACGGCCGCTCGCCGCTGCCGGCGACCCGCAGCCCCAGGTCCACCGCGCCCTCGCTCTGCAGCGCCTGCAGCAGGCGGGCTGACAGATGCGGCGTGAACAGCCCCCGCACCTCGTCCTCGTCGAGGGGGCTGGCGTCGGCGGCGACCAGGCGCCCGCCCACCCGCAGCACCGGCGGCGAGCCTGGCACCAGCAGCAGGTCGGTGGCGCCCCGCCGCACGACCTGCTGGAGCAGGCGGACCAGCGGGTCGCTCTCCGAGGTCAGGGTGGTCGAGGCGGGAAGGGGAGCGCCAGCGTCCGGCTCGATCTCGGCAGGCTCCACCTCCGGTGTGGCGACGCCCTGGTTGAGGCGCCGCACCATCTCGTCCAGGCTCGGGTCTCGCAGAAAGTCAGCCATGCACGCGTCCCAGCCCAGTCTACGGCCGTTCCCTCCCATCCGTTGGTGGTGCCGTGGTGTTGTAGCAGGGGCTGTCTGGCCCCGCCTGTGCCCATCCGTTCAGGTCCACTTCGGGTGGGGGAGCGGATTCGCTGATCAGCTGACGAGCTGACCACCCGGGTGGGTGGCAGCCTGGAGCCTTGAGCCTGAAGCCTTGAGCCCGGGCGGGTGGGCTCACCACCACGTCATGAGGTTCGTGGCCATGAGGTTCGGGGCGTCGGGGTGGGAGGGGCGGACGCGCACGGAGTAGCCGATCCTCCCCGAGCGCTCGCACGGGATCGTGCCCCGGAACCGCACCTTGCCGCCGGCCTGCTTCTCGTCGACGGTCATGGGAACGCTGGCCGCGGAGGTGATCTCGCGGTCGCGGTCCAGGGGGCCGAAGTAGACCTCCACCGTCACGTCCTCCGGAGACAGCTTGCCGAGGGTCACGACGGCGCGCACGTCGTAGCCCTGCCCCTCGCACTGCGCCTCCGGGCCCACCGATCCGACGCTCTCGACCCGCACCTCGGACCAGGCGGCGCGTACGCGGGCCAGCCAGGCCGCCACGGCCCGTGCCCTGGCCATGTTGTCCGCGGCGAGACGGGCGAAGTGGCGGGAGGCCGGGAGGTAGTAGCGCTCGGCGTACTCCCAGATCATGCGGTTGGTGGAGAACACCGGTGTGAGCAGCCGCATCGACTTCTTCATGCGGGCGATCCAGGCGCGGGGCAGGCCGTCCACGGCGCGGGAGTAGAAGAGCGGGACGATGTCCTTCTCCAGCAGCTCGTACGCGGCATTCGACTCGACCGAGTCCTGGTAGGCGAGGTCCTCGTACTCCTCGCCCTTGCCGATCGTCCAGCCCACCTCGGGCTGGTACGCCTCCGCCCACCAGCCGTCGGGGATCGAGAGGTTCAGGCCGCCGTTGGGCAGGACCTTCATCCCCGAGGTGCCGGACGCCTCCATCGGCCTTCGCGGGGTGTTGAGCCAGACGTCCACGCCCTGCACGAGGTAGCGGGCGACCACGAGGTCGTAGTCCTCCAGGAACAGCAGGTGCCGGCGCAGCTCCTCGGTCTGGCAGAAGGCGACGACGCGCTTCATGACCTCCTTGCCCTCGTTGTCCTTGGGGTGGGCCTTGCCGGCGAAGATGATCTGCACCGGGCGCTCGGGGTTGAGCAGGATGCTCTTGAGCCGCTCGGGGTCCGAGAACAGCAGGATGGCCCGCTTGTACGTCGCGAACCGCCGCGCGAAGCCGATCGTCAGGGTGCGGGTGTCGAGGACGCCGCGCGCCCGCTCGATGTCCCGCCCCGAGGCGCCGCGCTGCTCCATCTGCCTGACGAGGCGCTGGCGGGAGAACGCCACGAGCCGCTCGCGGCGGCGCTCGTGGGTGGCCCACAGCTCCTCGTCGGGGATCGAGTCGACGCCGGACCACGTCTCGGAGAGCCCGGGGTGCCGCCACCAGTCGGGGCCGAGGTAGCGGTCGAAGAGCCCCGACATCTCCTTGGAGACGCAGGAGCGGGTGTGGGCGCCATTGGTGACGTGGCCGATCGGCACGTCCTCCACCGGCAGGTTCGTCATGAACCGGTGGAAGAGCTCGCGGGAGACCTCGCCGTGGAGGCGGCTGACGCCGTTGGCATAGGCCGTGGTGCGGAGCGCCAGCACCGCCATGTTGAAGCCGTTGTTGCCGTCGCCCCGGCCCAGGGCCAGGAGCTGCTCGCGGTCGATCCCCACCTCCTGCACGTACTCGCCGAAGTACCGCTCCACCATCTCGGGGGGGAAGATGTCGAACCCGGCCGGCACCGGCGTGTGCGTCGTGAAAACGCTGCCGGCGCGCACGGCCTCGAGCGCCTCGAGGAAGGTGAGCTTCTGCTCGTGCATGAGGACGCGGATCCGCTCGAGGGACAGGAACGCCGAGTGCCCCTCGTTCATGTGGCACACCGAGGGATCGAGCCCGGCGGCGCGCAGCGCGCGGAGGCCCCCGACGCCGAGGACGATCTCCTGGCGGATGCGGTTCTCCTGGTCGCCGCCGTAGAGCTGGTCGGTGATGTCCTGCAGGTCGCGGGGGTTCTCGGGGAGGTTGGTGTCGAGGAGCAGCAGCGGCACCCGGCCGACCATGGCGCGCCAGACGCCGATCCTCAGAGGCCGGCCTGCCAGCCGCACCTCGACGGTCAGGCGCTGACCGTCCTTGTCCTTCAGCGGTTCCACCGGCAGGTTGTAGAAGTCGTTGTCCTGGTAGGACTCCTGCTGCCAGCCGTCGGCGGTCAGGTACTGTCGGAAGTACCCCTGCTGGTAGAGGAGCCCGACGCCCACCAGGGGCACGCCGAGGTCGGAGGCGCTCTTGAGGTGGTGACCCGCGAGCACGCCCAGGCCGCCCGAGTAGATGGGCAGGCACTCGGCGAGGCCGAACTCGGCCGAGAAGTAGGCGATGATCGGCTTCTCCTTGTAGCGCTTGTCCCACCACGACCCCTCGCGCATGTACGCCTGGAAGTGGGCGTAGGTACGGTCGTAGTTGGACAGGAACCCCTCGTCCTGGGCCAGGTCGTCGAGGCGTCCCTGGGAAATCGTGCCGAGCACGAGGACCGGGTTCTGGTAGGTCCTGTCCCACAGCTCCCGGTCGAGGCGCACGAACAGGGCACGCATCTCCTCGCTCCAGGACCACATGAAGTTGTAGGCCATGTCCCGCAGCCCGGCGAGACGCTTGGGAAGCCTCGGGATGACCTGAAACGTGCTGATCTGCATTGCCTACCCCCGAAGCCGGACCGCCGTCCCGCTCCTGCGAGCCGTGGCGGTCACGGGCATGTGGCACTCCTGCCAGTGTAGCGCAGGTGACCCTTGCGCCGGCCGGCGAAGGTGGCACAATGCCGGCAGCCAGCGGGGCGTGAGGTGGGTCCAGCCGCGGCGGAGGTGCCGACCGCCGGCAGGGTCCTGGCTGGTGGGGAGGGGTCGTGATGGTCGTGGCCGTGATTCTCGCCGTGGCCGGGGCGCTGGTCGCCACCGTGGGCGGGATCATGCTCCTCGTCGCGGCCTTCCAGGTGAGCGTCGGCTGGGGTCTGCTGGTGCTCCTCGTGCCGTTCGGCAACCTCGTGTTCATCATCAAGTTCTGGCCGAGGACCAGGCAGGCGACTTTCCTGCAGCTCGCCGGCGTCGGCCTGGGCCTGCTGGCCCTGCTCGCATTCGTCCTCACGGTCGGTGGTCAGGGCGGCCCGGCCCGGGGCACGTACCAGCCTCCCGTTCAGTCAGGCGGCTCCGGACCCGAGTGGCCCCCGCGCCCCGTCGAGCAACCGATGCCGGCTCCGGCGACCCCGAGCCCCCTTCCCGAGATCCCGATCGGCATCCTGGGGCCGACCCCCGAGCCGACGGCGCTTCGCATGGTTCCCACCAGCCAGGCTGACGAGCACCTCGGTGAGTTCGTGGAGCTCGTCATGCGGGACGGCTCCGTCTCGCGGGTGGTCCTGCACGAGGTGACCGGCGAGCACTTCCGGGTCGCCGAGCGGTATGGCGGTGGCGGCATCACCTACAAGGTGCCCCGCGCCAAGGTCAAGAGCATCCGACTGCTGAAGTAGCACTCCGGACTTGGCTTGCTATCCTGGACGTGGACGTGGACCCGGTCCTTCAGCCGGACGTTGACCTCACGCCACCGGTGAGCTCCTCCTGCCGCAGGCCGCCGAGGCTCAGCATGTTCTCGTGGTAGTGGTGGGGGTGCAGGTCCACGTCTACGTCCACGTCCACGTCCACGTGCACATCCAGGTCCAAGCCCAGGTTCAGACGTGACTCAGTTCACGCCCCTGCGCCGAGAACGGTCACGGCGAAGACCTTCGCGTCGGAGATGAGGTTCTCGAGCAGGCACGACTCGTTGGGCTGGTGGGCGGTCTCCTCGATGCGGGAGTAGACGATCGCCGGCAGGCCGAGGTGCCGGAAGACCGCGGCGACCGTGCCGCCGCCGATGCCGCGCGGCTCGGGCGTGATGCCGTGCACCTCCCGGATGGCCGCGAGCAGCAGCTTCACGACGTCGGAGTCGAGGCTCGTGGGCGGTGCCGCCTGGGCGCGCTGCACGTCCTCGAAGGCGATCGTGACGCCCCACGCCTGCTCCACCTCGCCGGCGAGGCGCCGGATCTCGGCCTCCACCTCGGACAGGGCGTAGCAGGGCAGCACCCGGCAGTCCATGTAGAACACGTCGTCCCCGGGGATGGTGTTGACGTTGGGGACGTTGGCCTCCTTCTTGGTGGCCTCGAAGGTGCTGATCGGCGGGGCGAACACCTCGTCCACGGCGCCGAAGGCGGTGTACAGCGACCCCAGGCGGGTCACGAGGTCGGAGGCGGCGCGGAAGGCGTTGATGCCGAGCTCCGGTGTCGAGCCGTGGCACTGCTTGCCGGTGGTGCGGACCTTCAGCCACCAGATGGACTTCTCGGCCACCTCCACGAGGGAGCCGTCGGGCAGGCCGGCGTCCGGCACGAGGAACATGTCGCCGGGCCCGAACAGCTCCGGGTGGTGCTCCGCCAGGTAGTGGGCGCCGAAGCGGGAGCCGGTCTCCTCGTCGGCGCAGAACAGCAGCGCCAGGTCCACCGGCGGCCGCGAGCCCGAGTCCATGAACGCCCGCGCCACGAGGAGGCTCGACACCACCGCCTGCTGGTTGTCCTCGACGCCGCGGCCGTACAGCTTGCCGCCCTCGACGCGCAACGCGTAGGGGTCGCCGTCCCACTTCGCGAGGTCGCCGGGTGGCACGATGTCCAGGTGCGACATGATCCACACGGTGCGCGCGGAGGAGGCCCCGCGCAGGCGGGCGACCAGGTTGGGCCGCACGCCGCCCGCGGCGCGGGGGTCGGGGGCGTCGAAGCGCTGGATGCTGTCGAAGGGGAGCTTCTCGAGCTCGGCCTGCAGCCACTCGGTCTTGCGCAGCTCGCCGTCACCGCCGCTGTCGGGGCTGAGGGCGGGGATGGCGGTGAGGCCGCGCTGCAGCTCCACGGCCCAGTCGCGGTAGGTGTCGATGCGGGTGAGGATGGCGTCGTGCATGGGTTCTCCCTGT
>JALOLB010000247.1 GCA_025456225.1 Thermoanaerobaculaceae bacterium
GTAGACCTGCTCGTCCAGCCAGGCGCGCCACTTGTCGGGAAGGTCCTTCGAGCTCGCGGCCTGCACCCCCCCACCGAGCGCCAGCACCGCCAGCGCCACCACCCCCGCCCCCACCAGCCACGCCCAGGTCCGCCGCATCACCTTCCTCCTACGCCTCCGACGGGGGCATGGTTGCGAGCGCCTGGTACGCACTCCACACCCTGCCCCTACCCTGCGCCAACACCTTGAGGTCCGATCCCATGCCCGACGGCGCCACCACGCGCTTGAACGCCGCCAGCTCCGCCCACTCCTGGGGCGTCAGGGGCTCGCCGCGGGCCACCGCCGGGGGCAGCCACTCGGCGGCGCCGGCCATGGCGAGGAACAGCCCCAGCGGCCGCACCGGCGCGTTCTCCCACCCACACTCGGAGGCAGTGGCCGACAGGTCGTCGAAGTTGACGTGGGCCGTGATGTCGCAGTCCCCCGGCTCCCGCAGCACGTCCCACACGACCCGGTGCCCCTGGTAGCCCACCAGGGTCCCGTTCCGCCGCACCCGCGGGTCGTAGAGGCGCCCGGCCGGGTGCCCGTAGTCGAGGACCAGCGCGAGGCCCTGCAGCCCGCACCACCCCAGGTGGCGCGCGTGCAGCGGCGCCGTCAGCAGCCGCACCTCGGCCCGCTGGTCCTCGCACAGGCTGATGCCGTGGCCCTCCAGGTAGGCGATGATGGCGGGATCGCTCGGCGGCCCATCCACCCAGCGCAGCGCCCCTGCGTGCGCCTCGACGTAGAGCTCGTGCAGCACCAGTCGGTCGCCGTCCCGGGCCATGACCACCCGGTGCACCGGGAGGGCGTCGTAGAGCTCGGAGGCGAAGAGCACCGCCGGGCCCCCCGGGCGGGGCAGCTCCGCCAGCTCGGCGATCGCCTCCACCCCAGGGCACCGCTCGGCGAGACGCTGCCGCGCCCAGTCGCCCCGCTCCACCGCCACGACCCTCACGAGGGTCGTGCTGCGGGCATCGCCCAGCGCCGACAGCAGCTCCTGGAGCCCCAGCCCTTCCCCGGCCCCCAGCTCGACCAGGCAGAGCGGCTCGCCCGTCGTCTCGGCCAGACGCCGCAGCAGCCCCGCCAGGGTGCGTGCCAGCACCGGCGAGGCGCTCGGCGCGGTGAGGAAGTCACCGCCACCACCGGCGGGGCCCGGACCCCGGCGGTAGCGCGTGTAGTAGCCCAGCTCCGGGTGGTAGAGCGCCAGCTCCATGTACTCGGAGCACGTCACCCGTCCGCGGCGCGCCACCTCGGCGATGATCCCGTTCACCGGGCAAGCCTACCACCCACCCGCCCGGTCAGGCTCAAGGCTCCAGGCTCAAGGCTCCAGGCTCAAGGCTCCAGGTACTGAGGGAGAACGGCTTCAGGCCTCAGACCTCAGGCACTGCAAGACGAGACCGGATGGGTGGGGGAGCCGAGGCCCGAGGCCGGCTGGTTGGGTGGGTGGAGAACCCGAGGCCCGGGAGGGTGGGCGGCGGTGGGGGGTATCATCGGGACGATGGTCGAGTCAGCCGACGCCCCGCGGTCACGGTGGTCCCGGGCACGCCGCGTGCTCCTGGCGGGAGGTGCGGCGCTCCTCGCGGTGATCCTGCTGGTGGTTGGCTGGGTGGCGTGGTTGATCGGGACGGACGCGGGGCACCGCCGCATCCTCGACCGCGCCTCCCAGGCGGCGCGCGAGGCCGGCGTCGAGCTGACCGTCGAGGGCTTCACCCTCGATCTCCGGCGCGGGCGGATCGAGCTGCGCAATGTCGTGGTCGGAGCTCCCGGCAGCCCGCCACTCCTCCGGGCCGACCGCCTGGTGATCGTGGCCGACCTCGGCAGCCTGACCGGCCAGCACATCCTGATCCGCGAGATCCGGATGGAGCGAGCGGTCGTCGATCCCTCGGCGCCCCTCCCCAGGCTTGCGGGCGGAAGCGCTCAGGCAGGCCCACCACGACTGATCACGGTGGAGCGCTTCGTGATCGCGGGCGGAGGCGTGCGATCCACTCCCCTTCCCCCGGCCACTGCGCCATATCTGAGGGCAGCTTCGGCCAGCGGCATCGAGGTCGAGGGGAGCTTCCGAGACGAGCAGGTCGTTGCCACGATCAAGGTGGCCGACATCGCGGTGGAGCGACCCGGCGTCCCGTCCGTCCACCTGTCGGTCTCCACCGGAGTCGAGGCGTCGATGGCAGGGGACTTCACCATCCGCGATCTCCTCGTGTCGGCGGATGGCCTGACCCTCGCGGCCGGCGTCGTGGGCCGGGTGAAGCCCGCGCTCGAGATCCGCGGCAACCTGACCGCCGACGTCGATGCGGCACGGCTCGCGCCCGACCTGGCGACCGGCGGCCGGGTCCACCTCACGGCCGAGGGCACCTTCCCCGTGGCGGCCGGCGAGGCCACCCTGGACGTCTCGGATCTCCGCCTGGCGGACCTGCAGCGTTTCCTCCCCGACCTCGACATCGAGCGCCTCGGCCTTGAGGGTACCGGCGCCGACCTGCGCGGCCGGATCGAGCTCGCCGCGGGCCGGCTCCTGCAGCCCACTGTCAGTGCGACCGCGACGCTCCGGCGGGCCGGCGAGGTGCTGGCCGCCGCCGACATCGAGCTTGCCCCGGACCTCGAGGCCGGACCGGAGGGTGTCAGGGTGACGTTCGCCTCGGAGGCCCTTCCCGCCCTGGCAGGCCGGCGAGTCGCCCGCGGGGCGGTGGTCTCCCCTTCGCTCTCGGGTCTGGCGAACGGCCGCCTCGAGGGCGCGCAGGCGCAGGTGGTCGCCCCGAACGTGGTGGCCCTGCACGGCGAGCTGGCGCGCCGCTTCCCCGCCCTGGTGCCGGCCCTGCCCGAGGACGTGCCCGCCGCCGGGGCCCTGGATGCCACGGTGACGGCCGAGGGCCCGCTGCTGGCTCCCCGCGCCACGATCCGGGCCGTCTGGCTGCCGGCTCCTGGAGGCCGAGTGGAGCTGGCCGCCGAGGGCCTTCCGACCTCCCTGGCTGGCAACGCGAGCGTGACCCTCGCGGCCGTCCCTGCGGCCCTGGCGCTTGGGGGCACCACGGGTACCCTCACCGGCACCATCCGCGCCGAGGGCTCCCCGCGGGCGTTCCGGGCGCAGGCTTCGCTCCAGGGCGCGGGTCTGGCCCTGGCGGCGGACTCGCCCCGCGTGGATACCGTTCACCTCGAAGCGACCACCGACGGCCGGGAGCTGACGCTCGATGCCCTCGACGTGGCGATGGGTGAGCGCCGACTGTCGGCCCGCGGCCGCTCGAGCCTCGTGCTGCCCCTCGCCGATGCTGCCCTCGACGTCGAGCTGGAGGAGCCAGCCACCGGCGTTCGCTCCGCCACGATCCACCTGGCGCTCGATCGTGGCGTCGTGCGCGTCGAGCTGCCCCACGGTGACACCGCGGCAGGACCGGTGGCCGCCACGCTCGAGATCCCACTCGGAGCGCTCGCCCGCGTGCCCCAGCTCGCCGAGGCCCTTCGCACGGCGCCCGTCGTCACGGCCGACGGCCCGGTGCACCTCCAGCTCTGGGCGCCGCGGGTCGACACCTGCGCCGTCCAGCAGGCGCTGAGCCTTCCCGAGAGGCCCGAGCGCGCCGCCTTCGGCCTCGCCACCGAGGCCTGGCTCGATCCCGGCGATCTGACCGGCCTGATCGGGAACGCGTCGATCGAGAACCTCCGCCTCTCCACGGGCACCCAGGAGGTGACGACGTCCGGGACGGTGCGGCTGGACGCGTTCGCCCACCGCCTCGAGCTGCAACCGGTGGCACTCCTGGTGGCCGGCACCCGCTTCGAGACGAGCGGCGAGATCATGCTGCGGCCGGGCTGGCAGCCCGGCACGGATGCCATGGCCGCGCTGGTGACCGACCTCCGCCTGCGGGCGGACGGTCAGATCCCCACCGAGCTGGCCACACCCTATCTCGCGGGAGGCGTGGCCAGGGGGAACCTCATGCTGCAGGCCCGCGCGAGCGGGTCGCCTGACGACCTGCGCGCGGCGGCGCACATCGAGGGCCCCGAGGTGTCGCTGTACTGGCCCACGCCCTACGCCACCCGGGTCGAGGCGCCCGCCGTCGACCTGCTCTACGCGAACGGCGAGCTGGCGATCGAGAACGGCCGCCTGCGCCTCAACGGCGGCGACGTGCAGCTCTCCGGCAAACGCTACGCCGACGGGTTCCTGGAGCTGCACACCTCGTTCGCAAGGCTGGCCTACCGCCTGGACTACGGCGTCATGGCCCGGCTCTCCGGCGACCTCGACTTCGCCCTCGACCCGGCATCCCGTGGGTTGCTGGCTGGCCGGGTGGTCCTGGAACGGGGCCTGCTGGACCGGGACCTCGACCTCGAGCGCGAGGTGCTGCCACGGTTCCTCGCCCCGGTGCAGACCACCGGCACCGGGACCAACTTCCTCGACACCATCGACCTGGACGTCAGCCTGGCGACCGTGGACGGGCTCCGCGTCGCCAACAACCTGGCTGACATGCGTCTCAAATGGGAGCCCCTGGAGATCGGCGGCACGGTCTGGAACCCCACCGTGCGTGGCCGGGTGGAGCTGCAGCCCGGAGGCAGGGTCTTCGCGTTCGGCCAGACCATCGAGTTCGACCGTGGCGTCGCCACCTTCACGGGCGACCCGGTCAACGACCCACTCCTTGACTTCCTGCCCAGAAGCACCACCTCGAGCATCCTCTCCCAGGAGAGCGCGACCCTCGACGAGCTGCAGGCTGCGGGCACCGGCTCCGGGGTCCAGGCCCAGGCCATGGGCGTGGCCGGGTACCTCGGGGAACGCCTCACCAGAGGTCTCGGCGAGAAGCTGGGGCTCAGCCAGGTCTCGATCCGGCCGATGCTGGTCTTCGGCGAGGCCGACCCCAGCGCCCGCCTCACTCTCACGCGGGAGCTCTCCCGACAGGTCGCCCTCGCCGTCTCGGTGGACCTGCGCAGCTCCCAGCGGCAGACCTACCTCCTCGACCTGCACGGCTTCCGCAAGCTGCCGCGCTTCGTCGCGCAGGGGTTCTCCAACGACGAGGGCCACCAGGGCGCCACCCTCCAGCAGGTCCTGGAGCTGGGCGGCACCCCGGCGAAGTCCGCTTCCGGGCCGGAGGTGGACCGCATCGTGATCGTGGGAGGCGACAAGGAGCACCGCAAGCTCGCCCGCCGGGCGGTCCGCGTCGAGCGGGGTGCGCCGCTTCCCGACGGTGCCGGATTCAACGTCGAGGTCGAGGTGGTGCAGGCGTTCCGGGATGCCGGCTTCCCCGAGGCCACGGCCACGGTCTCGACCCGCCCGGCACCCAAGCACCCCGAGCGCGTCGAGCTCGGGGTGGCGGTCACGCCCGGACCGCGGGTGGTCGTGGCGTTCGCGGGCGACCGCCCTCCGTCGGTGACCCGCAAGACCATCGCTGGCCTCTACCGGATCGACGCCTACGAGGCGGCCTCCCGGGAAGAGGTGCGCGTCGCCACGGTGCGCGCCCTCCGCTCCCTGGGCTACCTTGACCCGCAGGTCGAGATTGCTGTCGTTCCCGGCGAGCCCCGCGTCGTCACGGTGACATCCACAGGCGGCCGGCAGGTCGGGATCGAGCAGGTGGTCTTCGCCGGGGCGCCGCAGGAGGAGACCGCGCTTCTGTCCAGGTGGTTCGCGGGCCCCACGGAACGTACCGAGCTGGCCGCGGGGCTCCCCGACGCCCGCCGGCGCGTCGAGGAGTCCCTACACGCCCTCGGCTTCCCCGAAGGGCGTCTGGTCACGCAGCGGGTGAGCGAGG
>JALOLB010000248.1 GCA_025456225.1 Thermoanaerobaculaceae bacterium
GGGGTCCGGGGTCCGGGGTCCGGGGTCCGGGGTCCGGGGTCCGGGGTCCGGGGTCCGGGGTCCGGGGTCCGGGGTCCGGGGTCCGGGGTCCGGCAAGAGGCTGCTCTGGATTCAAGACCTGTCAAGCGAGATGGCCGATCGAGAAGATGGAGCGACTGACACAGCCCCAGATGGAAGGCATCTGCAGGCTCACCGATTCTGATGACGGTTCTGGCCGGGAGAACGAGCCAGACCCCGGACCCCGGACCCCAACCCCGTGACAGGTCGTCACTGGCAGTCAGCGTCTCCGGACCCCGGACCCCGGATCCCTGACCCCTGTCTGGTTGGGTGGTCGGGATTCATGTAAGCTTCCGGCCGTGGACGGCATGCTGACCCGGCTCGACGAGGTGGTGGCTCGCTGGCAGTCCCTGCGGGACGAGCAGGCCAGCCCCGAGGTGTTCTCCGACCCCAAGAAGCTGCGCGACGTCTCCCGCCGGCTGGCGGAGCTCGACCCCCTGGTCGAGGCCTACAAGGCCTACCGCAAGCTGCAGGAGGAGGAGGCCGGCGCCCGCCAGGTCATCGAGGGGGAGAGCGACCCCGAGATGCGCGCCATGGCCGAGGAGGAGGTCCGCCAGCTCACCGAGGCGCTCGCCGCGAAGGAGGAGCAGCTCAAGCTCCTCCTCCTGCCGGTCGACCCCAACGACCGCCGCAACGTGGTCCTGGAGGTGCGGGCCGGCACCGGCGGCGAGGAGGCGGCGCTGTTCGCCTCCGAGGTCCTGCGCATGTACACCCGCTACGCCGAGATCCGCGGCTGGAAGGTGACGATCACCGACATCTCCGAGGCCGGCATGGGCGGCGTCAAGGAGGCAGTGGCGCTCATCGAGGGCGACGGGGCGTTCTCGCGCCTCAAGTACGAGTCGGGGGTGCACCGGGTGCAGCGGGTGCCGGCCACCGAGGCGTCGGGGCGCATCCACACCTCCGCCATCACCGTGGCCGTCCTCGCGGAGGCGGAGGAGGTGGAGATCGACGTCCAGGAGAAGGACCTGCGCGTCGACCGCTTCTGCTCCTCCGGGCCGGGCGGCCAGTCGGTCAACACCACCTACTCGGCCATCCGCATCACCCACCTGCCGAGCGGCATCGTCGTGCAGTGCCAGGACGAGCGCAGCCAGCAGCAGAACCGCCTCAAGGCGATGCGCATCCTCAAGGCGCGCCTGTACGAGGCCGCCCAGCAGGAGCAGCAGGCGACGCTCGCCGCCGAGCGGCGCTCGATGGTGGGCTCCGGGGACCGGTCGGAGAAGATCCGTACCTACAACTTCCCCCAGTCGCGGGTCACGGACCACCGCATCGGGCTCACCGTGCACCGGCTGCAGGAGATCATGGACGGCGCCCTCGACATGGTCGTCGACCCCCTCATCACCCACCACCAGGCCGAGCGGCTGCAGCGGGAGCTGGGCGCCGCCTCCTGACGTGCCTGCCCCCACCCACCCGGTGATCAGTGGTCGGTGATCAGTGATCAGTGATCGGTGCTCAGAGGGTTGGGGGCTGCGCGGGTGGGTGGGCCTCCGACCACTGAACACTGACCACCGATCACTGCCCTCCAGACGACACGGTGAGACTCCGGGGTGGACATGACGGTGTGGGAGCTGCTGGCGGAGGCGGCCGTGGCGCTGCCGCGGCGGGAGGGGCTTCCGGACCCGGCGCGGGAGGCGCGCTGGCTGCTGGCGCGCTGCCTGAATCGCGCCGAGGGGTGGCTGGTGGCCCACGCCGATGAGTCCGTGAGCGAGAGCGACGCGGCGCGCTTTCGGAGCATGGTGGCGAGGCGGGCAAGCGGTGAGCCCGCGCACTACATCGCCGGGAGCTGCCCGTTCTTCGGCCGGGAGTTCCTGGTCGCACCCGGCGTCCTGATCCCCCGCCCCGAGACCGAGCTGATCGTCGAGCACGCTCTCGGGTTGTCGCTCCCACCCGCTCCCCGGGTGCTCGACGTGGGCACCGGCTCGGGGTGCCTGGCCACCACCCTGGCGATGGAGCTGCCGGGCGCCCGGGTCGTGGCCACGGATGTCTCACCGTCCGCTCTCCGTCTCGCACGCGCCAACGCGCGGCGACTGGCGGCCCGGGTGGCGTGCTGCCTGGCCGACCTGGCGACGCCCCTGCGCGGCGGCTTCGACCTCGTCGTCGCCAACCTGCCGTACATCCCGGACGGCGAGCTCTCGACCCTGGCGCCGGAGATCCGCGACCACGAGCCGCGCCTGGCCCGGGCCGGCGGGACCGACGGCGCCGACCTGCTGCACCGCCTCGTGGCGGACCTCCCCCGTCTCCTGGCCCCGGGAGGCCACGCCCTGCTCGAGCTTGGACCGGGCCAGGCCGACCTGCTGCGTCCCGGGGTGCTGGCGGCGGGCCTGTACGAAACGACCCGGCTGGTCGACGTGGCCGGCGTCGATCGTGTCGTCGTGCTCAGCCGCTGACTGGCAGCTCCCGCTCCCGCCGCACGGTCCAGCGCTCGTGGCCGTAACGCTCCCGGGCCAGGAAGGCGGCCCGCTCGCCTTCGGCCGCGGACAACGACGACGGCTCCAGCGCGATGCCGAAGGTCTCCTCGAACCCGAGTGCCAGCACCCGGGTCAGCGCCCCGGGATCGGGCTGCGCGCCCATCAGCTCACGCAGGGTCGTCACGGCCGGACGCAGGGTGCTGTCGTCCGGGAGCCCCAGGCACCCCGCCTGCAGCCTCCCGTCCCAGTCCTCGAGCAGCGAGCCGTGCTGGAGGATCGACCGGTTGTGCCGGCGCATCGCCGAGCCGATGAGCTTGCGCCCATTGGCCACCACCTCGCCCGAGGCCGGTCCGATGAAGCACGGGATGGCCTCGGTGGGCTTGATGTGGCCTGTCGCAGGCGTGCCGGCGAGACCTGCCGGTGCTCCGAGCTTGAGGAGCCCGGCGACCAGCGCCCGGCAGATCCCCTGGTAGGCCGCCTGGAGGTCGGTGCTGAACGGGTCCTCGTTGAGCCGAGCCAGCACGCAGTAGGTCTGCTCGAGGTGGTGCAGCACGGCCCGGCCGCCGGTCGGCCGGCGCACGAGGTCGACGCCGTTGGCCGCGCAGAACCCCGCGTCGGCCACCTTGTGGGGCTGCGCGAACCCCAGCGACAGGCACGCCGGCTCCCACCGGTACAACCGCAGCACCGGCGGCGAGTCACCGCGGTCCACCGCCTCCACCAGCGCCTCGTCCACCGCCATGTTGTGCGCGCCCCGCCGCGCCCCGTCGACGATCAGCCGCCACGCCATCCCCCGCCCCCTTTCCTCCCACCCGGTCAAGAGTTCAGAGTTGAGAGTCGAGAGGTTCCCCCTCCCAACTCAGTGCTCTGGCCTTCCCACGTCTCTACTCTCGACTCTCGACTCTCGACTCGTCGTCACAGCAGCACGTCGAGGGACTGCTTGAGGTCGGCGATGAGGTCCTCGGGGTCCTCGAGGCCCACCGAGAGTCGGATCATGTTCGCCGTGATGCCGGCGCGCGCCTTCTGCTCCCCGGTCATGTCGGCGTGGGTCATGGTGTGGGGGTGCTCGATCAGGCTCTCGACACCGCCCAGCGACACCGCGAGCTTCATGAGGTGGACACGGTCGAGGACCGCGAACGCCTCGTCCTCGCCGCCGTCGACGAAGAAGGAGATGATGCTGCCCGTGCCGGTGCACTGCAGGCTGTGCAGCCTGAGCTGCTCCTCGCCCATGCAGGGCTCACCGGGATACGCCACCTCCCGGACCTTCGGGTGAGCGTGCAGGAACTCCACCACCTTGCGGGCGTTCTCCTGCTGCTGCACCATGCGGATCTGCAGCGTCGAAAGCGAGCGCAGGATGAGCCACGCGGTGTCGGGGGCCGCGTTGGCACCCAGGATGGTCCGGGTGACCTTGACCTGGCCGATCAGCTCCCTGCTGCCGAGGGCGAGGCCGGCCACGAGGTCCGAGTGGCCGCCGATGAACTTGGTCCCGGAGTAGAGGATGATGTCGGCCCCGAAATCCTTTGGCCTGCAGAAGATCGGCCCCATGAAGGTGTTGTCGACCATGACCAGGATACGGCCGTCCTTGCGCGAGTGCCGGTCGGCGACCCGCCGCGCGGCGGGGATGTCGCAGAGCTTCATGGTCGGGTTGGCCGGGGACTCCAGGTAGATGATCCTGATCGTCGGGTCCCGCCGCACGATCTCGTCGAGCTCCGCCTCGGACGTGCCCACCGGGAACGGGATGGTGCGGATGTGGAAGCTCGGGAGGAGGTGCCGGAAGAAGTACTCGGTGCCGCCGTACACCGGATCGGAGAACACCAGGGTGTCGCCGGGGTGCAGGAACGTGAGGCACGAGTTGGAGACGGCGCCCATGCCCGAGGAGAACAAAGCGGCCGCCTCGGTGCCGTCCCAGGCCACGACCTTGTCCTCGACCATCTCGGCGTTGGGGTTGTTGACCCGGGTGTAGATGAGAGCCGGGGTCTCCCCGGGATCGGCGGGTCGGATGCCGTACGCGATCTCGAAGGCGCGCTTGCCGTGCTCGGCCTTCCGGAAGACGAAGGTCGAGGTCCGGAACACCGGCGGCACGGCGGCGCCCTCGGACAGGTGCGGGTCGTAGCCCTTCTCGAAGATGATGGTCTGCGGCTTGAGGTGGTGGCTCATGGTCGTCGCTCCTTCCAGGGGGCGCAGGGTACCCCGGCCGGCGCGTCGCTGCAAAAGGCCCTTCCGGTGAACGAACACCCATGCGCTCGTCGTCTCGGCGGGCGACTCATGATCGGAATGCGAAGGGAAGGCCCGGCGATTCGTCGCCTTGGAGGCCACCCAGGACACCGCGGTGGGACTTCAGGAGTGCCTCTCCAACCCCGATGCGAACCTGGGACCGGCTCTGACATCGCTCCGAATTGAAGGCAATGGGCAGTGTCACGAGGCATTTCGGTGAGGCTCGACTGGTGCATGTGATGCGCGCCGAAATCCTGGTCCGCGTCCACGGCTACGTCTACGTCTACGTCCAGGTTGGCATCGGAGACGAGTGGCGGTGCGGGCGACATCGCGCGCTGCCTTCCAGAACCTCTCAGCCCCCAACCCCGTTGCGACCGGTCCGAACCCTCCGCCACCACCCCTTGAGACGCTCCCCCAGTCCGACCCGGGGTCGGAAGAAGAAACGGAAGTGGCGGGCGGCCTGCACTGGCGTGACGTCCTTACCGGCGTAGCGCTCCCGCAGGTGGTGGAGGTGGTCCATGACGAACAGGTAGAGGTCCGTCTCGGTGTGCCCCGGGAACTCGCCGAGCACCCCACTCGCCCGGATCGTGCCCACCATCGGACGGTACACGTTCTCGAACCACGACGAGACCGCCTCCGGCCACGAGGGCTCGCGCCCCCATTCCATCCCCAGGAAGTAGCGGTGGGCGGCGATGTGCTCGAGAAGCCTCGCGTGGCCGCCGGGGTGGGTGCAGACGAAGTCGCCGGAAGCGTCCTGGGCCAGGTTCGTGACCTCGCAGAACTCGACCAGGCTTCGCTTGGCCAGCACCTCCTCGAGGGACTCGTCCGGCGACAGCGACACCGGAGAGAGGTACTCCTGGACGTGCGCCTCGATGGCCGGGGCGCCCAGGGAGCGGGCCACCGACACACGGTGGTGGCCGTCGACCACGAAGTATGCCTCCCCGACGCGGTACAGCTCGACGATCGCGAAGCCCGCGGCCCCCACGGCGAGCTCCTCGAGCTCCACCCACCTCTCACGCAACGCCTCGTCGCGGGGCAGGAACTCGCG
>JALOLB010000049.1 GCA_025456225.1 Thermoanaerobaculaceae bacterium
CGGGTCCCCGACTTGTTGATGTCGATGGACGGGAAGACGCGCTTCTCGGTGAGCTTGCGGTCGAGGTGCACCTCCATGTTGCCGGTGCCCTTGAACTCCTCGAAGATGACGTCGTCCATGCGCGAGCCCGTGTCGATGAGGGCGGTGCCGATGACCGTCAGTGAGCCACCCTCCTCGATGTTGCGCGCCGCGCCGAAGAAGCGCTTGGGCTTCTGCAGGGCGTTGGAGTCGACGCCGCCCGACAGCACCTTGCCCGAGGGCGGCACCACGGTGTTGTAGGCCCGCGCCAGACGGGTGATCGAGTCGAGGAGGATGACCACGTCCCGGCGGTGCTCGACCAGCCGCTTGGCCTTCTCGAGCACCATCTCGGCCACCTGCACATGGCGGTAGGCGGGCTCGTCGAAGGTCGAGGAGATGACCTCGCCCTTGACCGAGCGCTGCATGTCGGTGACCTCCTCGGGGCGCTCGTCGATGAGCAGCACGATGAGGATGATCTCCGGGTGGTTGGCCGTGATGGCGTTGGCGATCGACTGCAGCATCATCGTCTTGCCGGTCCGCGGCGGTGCCACGATGAGACCGCGCTGGCCCTTGCCGATGGGGGTCATCAGGTTCATGACCCGACAGGTCATGTTCCCCTCGATCTCAAGGTTGATGCGCTCCAGCGGGTAGAGCGGCGTCAGGTTGTCGAACAGCGTCTTCTCCTGGGAGAAGTCCGGCGGCTCGAAGTTGATCGCCTCCACCTTGATGAGGGCGAAGTACCGCTCGCCCTCCCGCGGTGGCCGGATCTGCCCCGACACCGTGTCGCCGGTGCGCAGGTTGAAGCGGCGGATCTGCGAGGGCGAGACGTAGATGTCGTCGGGACCCGGCAGGTAGTTGTACTCCGGGGCGCGCAGAAAGCCGTAGCCGTCCGGCAGGATCTCCAGCACCCCTTCCCCGAAGATCAGCCCTTCCCGTTCGGTCTGGGCCTGCAAAATCTTGAAGATGAGGTCCTGCTTGCGCATCCCCGCCGGGTTCTCGACCTCGAGGTCGCGCGCCACCTGCGTGAGGTCGCCAATGGTCATGTCCTTGAGCGTCCGCATGTCGAGACGCTGCTTGCCTTCTGTCGGCGTCGCCTCGGCCTCCAGGGTCTCCTCGTCGAGCACCACCGGCAGCCCTTCGGGGTTGCCGGCTCCCGCCTTGCGGCGACCACGACCGCGGCCGCGTTGTACCTTTTCTTCAGCCATTTCAAGCTCCTTGTGCAGGGACGTCCGTATTCTCGAGGGTGCGCTGGATGGCCGTCAAGAGCTCCCTGCACCCGCTGCCGGTGAGGGACGAGACGGCCAGGGGCGCCGTCTCCAGCTCGAGGTCGCGCATGAGGCGCTGGGAGGCCTGGGCGAGCGCGCCCCGTCCCAGCTTGTCGGCCTTGGTGAGCACGGCCAGGAAGACCTTCCCGGCCTGCCGCACGAAATGCGCGAGGTCCACGTCCAGGTCGGAGGTGGGGACCCGCGGGTCCACCAGCCCGACCACCAGCTTCAAGCGCGCGTCCTGCACCAGATAGGCGGTGATCCGCTCGCCCCAGGCGGCCCGTTCGGCCTGGGACGTGCGGGCGTAGCCGTAGCCCGGCAGGTCGACGAAGTAGAACTTCTTGTTCACCAGGTAGTAGTTGATCGTCCTGGTCTTCCCCGGCTGCTTCGAGACGGCGGCCAGCCGTGTGCCCAGCAGCGCGTTCAGCAGGCTCGACTTGCCGACATTCGAGCGGCCGGCGAACGCAACCTGCGGGAAGGGATCCCGTGGTCCCTTCCGGAAGTCCGCCACCGTGGCGCGCAGGTCGAGGCTCTCGATACGCATGTCTCTACTGGTGGGGAAGCGTGTCGCCGGGGCGTGCCACGTCCCCAGCGGCCGCCACTCCGCTCTCGGTCGGCAGGGGGCCGACCAGGGCCAGAGCGATCACCTCGTCCATGTCCTTGACGAGGTGGAACTGCATGACCGACCGCACGTCCTCGGGGATGTCCTCGAGGTCCTTCTCGTTCTCGACCGGCAGGATGACCTCGCGCAGGCCGGCTCCGTAGGCGGCCAGGACCTTGTCCTTGATCCCTCCGACCGGCAGCACCTTGCCGCGCAGCGTGATCTCCCCGGTCATGGCGATGTCCTGCCGCACCGCGACGCCGGCCACCGCCGACAGGAGCGCCGTGGCCATGGTGATGCCGGCCGAGGGGCCGTCCTTGGGGATGGCACCCTCCGGCACGTGGACGTGGATGTCGCGGCTGTCGAAGAACTCGGCCGGGACCGGCAGGTGCGCGGTGCGGGCGCGAACGTATGACAGCGCGGCACGCGCCGACTCCTGCATCACGTCCCCGAGCTGGCCGGTGAGCGTGAGGTTCCCCTTGCCGCGCATCAGGCCGACCTCGGTCGAGAGCAGCTCGCCCCCCACCTCGGTCCAGGCAAGGCCGGTCGCCACACCCACCTCGGCCTCGCCGCCGGCCCGGAGCTGGCGGAAACGGGGCTTGCCCAGCAGCTCGCGCACCTTGTCCGGCGTGACGGTGATCTCGGCGCCGGCTGGGGTCTTCCCCTTGAGCACCTCGCGGGCGAGCTTGCGGCAGCACGAGGAGATCTCGCGCTCGAGGTTGCGCACCCCCGCCTCGCGGGTGTACCGCTCGATGAGCAGCGTTACGGCCTCGTCGGTGAAGCTCACCTTGAAGGTGTCGAGGCCCTGCTGCTCGACCTGCTTGCGGATCAGGAACCCTTTGGCGATCTGCAGCTTCTCGTAGTGGGTGTAGCCCGAAAGGCGGATCGTCTCCATGCGGTCCTGGAGCGCGGCCGGGATGGTGTGGGTGACGTTCGCCGTGGCGATGAAGAAGACCTTGGAGAGGTCGTACTCCACGTCCAGGTAGTGGTCGACGAACGTGTGGTTCTGCTCGGGATCCAGCACCTCGAGCAGGGCCGCCGCGGGGTCGCCACGGAAGTCCGACGCCAGCTTGTCGACCTCGTCGAGCAGGAAGACGGGGTTGTTGGCGCCGGCCTTCTTCATCATCTGGATGATCTGGCCGGGAAAGGCCCCGATGTAGGTCCGACGGTGGCCGCGGATCTCCGCCTCGTCGCGGACGCCGCCCAGCGACAGCCGCACGAACTTGCGCCCGGTGGCGCGGGCAATGGACTTGGCGAGGGAGGTCTTGCCGACACCGGGGGGGCCCACGAAGCAGAGGATCGAGCCCTTCGGCTTGCGCACGAGCTGGCGCACCGCCAGGAACTCCAGGATCCGCTCCTTGACCTTCTCGAGGCCGTAGTGGTCCTCGTTGAGCACGGCCTCGGCGCGGGTCACGTCCCGGAGCTCCTTGGTGGCCTTCTTCCACGGCACCGCCAGCAGCCAGTCCAGGTAGTTGCGGGAGACCGTGGCCTCCGCCGACATGGGGGCCATCGACTCGAGGCGCTTCAGCTCGCCCAGGGCCTTCTCCTTTGCCTCCTTTGGCATGCCGGCCGCTTCGATGCGCTTGGCGAGCTCCTCGAGCTCCTCCTTGCTGTCGGTCCGCCCCAGCTCCTCGTTGATCGCCTTGATCTTCTCGGAGAGGTAGTACTCCCGCTGCGCCTTCTCCATCTGCTTCTTGACCTTGGCATTAAGCCGGCGATCGATGTTGAGCTTCTCGATCTCGACGTCCAGGAGGTCGTTGAGGCGCTGCAGGCGCTCCAGCGGGTTGACCGTCTCCAGGAGCTTCTGCTTCTCGGGGGTCGGGATGGGCAACGCGGCCGCGAGGGCGTCGGAGAAGGCCTCGGGGTCCTCGGTCTGCAGCTCGGCGAGCACGGCATCGGCACCGATCTGCTGGGAGACGCGGGCGTACTGCTGGAAGAGATTCGTGAGCGCCCCCAGGTAGCGGCCCACGTGAAGGTCAGCGCCCTCGGGTGCGTGGAGCACCTCGACCTGCGCCTCGTAGCCGGCGGCCTCCCGCAGGTACAGGCGCTGCCAGCGCCCACGCACGACGCCCTCCACACCCACCTTGATCGTGCCGTTGGGGAACGTGACGTGCTGGAGCACCGACGCGATCACGCCGACCTCGAAGACGTCCTCGGGACCGGGCTCGTCCTGCTGGGGGTCGCGCTGGGTGACCAGGAAGATCTGCTTGCCGGGCTCCTCGAGCGCCCGCTGCAGAGCCGCCACCGAGGCCGGCCGCCCGACCACGAAGGCCGATTTCATGCGCGGAAACACCACCATGTCGCGCAAAGGCACGACCGGTAGCACGCTGAATTCGGAATTGATCATGCAGAGCTCCTCGGACGAGACATTCAGGGGAAGAACAGCCGTATATGGCTGGGTTCTACCCCGCCTTGCGCATGGAGGCAAGGGGCACCATGCGGCGCTCCACGACCTCCGGGGTGATGACGATCTCGGTGATGTCCGAGCGCGAGGGAACCTGGTACATCACGTCGAGCATGAGCTCCTCGAGGATGATGCGCAGGCCGCGCGCGCCGACCTTGCGGGCAATCGCCTCTTCGGCGATGGTGTGGAGCGACTCGTCGGTGAAGCGGAGCTGGACCCCCTCGAACGACAGCATCGTCTCGTACTGCTTCATCAGGGAGTTCTTCGGCTCCTTGAGGATGCGCACCAGAGCCTGGCGATCCAGCTCCTGCAGGGAGGACACCACCGGCACGCGGCCCACGAACTCGGGGATCATCCCGTACTTGATCAGATCCTCGGGGTGCACCTGGGCGAGCAGCTCGGACGCCGAGCGCTCCTCGGCCGTCAGGATGTGAGCCTGGAAACCGATCGCCTTCTGGTTGAGCCGCCGGGCAATGATGTCCTCCAGCCCGACGAAGGCCCCCCCGCAGATGAAGAGGATGTTCGTGGTGTCGATCTGGATGAACTCCTGGTGGGGGTGCTTGCGCCCGCCCTGGGGCGGCACGTTGGCCACCGTGCCCTCGAGGATCTTGAGCAGCGCCTGCTGCACACCCTCGCCGGAGACGTCCCGGGTGATCGAGGGGGAGTCCTGCTTGCGGGCGACCTTGTCGATCTCGTCGATGTAGACGATGCCCCGCTCGGTGCGCTCGCGATCGCCCTCGGCCGCCTGGTACAGGCGCAGCAGGATGTTCTCCACGTCCTCGCCGACGTAGCCAGCCTCGGTGAGGGTGGTGGCGTCGACGATCGTGAACGGCACGTCCAGGAGCTTGGCCAGGGTCTGGGCGAGGAGGGTCTTGCCGGTACCGGTGGCACCGATGAGGAGGATGTTGGCCTTGACCAGCTCGACGTCCGAGCGCGCCGCGTGGGACATGTAGTCGATGCGCCGGTAGTGGTTGTAGACCGCCACCGCCAGCTTCTTCTTGGCCAGCTCCTGGCCGATCACGTACCCGTCCAGGAAGCGCTTGATCTCCTCGGGTTTGGGGAGAGAGCGCCGCGACTCGCGTGCCTCGCGCGCCCGGTCCTCGGCGATGATGTCCAGGCAGATGTCCACGCACTCGTCGCAGATGTAGACGTTCGGACCCGCGATCAGCTTGCGCACCTCACGCTGCGTCTTGTTGCAGAAGCTGCAACGCAAGAGATCAGAGGCAGATTCGCGACTCACCACGACGTGGACCCCATGCCCATTCTACACCCCGCCTGCGCAACGCCAGCCCAGCATGGCTATTCCCGGCGGTCGATGATCTTGTCGACCAGCCCGTACGCCACCGCCTCGCCCGCCTCGAGGATGAAGTCGCGCTCGGTGTCGGCGTGGATCTTCTCCAGGGGCTGCCCGGTGTGGAGGGCGAGGATCTCGTTGAGGCGTTGGCGCAGACGGAGGATATCCTTGGCATGAATGTCGATGTCGGTGGCCTGCCCGCCCAGCCCGAACATGAGCGGCTGGTGGATGAGCACCCGCGAGTGGGGGAGGGCGTAGCGCTTGCCCTTGGCGCCCCCGGCCAGCAGCACGGCCCCCATCGAGGCGGCCATGCCCATGCAGATGGTCATCACGTCGGGCTTGACGTACTGCATCGTGTCGTAGATCGCGAGGCCCGCCGAGATCGAGCCACCCGGCGAGTTGATGTACACCACGATGTCCCGCTCGGGGCTCTCCGCCTCGAGGAAGAGCATCTGCGCGATCACCACCGAGGCGATGTGGTCGTCGATCGGCTCTCCCAGGAAGATGACATTGTCCTTGAGAAGGCGGGAGAAGATGTCGAAGGCGCGCTCGCCCCGACCGGTCTGCTCGATGACCATGGGAATCAGCATGCTCACGCTCCCGGGGCCTCGAGGTGCGGCCGCAGCACCTGCTCCACCGCCTTCTCACGCCGCATCATCGCGGCCACGCGCCCGAGACCACCCGACTTGAGCAGATTACCCCGAACCTCGGCAAAGGGCACCCCCATGCGCGACGCCTGGCGCTGGACCTCGCGGTCGACCTCGCGCTCTCCGACCGTCACGTCCAGGGCATCCGCCAGGGCGTCCAGCAGCAGCTCGGCGCGCATCCGGGTCTCCACCCGAGTCCGCAGCTCCGCACCCACCTTCTCCCAGTCCAGGCTCGCCTTCTCGGGGTCGATCCCACGCTCCGCCAGCGAGCGCGCGAAGTCCATGATCTCCTTGCGGGTGTCCTCCTCGACCGGCGTCTCGGGCAGGTCGAGCGGGCGACCGCCAGAGAGGTGCTCGAGCAGGGACTCCCGCCACCGCTCGAAACGCACCCGCTGCTTCTGCTGGCCGAGGTCCGCCTCGACACGTTCGCGCAGGGCCGCAAGGCCACCCTCCAGCCCCAGCGATGCTGCGAAGTCATCGCCGAGCTCCGGCCGGCGCTTGCGGCGCACGCTGCGGATCGCCACCCGGTAGTCCACCGTGTCCTGGTGCTGGTCCTCGCCCTCGCCGTGGCTCACCTGGCGCTGGGTCGTGACCTCCTCACCCGGCTTGTGACCGACCACTGCCGCCTCGATCTCGGGGAAGACCTCCTGCGCGCCCACGACGAAGAGGGACCGCTCCTCGTGGAACGGCTCGCGCTCGCCTCCCGGGAAGGAGCCCCACACCTCGGCCTCGACCAGCATCCCGTCCTCGGCGGCGGTGTCCTCCAGCGGCTCCCAGGTGGACTGGCGGTCGACGAGAGCCTCCAGCGCCTTCTCGACCTCCTCGGCGCTCGGGGTGAGGTCGAATGGCGGCGGGACGAACCCCTCGACACCCACCAGCTCGACCTCGGGGAAGACCTCGAACTCACCTGACAGATCGAGGCTTCCATCGTCCTTCCAGCTCACCTCTCGGACACCAAGAGGAGTGGCGGGGCGGAGCTTCTCGCCCTCCCGCACGGCCTGCCAGGTATGTCGCAGCAGGTGCTCCTCGACCTCCTGTCGAATGTCCTCCGCGTAGCGGCGCTCCACCAGGGACCGCGGCGCCTTGCCGGGACGGAAGCCGGGCACCGCCGCCCGACGGGCCACGCCGGCCAGGATGTGCTCGCGCTCCGCCTGGACCTCGGCCGCAGGCACCGTGGCGCTGACAACGACCCGGCACGGGGAAGGACGTTCGATCTTGTAGGCCATGCTCTCTCCTGTTGGTGCGAAAGGGGGGACTCGAACCCCCATGGGTTTCCCCACGAGATCCTAAGTCTCGCGCGTCTACCGGTTCCGCCACTTTCGCGGGGGTGACAAAGTGGTGAGCCGCCAAGGAGTCGAACCTTGAACCTAGAGATTAAGAGTCTCTTGCTCTGCCAGTTGAGCTAGCGGCCCACTGCCAACGGAGATCATAGCGTCGTTTGGCGACACGTGCAAGCCCTGCCAGCCTTCCAGCGCCTGCACCGCCCACGCCACCCGCTGCGGGCACAACCTCCCCAGCCCGGCAACGCCGGTCTCCCGCAGCACCCGAGCCCCACCCACGGCGCCGGTACGGCGCGGGTCGGTGGGCCCGAAGAGCATCACGGTGGGGCACCCCACCACCGCCGCCAGGTGGGTGAGGCCCGAGTCGTTGCCCACCGCGGCCTGGCAGCACGCAAGGAGACCGGCCAGTCGATCGAGGCTCCAGGAGGTCGGAACGACCGCCGCCCCGCAGGTGGCCGCCACCAGCGCGAGCAGGCTCTCCTCGCCGGGGCCACCCGCCACGAGCACGCGCCACCCCGCCGCAATGAGGGTGGCGCCCACCTCCCCGAATCGCTCCGGGGGATAGCGCTTGGCAGGCTGGTGGGAAGCCCCTGGAAGCAGCACCGCCGCGCGCTCGCTCCCCACGAGAACGTGTCGAGCGCGCTGGCCCCAGCGACAGACCGGGGGGGACACGGGAAGGGCAGTCGGCCCCTCCTGGACCGCTGGGACACCGAGCCCCTCGAGCGCCTCGTCCAGGTCGTGACGCTGGTGGCGGCGACGGTTCACCACGAAGGGTGTGAGGCCGAGCCAGGCCGTGCCCCGGCCACGGCTGGCCAGCTTCCGGGAGGCGTCCACTCCCACCAGCAGGAGCTTGGCGCGGACGCTGTGCCGCGCCGTCAAGGCGACGTCGAAGCCGGGACCTGGAAGGTGTCTGGACCAGTGCCAGCCGGCACCGGCAGGTCGGGCCAGCACCTGCGCGCCAAGAGCACCGGCCAGCCTCGCGTGGGAGCTCGGAACCAGCAGGGTGGTCTCCCCGTGCCGGTTGGCGGCCAGCAGCGCCTGAACCGCCGGCAATGCGTGGACGAAGTCGCCAAGCCAGTTCGGGAGATCGATCAGCAGGCGACCGGGGAGGCTGTTCACGCCCGTTCTACGGACGTGGGCGCGCGCTCGTCGTGGGTTCCCACGCCCGCACCCACTTCAGGAAGGTGCCCCAGGCGCCAAGGATGGCCACCACTACCCCCGGCCAACCGTCCAGAAAGCCGAGGCGGAGCACCAGCCCGCGCAGAAGCCGCCACGTCGCATGCAGGCAAGCCCTCGCCACGGTCGGTCGCGAGCCGGCCTGCAGCAGGTCGGCCGCCCCGCGCGCGGCGTAGTCGTCGAGCTTCGGCAGATACTGCGCGAGCGAGCGCAGGGTCTGGTGCTCCAGGACACCCCTGAGGCGCCCCACCGTCTCCGCCTCGACGGCACCGTGCACCGCCCGCTCGACGAATCGGGCACGTCCCCGTGCCAGCAGGCGGACCACCCGGTCCCCGCCCCAGTCGCCCCACCGCAGGCGCCGGCCGAAGGCGAAGTTCGTGCGGCGCACCGAGTAGGCTGCCGGTCCAGGACGCTGCAGGTGCGCGGTGATCTCGTCCCGGAGGCTCGCCGTGACCCGCTCGTCGGCATCCAGGACGAGGACCCACGGCGTCTCGCATTGGCCGAGACCCCAGTTGCACTGGGCACCGCTCGACTCGAAGGCGTGGTCGAGCACACGCGCCCCGGCTGCGGCGGCGACCTCCCGGGTGGTGTCGGTGGTCCGGGGGTCGACCACCACCACGATCTCGGCAGCCCACCCGGCGACACTGGCCAGGGCTCCCGGCAACATCTCCGCCTCGTCACGGGCGGTGATGAGCACGGAGATCACTGGGCGCGAATCCCGTCCCGGCGCACCCGCTCGATGCGCAGGGCACGGCCGGTCTGCTCGTCGACCTCGACCAGGGCGCCGCACACCGCGGCGCCACCCGTGGCCGTCTCGAAGGCGCGCGGCGTGGCGTACAGGAACCGCTCCAGCACCGGCCGCGGCTTGAAGCCGATGATGCCCTCGTACGGACCGGTCATCCCGACATCGGTGATCGCGGCGGTGCCGTTGGGGAGGATGCGCTCGTCGGCCGTGGGCACATGGGTGTGGGTGCCGAGCACGGCGCTCACCCGGCCGTCGAGGTACCACGACAACGCTTGCTTCTCCGACGTCGCCTCGGCGTGCATGTCGACGATGATGACCTTGCCCTGGCCCGAGGTGTCGGCGAGCAGCCGGTCGGCGGTCACGAAGGGGCTCTCGATGGGGGTCATGAAGGTCAGCCCCTGGAGGTTGATGACCGTCACCAGCACGCCGGAGCGGGTGGTCGCCGTGCACATGCCGCGACCGGGGTTGCCCGGCGGGTAGTTGGCGGGGCGTAGGAGGCGAGGCTCGGCGTCCAGCATCGGCACCGTCTCCTTCTTGTCCCAGATGTGGTTCCCGGAGGTGTACACGTCGATCGGCAGACGCTTGATCTCGGCCCACACGGCATCGGTCAGACCGAACCCGCCGGCGGCGTTCTCGATGTTGACGATCGTGAGGTCGGCGGCCAACTCGGTCTGCAGGCGGCGCAGGTGCTCGGCCAGGGCCTGCCGCCCCACCTTGCCCACGACGTCCCCCACGAAAAGGATGCGCACCATGCTTGCCCCCAGGACCGGGAAGCATACACCCGGGCGGGGCATTCCCCACCCACCCGCATCGCGCGCAGCCCGTCTCTTCCTCTTCTTGAACCTGGACCGCGATCACTCCCCTTGACCCGACCCCCTGAGAGCTTGGATTCCTTCCTGTGGACTCGAACACTGTTCTGCTGGCAACAGGTCCGGGTCCAGGTTGATGCCTCGTTCTTCTTTCGGGTGATCACGCACCGGCGAGCGTCGCCAGGGCTTCGGGGTCGAGCAGCACGACCTGCGGTCCCTCGACACGCACCACGCCGCTTCGCTCGAGGCGCCGGAAGGTGCGGGACAGTACCTCCGGGGCGGTGCCACACAGCGACGCCACCACGTGCTTGGGCTCCTCCAGGCGGAGCGTCGCGCCCTGAAGGGTGGTGAGCCCCGAGCGCACGAACGCCGACCACAGGTAGGCGGCAACCCGTTCCTCGACGCTACGGAGCGCCAGGCCGTCGATGAGGTCGACGAGGCGCCGCATCCAGAGCGAGAACGAGGTCAGGATGGCCAGGGCGACCTCGGGGCGCCGACGCAGCAGGGCCACCAGCTCGCCTGAGGCGACGCGGGCCACAGTCCCCGGCTCGAGCGCCTGGGCGGTGGCCGGGAAGATCCCCGGGCCGAACACCGCGGCCTCGGCAAACGATGCCGGGGCACGCATGACGTGGAGGACCTGCTCCCGCCCCTCCGAATCGGAGCGGAACAGCTTCACGCGTCCGCTCAGCACCACCGGGAGGAAGGTGGCGGGATCGCCCTCCCAGAACAACACCTCACCGCGCTCCAGGCGATGGACGCTCGTCAGCCCGACAATCTCGCTCAGAGCTGCATCCTGCAGCGTTTCGAACAGCGGCGTGCGCCGCAGGGCCCGGGTCAGCGCGGTGGTGTCCACGCCTCATTGTGCCTTGCCTCCGCCCGACCAGTCGAGAGTCGAAAGTCACGAGTCGAGAGGGACAGCACGAGGTCTGGGCTCCAAACCCGGCACTCTCAACGCGTGACGTCCCGCCGGCACAGGCCGAGCCACCAACTGCCAGGCGCGCCGGCGGGCGGCGCCGGCAGCTCGACCTCGACCATGCCGAGAGGGCGGGCCATCGACGCGAGACGGGAGGCGTCGGTGGGCAGCAGCCACACACCCTGGAGCGCGGCGTCCCCGCCCGGGTCCGCAACACCCGCGAGCATGCGGACGCGGCTCCCGCGCCGCTCGAACACCCGCACGTGCACGCCTCCGCCCGGCAGCCTCCGGGTTCGCAGGCACGGTCCGTCCCTGACGGTGGTACCGGCGTCCTCCGCCTGCACCAGCAGCATCCCCCCCGGTGCCAGTAGCTCCCCGAGGGCCCGCAACGCCCTCCGCTGGGCCTCGCGGTCGGCCAGCAGCGAGAAGGTGTTGCCCAGGCACAGCACGGCGTCGAAGCGGACCGGCCGAAGGGGCACGGCGAGAACGTCGCCGGCGAGCACGGGCGCTCCTCGCTGGGAGGCCAGAGGCGCAACGGCCAGGTCGAGGCCAACGGCGCGCACCCCAAGACCTTGCAGAAGGCGCAGATGGAAGCCTCCCCCACACCCTGCGTCCAGAACCCACCGCCATCCGTGCTGGCCGACAAGTGTCTCCCAGAACGGTCGCTCCCGCTCCGCCCGCGCCGCCTCCGGCAGTGCCGCTGCAACCCCCGCGAAGTCGCTCTGCGCCATCGTTGCCACCCCGTTTCAGTGTACGGCAGCGAATCAGGTAGTCATCAGATGCGAACCAACACCCAGCGAGAGGACCTCGTCCCTTGCTGACTGGCTGATCCACTGAGCCTCTTGCAAAATCCGACCTCTCGAGGGCTACCGCTCCGATCCCCTCACCCCGCGAAGCGGGGAGAGGGATAGGGTGAGGGGCGCTTTCTTACTCATTCACAAGGGCTTGCACCCCCTGCGGGGGCGAGGGGGAGGAACAGAGCGCTGAGAGTATTGCAAGCGGCTCCACTGATGTGCTGATTCGCTGTACTACACTCGGCGCGTGTCCTGGCGCCTCGACGAGCTCACCGCCTACCTGCGCGACGAGCGCAACCTCTCCCCTCACACCCTGCGGGCCTACGAGCGCGAGGTGGCGTCGTTCCGGGCGTTTGCCGAGGCCGAGATGAGCTGCGTGTCGCCGGCTGCCGTGACGCCCGGCATGGTGCGCGCCTACCTCGCCGACCTGCACTCGCGCAAGCTGTCGCGCGTCTCGGTGCAGCGCGCGCTCGGGGCGCTGCGGACCTACTTCCGGCTGCTGGCCCGCGAGGGTGTGGTGGCCACCAACCCCGCCCGGGTGGTGCCCACCCCGCGCGCCCCGAAGAAGCTGCCGGAAGTGGTCACCGTCTCCCAGGTCGGGGATCTCCTGGGTGCCCTCGACGACACCCCGGCCGGCCGCCGCGACCGCGCCGCCCTCGAGCTCCTCTACGGCTCCGGGCTGCGGGCGGCCGAGCTGGTGGGGCTCGACCTCGACGACGTGGACCTCGGGCGGCGTCTGGTCCGGGTGCGCGGCAAGGGAGGCAAGGAGCGGGTGGTGCCGTTCGGACACCCGGCCGTGGCGGCGATCCGTGCCTATCTGCCCGCCCGGGCTGCATGGCGCGCCGCGGTGGCTACCCACGATCCTGGCGAGCCGCTGTTCGTGAACCAGCGCGGCGGACGGCTGTCCGACCGCTCCCTCCGGCGCATCGTCGACGCCGCGGTGCACCGCATCGCCTCGATCCACCACCTGCACCCCCACACCCTGCGCCACGCCTTCGCCACCCACCTGCTGGAGGCCGGCATGGACCTGCGCGCGATCCAGGAGCTGCTCGGGCACGCCTCCCTGTCCACCACCCAGCGCTACACCCACCTGGACCTCGCCCACCTCATGGAGACCTACCGGAAGGCCCACCCCAAGGCGTGACCCCCTTCCACCGACCACCCGGTCGAGAGTCGAAGGTCAAGAGTCGAGAGTCTCCCCCTCCCGCGTCCTGCGCTCCACCCGGATTGGGAGCTGCATGCAGTGGGTTGCGGTCCCAGCCCCTCAGTTCTTCTCAGTGGCACAGGGTTGCACTGGGTGGGCGGGGACTCTCGACTCTTGACTCTCGACTGATCCCGGGGGGCGCTAAAATGCCCGCCACGGGGGCACACCATGGCAGTGGAGATCGACATCACCTACGACGGCGACCTGCACTGTGAGGCGGTGCACGGCCCGTCCCGGCAGACCCTGCGGACGGATGCCCCCGTCGACAACGGCGGCAAGGGCGAGGCGTTCTCCCCCACCGATCTGCTGGCCACCTCCCTGGGCGCCTGTCTGGTGACGGTGATGGGTCTGGTGGCGCGCCGGCAGGGGCTCGACCTTGCCGGCACGCGCGTGCACGTGGTCAAGGAGATGGCGACGGCGGGGGTGCGCCGCGTCGGGAGCCTCGCCGTCACCGTCACGTTCCCTGCCGGGCGCACCATCTCGCTTGCCGATCGGGCTCGGCTCGAGCACACCGCCAATACCTGTCCGGTGAAGCAGAGCCTGCACCCGGACGTGGTCCTGGACCTCAGCTTCGTCTACCCGGGTTGAGCCGGGAAACCTCAGATGGTTCCTGCTGCGAGGGCGGATCTTGCCGCGCTGGCGGGCGTACTCGGGGATCGCACCCTGCGGCGTACAGGTCACGTACGCCTCGGGTGCTCACCCCTCCGTGCGCCCACCATCATCGGCATCTCCGCCCTCTCGCGACGGACCCATCTGAGGTTCCCCGGCTGAGGACCGGAGCCTGCTAGACTCCGCCGCTGGGAGTACCGCATGGCTGACGACCGCAAGATCCTGCACGAGTTCAAGCGCAACGCCGAGGAGACGCTCCGCATCTCCCTGTCCACCTTCAAGGGCCGCACCTATGTCGACATCCGCCTGTTCTACGAGGATGCCAACGGCGAGCTGGCCCCCACCAAGAAGGGCGTGACCATCACCCCCGAGCTCTGGGACGAGTTCCGCAACGGCGTCGCCCGGGCCGAGGAGGCGCTGCAGGAGAAGAACCTCTGGCACCGGGAGGGCACCGAGGATCAGGGGTAGGGCTTGAAGCTCCTGTTGGGTTGTCCACTCTCCCACGGGCGGTAGGAGCGACAGAAGGCGATGCGCTCGGTGATGGTGGGGTGGGCGTAGCGCAGGAAACGGATCAGGGGGTGCGGGTCGGGCAGCTTCTTGGAGCCCTCCGCCAGCTTGACGAAGGCACGTGCCCCGGCGTCGCCGTCGCGCGTCAGCTCGACGGCGAACGTGTCGGCGTGGTGCTCCATGGTCCGCGACACGGCGTTGAGCGCGGGTGTGGCAAGGAAGACCACAACCCCCAGCACCAGCAGCAGCAGGGGCAGGGCAGCCGGGTCGGAGGGCACCAGGAACCCCCACCGCGGCCCCCACCGTCGGGTCGCCGCGTCCACCACCCGCTGCCCGGCCCAGCATGCCACCCCGAGCGTCCCGAGCACCGCGGCAAGGCCGTACCAGACGTGCCCGAGCACGTAGTGCGCCATCTCGTGGGCCATCACGAAGCGCAGCTCGGCGCGGTCGAGACCGGCGATGATCGTGTCCCACAACACGATGCGCGTGGTCGGCCCGAGGCCGTTGACGTAGGCGTTCATGGTTCTGGTCTGCCTCGACCTGTCGACCTCATAGAGGCGCCCGCCCACGATCCCCGCCTGGCCGGCCAGCTCCTCGAGCTCAACCCGCAGCGATGCGTCTCGCAGGGGCCGGAAGTCGTTGAACACCGGGTCCAGCACCACCGGCGCCACCACCATCAGGAGTGCGACGAGTGGTACGGCGCCCAGCCACAGGGCGAGCCACCAGCGCCGGAAGCGGCGGATCGCCGCGAGCGCCAGGGCGGCCACCGGCGCCCCGATGACGACCTCCACCAGCAGGGCCTTGGCGTGATCCGCGAGCCACCCCCCGAAGCCTTGCGCCGACAGCCCGAAGCGGTGGGGGACGACAAAGCCCTCCAGGACCTCGAACGGCAGCATGACGATGAAGAGGACCACGCTCAGCAGGCCGAAGGTCGCCATCCCAAGCCAGAGCGGACGCGCCGTCACCCGCGCGGCCAGGTCCCGCACTCGCCGCGAGACCCCGAGCCCCAGGACCCCGAGGAGCACCAGCCAGCCGAGGACGGCGCCTCCGAAGTACAACCCGTCGTCCCACGCCTGGTGGTGGCGCATCTCCGGGGTGACCTGTACGGTGTAGGGATCGCGTACCCCTTCCTGGCTGGCGGTCGCTGGCGAGGCGGGTTCGGGAGCGGGACGCACCTGCCCCCACGAGGACACGACGCTCAGGGCCAGGGTTGCCACCAGCGCCAGTTCGAGCGTCAGAAACGCTGCGTGCGGCACCACTGGCCTGCGCGGGACCCTGAGCCGGTCTGTCAGGACGGATGAGGCCGCAAGCCGGGCTGGAGCCATGCCGCTTCTCCCGACGTCAGGGAGCCGGCACGGGCGTCGCCGCGGGTTGGGCCGCCTTCAGCTTCTCGAGCTTGGCCTTGAACTTCTCGCACGGGTCCAGATCGTCGACTCGCGGCGTCATCCACACGAAGTCGAACGGCAGGGTCGACGCATCGAGGTCGTCCGCGTAGGAGGGAACCGACTCCTTGCCCGTCTGGACCTCCAGGAAGGCCAGGCTGGCAACCACGGCCTCGCCGCGCAGGAGGTGCGGCGGTACAGCCCGGTCGGTCCGGGCGTGGCCGAACCCGGTGATGAGCACAGCTCCGTCGCTGGTTGCGCCCTTCTGGACCGCCGCTGCCATGTGGGCGTCCCGGGCGCGCTGCACCAGGATCATCGGCTCGACCATCCCCGGGGGCGCGAAGCCACAGTGGGAATCTGCAATCTCCCTGGCCATCGCTGCCCGCACGGGTTCAGCCAACGGTTCGCCAAGCCCGAGGGACTTTACCATCTCGGGCGGAAAGGCACCGAGGCCCTGCCGGGCCGCGGCCCGTGCCAGGCGATCGGGAAGGTTGGCGGCAACGATCGGCAACCCGGCCCGGACAGCCAGGTCGGCGATCTGCTGGTACCACGCCCACGCCGGCCAGGACTTCGTGTCCCACCCCACGGCGGCACCCAGCCCGGCGGCGTCAGCCGGCTTGCCGGCCAGGAAGGCTTGCACCGCCGGGGCGTCGTCCCCGTCGAGCATCTCGAACGCCAGGGCGGGCTTCCGTCCCGCTTCCAGGAGGGCCGAGAAAACCCGCGCCTGCAGCCGGTGATGGTCGGGGTTGTCGTGCTTCTCACCCAGCAGCACGAACCGGGCCCTTGCCAACCGTGCCACCAGGGTGGGCTCGTCGATCACCCGACCGGCCTGGACATCCCAGATCACCCCCACCAGAGCGTGGTCGGCTCCGACCCGCGTCTGCCAGCCTCCCGGCGGCCCGGCCTTCTGGGCATACCCGGACGCCGCCAGCATCACCGCCACCAGTGCTCCCGCGAGGCTCCTCACGGCGCGTCCTCCCGCACCACGTCCGCGGCGCGCTGCCCGCCGAAACGGGTCTTGATGACGTCGTCGAAGTCGTCGGCGGTGCCCAGCACCGTGAGCACCGCCGCCTCGAGCTCCTCGCGGTTGATGGTGGAGCCCACCAGGCTGTAGCGGAAGAAGATGTCGTCGTCCCCCGCGAGCCCGAAGGCGCCGAACTGCAGCCGGCTGTTCTCGCGCAGCAGGAACTGGCAGAGCTCGAGGGTAATGCGCGCCCCGAACACCACCCAGGCCCGCACCGACACGACCGTGTCGCTGCCGCGGGGAAAGACCGCGATGGAGGCGGCGGCGCTGCCTCGCGCCAGGAGGAACTGCGGCTTGTCCTCCATCTGCTCCACCTTGTCGCCGAACAGCTCCCTGAGGTAGGTCCCGACCTTCGTGAAGGTCTGCTCATGGGCCGGAGTCGCGAATCGCATGGCCAACCCTCCCTCCGACATCGCTGGCTCCCAGTCTGGCACACCACCCGCTCCACTGCCACCCATCCCCGCAGCCCATTGCCGCCCCGGGAGGGTGGAGGGGACGGTCACGGTGGCAGCCTGTCCCGAGCCCCCGCCGCGTAGCGAGATGGATCGCCCACAGCTCCTGTCTGTTCGGGGCTCGTCGCGCTCTCCGCGCCCTCGCTCGCGGCCGACGGCGAGCACGCACAGGTCCTGCGTGCGGTGCGCGAGCACCTGGCCGAGGGCGCCGCGGAGGATGCTGCTGGAATGGGGTGGCAGCGTGTCCGGGTGACCTGTCCTGTCAACGCGGACCAGTGCCCGCGGGCGGGCCAGGCGCTCCCGTCGTCAGCTCGTCGAGCTTCGCCTGCCACTCCGCGGCCTTCGCCGCGCGCGACGGGTCGGGCTGCGCTCGCTGCCAGTCGTCGTAGAACCGAGCCATGAAGGCGGCCGCGCGCCGCGCCTCGGCCCCGACCCTGGGCTCTCCCGACATGCCCTCCACGAGCCGAGCCTCCGCGTCGACGAACCGGTCCTGGGCCGCCAGCGCCACCCCGAGGTACAGCGACGCGTCCTGCTTGACGCCTTCGGCGTCGCCCGCGTCCTCGCCGCGGGCCTCGCGGGCCGCGATGGCCGCCAGCACCTGCCGCAGCAACGACTCGGCCCGGGCCGGCTGGCCGAGCCCGATCTGCGCGAGGGCGTGGGTGATGCGCAGGTCGAGGGTGACGGGGTGGTCGTCGCCGAGCTTTGCCCGTGCCACGTCCAGCGCGGCCGCGGCCCGGCGCACGGCGTCGGCGTACCGGCCACGCCGCTCGAGCACGGCGGCGAGCCGCTCCTCCGATTGCAGGGTGCGCTGGTGGGCCGGGCCGAGGACCCTCAGTCGACCGGCGAGCGTGCGGCGGTGCATCGCCTCGGCCTCGGCGTCACGACCCGTCAGGTCGTACACCTCGGCGATGTTGTTCAACGTGTTCAGCGTCGACGGGTGCTCCGGGCCGTACACCTCCGCCTTGAGCGCCAGGACCTTCGTGTTCAGTGCCGCGGCCTCCTCGAAGCGGCCCTGCAGCGCGACGTCGTTCGCCAGGTTGTTGAGGTCGCTGATCGTCCCGGGGGCCTTCTCGCCGAACACCCGCCGGCGCACCTCGAGGGCCGGGCGCCGCAACCCCTCGGCGCGCGCGGGATCGCCGGTCTCCTGGTAGTGGTTCGCGAGGTTCGACACGGTGTCGAGGGTGGCGCCCGCCTCCGGGCCGAGCACCCGGCGCTTGGCCTCGACGTTGCGCTCGATCAGGGGCGTCGCCTCCCTGTAGCGGCCCTGCGAGCGGAAGAGCGTGGCGAGGTTCAGCTCCGCCAGCAGGGTGGCCTCGTCGTCCGGGCCGAGGCGCGTCCCCATCTCGTACGCCTCGCGATAGAGCGGCTCGGCCTCGGCCAGTCTCCCCTGCTTCCACCGCAGGGCGCCAAGGCTGGTGAGGGAGTTCACGGTGTTCCAGGCGTCGCCCGCGACGGCACGGCGGCGCAGCTCGAGCGCCCGCACGAGGTGCGGCTCGGCGGCGGCGTGCTCGCCGAGCTCGGCGTAGGTGATGCCGATGGCCGAGCGGAGGTACGCCTCGACGAGCGGCTCGGCGGCGAAGCGCCCGCCGGTCGCGGTGTCGCGCTGCAGGCGCCGGGCCGCCTCGTCGAGCACCTCGCGCATCGTCACGTTACGCCCCCGGCCGGCGCCTCCCGTCGGCGCCACGGCCATGAGGAGGTCCTCGGCGAGAAAGGTGTACGTCGCCGTGGCGATGGCGGTCTGGCGCCGGGCCTCCTGGGCCTCGGCGGTCGCCAGGCGCTCGGCCGCGCGGGCGCGGACCCAGCCCCAGGTGGTGCCGATCGCGCCGCCCACGAGCGCGATCGCCACCGCCGCCGCCGCGCCGGCGAACGCGCGGTGGCGCTGCACGTACTT
>JALOLB010000249.1 GCA_025456225.1 Thermoanaerobaculaceae bacterium
CCGGTGGTGGCCGTCGTCGACACCAACTGCGACCCGGATCTCGTGGACTACCCGATCCCCGGCAACGATGACGCGATTCGCGCCATCAAGCTCTTCACCTCGCGCGTCGCCGACTCCGTCATGGAGGGTCAGGCGATGATCGAGGGGAGGGGCGCGGCGGAGGAGGCGGAGCGGATGGCTGCGGCCGGGCTGACAGGCCGTCCGGCCGAGGGCGAGGAGGGTGCGCTGCCCTCCCTCGACGAGACGTTCGAGGAGTACGACGAGGACGCGGAGCTGTACGAGAAGCGCTAAGTGTCGCGGGGCCGACACCGGCCCCGGTTTCTGGAGCTTGTGACTGGCCAGGAGCTTAGCGCTACCTGGCCTGGTTTTTTGGAGGACGAGATGGCGATTTCGGCGGCAATGGTGAAGGAGCTTCGCGAGAAGACCGGCGCGGGGATGATGGACTGCCAGCGGGCGTTGGCCGAGGCCAACGGCGACATCGATGAGGCCGTGAAGGTGTTGCGGAAGAAGGGCCTCGCCGCGGCCGCGAAGAAGGCGGGTCGCGCCGCCAAGGACGGCCTGGTGGCGATCACGGTGGCGTCCGACGGGCGCGGGGCAGCGATGGTCGAGGTCAACTGCGAGACCGACTTCGTGGCGCGCACCGAGGAGTTCCAGGGCTTCGTCAAGGGCATCGCCGACCAGGTGCTGGCCGAGCGGCTGACCGACCTGGCCGCGGCGATGCAGCGTCCGGCGAGCTTCGATCCCGGGCACACGGTCGAGCAGGCCGTGGCGGCCAGGATCGCCAAGATCGGCGAGAACATCCTGCTGTCGCGCATTGCATATCTGGGCGCCGGGGACGGCATGCAGATCGGCTCCTACCTGCACATGGGCGGCAAGATCGGCGTGCTGGTCGAGCTCGGCGCAGGCGCCGACGAGGAGACGGTCAAGGACGTCGCCATGCACATCGCCGCGGCCGAGCCGCGCTTCGTGCGGTCGGACGAGGTCCCGGCCGACGTGATCAACGAGGAGCGCGAGATCGCGCGCGCCCAGGCGTCCGCCGCCGGCAAGCCGGCGCAGGTGCTGGACAAGATCGCCGACGGCAAGGTGGCCAAGTTCTACGAGATGGTCTGCCTGCTCGAGCAGCCCTTCGTCAAGGACCCGGCCCAGACCGTCGGGGCCATGCTGAAGGCCAAGGGTGACGTGCCCGTGGTCCGGTTCCTCCGCTTCAAGCTGGGCGAGGGAGCGGCTGCCGCGCAATGAGCGAGCCGGCCTACCGCCGCGTGCTCCTCAAGCTCTCGGGCGAGGTGCTGATGGGCAGCCAGCCCTTCGGCATCGCCCGGGAGATCCTGCCGGCCCTGGCGGCGGAGATCGCCGACGTGCGCTCCCTGGGAGTCGATGTGGCGATCGTCATCGGAGGCGGCAACATCATCAGGGGGATCGCCGCGACCGAGCAGGGGCTGGACCGGGTGACCGGTGACTACATGGGGATGCTGGCGACCGTCATCAACGCCCTGGCGCTGCAGGATGCCCTCGAGCGCCGCGGCTGCATCACGAGGGTCATGACCGCCCTCGAGATGCGCGCGGTGGCCGAGCCCTTCATCCGGCGGCGCGCGGTGCGGCACCTGGAAAAGGGCCGCGTGGTGATCTTTGCGGCCGGTACCGGCAACCCCTTCTTCACGACGGACTCCGCGGCCGCGTTGCGGGCGTCCGAGATGCACGTCGATGCGCTGCTCAAGGCGACCAAGGTGGACGGGCTGTACACCGCCGACCCGAACCGGGACCCGGCTGCCACGCTGTTGAAGACCGCAAGCTACCAGTACATGCTCGAGAGCGGTCTGCAGGTGATGGACGCGGCCGCCGTGTCGCTCTGCCAGAACTCGTGTATCCCGATCCGCATCTTCAACATCCGGGTGCCTGGCAACATCCGGCGGGTGATCCTGGGCGAGGACATCGGATCCACCATCACCGCCTGAGGGGCAGCGCCCCGGGGCTCATGATCGTGGTGGCGGCCGGTCTTTTGCGGCCGCCACTGTTGTTCATGACACCGCTCGCGATACAATTCAAGGTCAGAGCGCGGCCGGGCGACAGGCCGGCCGCATGGGAGAGCGAATGCGCGAGACCGTCAAGAAGAGCAAGCAGCGCATGGACAAGGCCCTCGAGGTCCTGCGCGAAGAGCTGCGTTCCCTGCGCACGGGACGGGCCACGCTGGCCATCCTGGACCCGGTGCGGGTCGACTACTACGGGACTCCGACGCCGCTCAACCAGGTGGCGAACCTGGGCGTGCCGGACGCGAACCTGCTCATCATCCAACCCTGGGACCCCACCCTGATTCCGGCCATCGAGCACGCCATCCAGAAGGCCAACCTCGGCCTCAACCCCATGAACGACGGCAAGATCATCAAGCTGCCCGTGCCGCCGCCCACCCAGGAGCGCCGCAAGGAGCTGGTCAAGGTCGCTCATGACTATGCGGAGCGGGCCCGCACGGCGGTGCGCAACGTCAGGCGCGAGGCCAACGACGAGCTCAAGCAGATGGAGAAGGGCAAGTCCATCTCCGAGGACGAGATGCGTCGCGGTCTCGAGGAGGTCCAGAAGCTCACCGACGACCACGTCGAGGAGATCAACCGGACCGTGGCCGCCCGGGAGAAGGAAATCCTGGAGGTGTGAGCCGTCGTCCGGGCGAGGCGTGCCGACCATGGCAACCGACACTGGCACCGCGCCGGACCTCGCCCTGGTGATCGTGGCGGCGGGCTCGGCCCGCCGCTTTGGCGCCGACAAGCTTCTCCAGCCGCTGGCGGGCGCCACCGTTCTCGAGTGGGCGGTCCGGGCCGTGCAGGCCGCCTTTCTCTCGGCTCCGACGATCCTCGTCGCGCATCCCGACCGGGTGGGGGAGATGAGGACACGCTTCGGGCCTCGTGGCGTGGCCGTGGTCCCGGGTGGGGCGCGCCGGCAGGACTCGGTGCGGAACGGGGTCGAGGCGACCGGACTGTCCGACGGCGGCGTGGTGCTGATCCACGACGGGGCGCGGCCGCTCGTGCCGGGGGGTGACGTGCGGGCGGTCGCCGCGGCAGCCCGGCGCAGTGGTGCGGCGCTGCTCGTCGCGCCGATCCCCGACACCGTCAAGCGGGTCGGCGCCGACGGCCTGGTCGAGGAGACGGTGCCCCGCCGCGGGCTGGCCCGTGCCCTCACCCCCCAGGGCTTTCGGCTGGAGATCCTGCGCCGAGCCTGGGCGGTGGCACGCGACGCCGAGTGGACCGACGAGGCGGCGCTGGTGGAGTCGGTCGGAGGAAGGGTGGAGGCTGTGACCGGCGATGCGCGCAACGTCAAGGTGACCCGGCGGGAGGATCTCGATGCGGTGGCCGCCGCCTTCCCGCGGCGGGTCCGAGTCGGCCAGGGGGTGGACGTGCACCCGTTCGCGGCGGGCCGCGCCCTGTGGCTGTGCGGGGTCGAGCTCACCGGGGAGACCGGCCTCGCTGGCCACTCCGACGCCGACGTGGCGCTGCACGCGGTCACCGACGCGATCCTGGGCGCCTGCGCTGCCGGTGACATCGGCGTGCACTTCCCTCCGTCCGACCCCCGGTGGAAGGGGGCGGCCTCGGCGGTCTTCGTGGCGTACGCCGTCCGGCTCGCGGCGGAGCGGGGCATGCGCGTGGTGCACTGCGACCTCACGCTGCTCGCGGAGCAGCCGCGCATCGGTCCCCACCGCGAGGCCATGCGCGCGCGTCTGGCCGAGCTGCTCGACCTGGGCCCGGACGATGTCGGACTGAAGGCCACGACCTGCGAAGGGCTCGGTTTCGTGGGCCGGCGCGAGGGTGTCGTGGCAATGGCGATGGTGACCCTTGAGCAGGCCTGAGTGGGTGGTGGGCTTCCACGCGGTGCTGGCGGCCCTCGAGACGCCGGCCTGCCGGGTCGAGCTGGTATGGCTGGCCGCCGGGGCGGGTGGGCCGCGCGCCCAGCAGGTGCTGCAGGCGGCCCGGCACCGGGGTGTGCGCTTCGCAACCGTGCCCCGGAGGCAGCTCGACGAGGCGGCGGCGGGGGTGGCCCACAACGGCTTTGCGGCGCGGGTCGCGCCGGCGCCACTCGCCGACGCGGATGAGCTGCTGACCCTGCCCTCCCCGGTGTGCCTGCTGGCCCTCGATGGACTCGACGACGGCCACAACCTCGGGGCGGCGGTCCGTCTCGCGGCCGGGCTCGGCCTGGGCGGGGTGGTCGTTGGCGGCCCGCACCCCCCTCCGCTCGGGGGTGCTGCGGCCAAGGTGGCGGCCGGGACCCTGCCCAGGGTCCGCGTGGCGCACGTGGGATCGCTCGGCGACTTCGCCCGCTCCGCCAAGGACTCGGGGTTCTGGGTGCTCGGAGCCGAGGCCCGCGGGGACGACGTGTCGCGCTTCGACCTCCCCGACCGGATCCTGCTGTGCCTGGGTGCCGAGGCGGGAGGGCTGCGGGCCAAGACCCGCGCTGCCCTGGATGTCTCCGTGGCGATCCCCCTGGCAGCCGGCGTCGAGTCCCTCAACCTCTCCGTGGCCGCCGGGATCCTCGCCTGGGAGTGGCGCCGCCGGTTCCCCCTCAAGACCAGTTGAGAGTCAAGAGTCGAGAGTCAAGAGTCCCCCCCGCCCTGCCGACCAGCATGGCCACCGTCCTTCGCCGGCGCACGACAGCGCCGGAAGGTCCCGTGGCTCACCAAGCTCCGGCGCCGGTTGTGACTCTCGACTCTCGACTCTCGACTCTCAACTCTTGACTTACTCGCGTCCTGTGGTAGTCTACCCGTCCTTCCCGGCGGACGTGTGCCGCTGGGTGTTCTTTGGCAGAGGGAGATACACGGGTGTCATGGCCTGCTTCGGCTGGCGTAGCTCAACTGGCAGAGCAGCGGATTTGTAATCCGCAGGTTAAGGGTTCGAGTCCCCTCGCCAGCTCCACCACCGGGGTGAGGCATGAGTCCGTGGCGCCAGGCACCAAAGTGAAACCGAAAGGTGCGGGTGTGGCCGAGCGGTCAATGGCAGCAGACTGTAAATCTGCCGGGCAATGCCCTACGGTGGTTCAAATCCATCCGCCCGCACCACTTTTCGTCTTGTGCGGGAGTAACTCAGGGGTAGAGTCACAGCCTTCCAAGCTGTTGGTCGCGGGTTCGAATCCCGTCTCCCGCTCCAGTATGCGTGGTTCGTTGGCGAGAGCCCACGTAGCTCAGGCGGTAGAGCACGTCCTTGGTAAGGACGGGGTCATCAGTTCAATTCTGATCGTGGGCTCCATTTCACAAACGCAACGTCGTTCCAACAGGTCCGTCACCTCGCGGACCGGGGCCGTCGATTCGGCTCAAACTCGCAGGGAAAAGAGGGAGGCATAGCGTTATGGCCAAGCAGAAGTTCGATCGCACCAAGCCGCACGTCAACGTGGGAACCATCGGGCACGTCGACCACGGCAAGACGACGCTGACCGCGGCGATCACGAAGGTGATGTCGCTGCGCGGGTTGGCGGAGTTCAAGGCGTACGACGAGGTGGCGAAGGCCTCGATTGCACACGGCCGCCGCAACGAGATGAAGATCTTGACGATCGCCACCTCGCACGTGGAGTACCAGACAGAAACGCGGCACTACGCGCACGTGGACTGCCCCGGGCACGCCGACTACGTGAAGAACATGATCACGGGTGCGGCGCAGATGGACGGCGCGATCCTGGTGGTGTCGGCCGAGGACGGCCCGATGCCGCAGACGCGGGAGCACATCCTGCTGGCGCGCCAGGTGGGCGTG
>JALOLB010000250.1 GCA_025456225.1 Thermoanaerobaculaceae bacterium
ACGGCCACGGCCCCGCCGACGTGGCCGGCGCCGACCACGACGAGGCGGCGCTCGGGCTGGAGCTTCTCGCAGAACAGCCCCACCGTGCCGCCGCAGGTTGCCACCTGCTCGACGATCCGGGTGGTTTCGGCGGACTGCAGCAGCCCCCGGGCCTCGGCCAGCGCCCGCTCCTCAACCTCCCCGCCCCCCACGGTCCCGAGGACCTGGCCGTCGGAGGCCACCACCAGCCGCGCGCCGTGCTTGCGGGGCGCCGAGCCCTCGGCCTGCACCACCGTCACGAGGACGCAGGTCCGGCCGGCGTCTACCCACTCCAGAGCCTGTCGCAGCACGTTCATCGCTTGACCTCCAGCACCCACGCGTGGGGGTGGCGGTCCCCGAGCGCCGCGACCACGGTCGGCGGCGTCAGGGGCAGGGTGTCCACGTCGATCCCCAGCGCATCGCACACCGCATTGCGGATCGCCGAGGCAGTCGGGATGAACGACGGCTCCCCGATCCCCTTGGCGCCGTACGGCCCGCCCGGGCCGTCGCTCTCGAGGATGTCGATCTTGATGGCCGGGACGTCGGCGGACGTCGGGATGACGTAGTCGGTGAAGCTGGGGTTCTGCAGCACGCCGTCCTTGAGCGGCAGCGCCTCGCTGACGCCCCACCCCATGGCCTGCACGATGCCGCCCTGGATCTGCCCTTCCAGGGCGTCGCGGTGGATGACCCGGCCGACATCGTGACTGGCCGAGACCTCCTCGACCTTGACGAGCCCCAGCTCCGGGTCCACCGCCACCCGGGCGACGTGGCAGGCCAGGGCGTAGAACTCGTAGGCCGCGCCCTGCCCGGTCCGGGGGTCGTACTCCCGCTCCGGAGGGTGGTACCAGCCCGTCGAGATGGCCTCGATGCGCCGGGACGCCATCTCGGCTGCCACCCTGGAGATCGGAACCGCCCGCCCGGCCTGGCCGGCCACGCGGGCGAAGCTGCCGGCGAGCTCGACCTCGGACGGCTGGCACTCCAGCAGCTCCGCGGCGACCGGGTCCAGGCGGGTGCGCAGGCGGGCCACCGCATCGAGGATCGCCATCCCCGACATGTGGGCGCCGCGGGAGGCCACCGTGGGCCCGGAGTCGCCGACCGTGGTGGTGTCGGGTTGCCAGACCTGGACCATCGAGGGGTCGACGCCGAGCGCCTGAGCGGCGATGGTCTGCGCGGCCGTGAGGTTGCCCTGGCCGATCTCCGCGAGGCCGACGCGCACGATCACCGAGCCGTCGGGCTGCAGGATCACCACCGCCGACGAGCGGTCGAGCTTCTGGCCGCCCCAGTGCAGGCTGCACCCGTACAGGACGAGCGAGACGCCGATGCCGCGCCGGAGATGATCGTCTCCGGCGGGCCGCCTCGCCTTGAATCCCTCCCACCCGGCGAGCGCCGTGGCCCGCTCGAGCACCTCCCCGGCCAGCACCGGCCCCGGCAGCTTCTGGCCCGTGCACAGCACCCGTTTGCGGGCATCCAGGACGTTGCGGCGCCGGATCTCGAGGGGGTCGAGCCCGAGTGACCGGGCGAGCTTGTCGAGGGTCGCTTCGGCCGCCCAGGTCACCTGGGGGGCTCCGAAGCCACGGTATGCGCCGCCGAAGAGGTTGTTCGTGTAGACGACGTGGGTCTTCACGTCCACGACCGGCACGTCATAGGGGCCGATCGCCGAGACGTTGGCGCGCTCGGCCACCACCGTCGACAGCCCGACGTAGCCGCCGGCATCCATGATCGTCTCGACCTCGGCGAAGCACAGCTTGCCCTTCGCATCGGCGCCCCAGCGGTGGCGCACGACCGCGGCGTGGCGCTTGGTGCTGACCTGCAGGTCGAGCTCCCGGTGGTACAGGAGCCGCACCGGCCGGCCGGTCCGCCAGGCGAGCAGCGCCGCGCAGGCGGCCGGCTCGGAGGGGTAGTCCTCCTTGCCGCCGAAGCCACCGCCGGTGGGCGCCTGCTCGACCCGCACCGCCGCCAGCGACAGCCCCAGCACCCGCGCCACGGCGTGCTGGATGTAGAACGGGCACTGGCAGGAGGCGACGATCGTGATGCGCTGCCCTTCCGGGATCGCCAGGCAACCCTGGGGCTCGAGGTAGGCGTGGTCCTGGCCGCCCACGTGGTACTCGGCCTCCACGACCACGCTGGCCGCCTTCCGGGCCCTGGCGAGGTCGCCCCTGATGACCCGGAAGGTCTTGAAGACGTTGCCCGACTCGTGCACCGTCGGCGAGCCCGGCGCCATCGCCGCCACCGGGTCGTACACGCCGGAAAGCGGCCTGAGATCGGCCGTGACGGCCCGCGCCGCGGCCCAGGCGGCCTCGGGGGTGCGCGCCGCCACCACGGCCAGGCGGTCCCCCACCATGCGCACGCGGTCCGTGACCAGCAGCGGCTGGTCGGTGAAGATCACCCCGACGAGGTTCTGCCCGGGGATGTCCTTCGCAGTGAGCACGGACACGACGTCCGGCACGGCCACCGCGGCCGAGGTGTCGATGCCGGCGATGGTCGCCGCGGCAACCTTCGAGGTGGCGAGCGCCGCGTGCAGCATTCCCGGAAGCGCCAGATCGCCGACGTACCGCGTCAGGCCCGCCACCTTGCTGGTCGCGTCGGGGCGGACGTGCCGGCCGCCCAAAGGACCGGGGTCCGGGGTCCGGGGCCCGAGTCCGGGGTCCGGGGTCCGGGGTCCGGGGTCCGTCGTGCGGGCGGGGGCCGGGCGGGCAGGCTTTGCTGGGTGGGGGGAGGCGGAGACTCTCGACTCTCGACTCTTGACTGCCTGGGTGGGGGCCGGACCTTCGACCTTCCACCTTCGACCTTCGACCGGGCGGGCAGTGGGCCGCTTACTTGGCATGGCGTGCCTCCCGGGCTGCCTCGAGGGCGGCGAAGATCTTGGTGTAGCCCGTGCAGCGGCAGAGGTTGCCGGCGAGCAGGCGTGCCTGCTCGGCAGGGTCGGCCACGTCCAGGGCGACGATCGCCGCGCCGGTGACTGCCACGCCCGGCGTGCAGAACCCGCACTGCACGCCGCCTGTGTCCACCAGCGCCCGCTGGAAGGGGTGAAGATGCCCGGCCGCTCCGCCAAGGCCCTCCACCGTGACCACCTCGCACCCCTCCACCGAAGCCGCCAGTACCAGGCAGGAAGTGACGGGCCGCCCGTCCAGCAGCACCGTGCAGGCCCCGCACTCCCCTGCGCCGCACCCCTCCTTGGTCCCGGTCAGCCCGGCGTCGTCCCGCAGCAGGTCCAGCAGGCGCCGGCCCGCCGGCACCTGGAAGCTCCGCTTCTCGCCGTTGAGGGTGAAGGTCACCGCGATGCGCTCAGCCACGGGCCACCTCCGCGAGGAATCGGTCCAGCAGCGTCGCCACCGCCAGCCGGCGGTACGACGCCGGGGCCCGCACGTCGTCGATGGGCTTCACGTCCTCCTGCACCACCGCCAAGGCCTCATGGCGAAGCGACCCGTCCAGGACCTTGCGCTCGAGCAGCCGCTCGGTCGCCCGCGCCCGCACCGGCGTCGGCGCCACCGAGCCGAATGCCAGCCGCACCAGCTCGATCCGGCCGTCGGCCGCGACAATGGCACGGCCGGCCATGCACACCACCGAGATGATCTGCTCCTGGCGCGGCCCGACCTTGACGAACCGCTCGACGAGACGCCGTCCCTGCCCGAGCCTGACGCTCGGAAGCAGCACCGAGACGATCAGCTCGTTGGGCTTGAGGTGGGTCCTGCCGGGTCCGGCGAAGAGCTCCTCGAGCGGCAGTTGGCGCTGGCCGCGGGCCGAGGCGATGGTCACCGCCGCGCCCGCCACGAGCAGCGCCGGGACGGTGTCCGCGGCCGGCGAGGCATTCCCGAGGTTGCCGCCCAGGGTGGCCCGGCACTGGATCGGCCACGCCCCCACCCGGGCGGCGGCCGCTGCCAGGGCCGGGAACCGGCTCCTCACCCCGGGGTGCGCGGCGATCGCGTCCATGCTCGTGCCGGCGCCGATGACGAGGCCCCGCTCGCTGTCTCTGATCCCGGCGAGCCCGACCTTCGCAAGGTCCACCAGCACGTCCGCGTGCCGGCGACCGTCGCGCAGTTGCACCACGAGGTCGGTGCCCCCGGCAATGGGCCGGGCCCCGGGCCGCTCGGCCAGCAGCTTGAGCGCCTCCGCGAGCGAGGCGGGGCGCAGGACTGTGTTGATCGGAAGGTCCATCGGTTCCACCCTCCACACCGGCACGCGCGGGGAAGCCCCGGGACCGGCGCGTCACCTGTACCGGACATTCTCGCATCCTTTGACCTCCGGGTTGCCACCGGACGCGGTTCGCGGTATATCGAGGTCGGGCGGTGGCCCCGGAGGTGAGCGCCGTGAAGCGTGTCGTGCTTGGACTTCTGATCGTGGCGGCAGGAACCGCGCACGCGCAGAGCGTGCGCCGGACCCAGGTCGTGCAGGTGGTGGAGAAGGTCCGGCCGGCGGTCGTGAACCTCACGGCCCGCCAGGTCGCCACGGTCCGACGCCGGTCCTTCTTCGACGACCTCTTCCCGGAGCTCGCCCCGCCAGGCTCCCAGGTCTACACCTCTCAGTCCCTCGGCTCCGGCGTGGTCATCTCCGCCGACGGGCTCCTGATCACCAACGAGCACGTCATCGAGGGTGCGGCCGAGATCACCGTGCGGTTCGCCTCCGGGAAGGAGGTCGAGGCGCAGGTCATCGGCTCCGACGCCGACACCGACCTCGCGCTCCTGCAGATCCCGGGCAAGGGGTACCCGTTCCTGCCGCTCGCCGAAGGGGAGGACTCCTTCATCGGCGAGACGGTGATCGCCATCGGCAACCCGCTGGGCCTCGAGAACACGGTCACCGTGGGCGTGCTCTCGGCCCGCGACCGCACCGTGCAGGCGCCCAACACCCACCGCGTCTACACCGACTTCCTGCAGACCGACGCCTCGATCAACCCGGGCAACTCGGGAGGTGCGCTGGTGGACCTGGACAGCCGCCTGATCGGCATCAACACCGCCATCATCGGCGACGCCCAGGGCATCGGCTTCGCCATCCCGGCCAGGCGGGTGCGGCGCGTCGTCGGCGACCTCCAGCGCTACGGCCAGGTGCAGCCGGCCTGGGTCGGCCTGTTCGTGGCCAACCGCTCGGAAGGCCGTGGGCGCAACCGCCAGAGCGGCGCCGGCGTCGAGGTCGTGGATGTCTTCCCGGGCTCCCCGGCCGCAGCGGCCGGGCTCGGGCGAGGCGCCGTGCTGCTGGGCGGCAACGGTCGCACCTTCGCGAGCCGCGACGACTACCTGACGGTGCTGGCCCAGGTGGGCGCCGGCGAGCGCATCACCCTCCAGGTCGCAGGTGAGGCGGGCCCCCGCGACGTCACCGTGCGCGCCGCCTCCCTGCCCGCGGACCTCGGCCAGCAGCTCCTGGCCACCTTCGTCGGCATCCGCATCGCCGTGCGCCGGCAGGGCGTCGCCGTGGACAGGGTTTTGTCGGGCGGCCCGGCCGAGGAGGCCGGCATGGACGTGGGCGACATCATCCTGCAGGTCAACGGCGAGGCGGTGGAGAGCCTGGCCGATGTCAACCGCATCCTGGGGCGGGACCACATGCGCTCGTCGGTGCTCCTGGTCATCCAGCGCGGCCGCTACGCCTACCAGCTCCCGTTCCGGCTGGCGCCGTAGGCCGGGACCGGGGCCAGGAGCGAGAGGCGGGATCAGGGGAAGCGCTGGTCTCGCACGGCGAGA
>JALOLB010000449.1 GCA_025456225.1 Thermoanaerobaculaceae bacterium
GGCGAACGCCGTGGCCACCACCTTGGCGCCCCGGTCGTGCCCGTCCTGGCCCATCTTGGCGACCAGGATGCGCGGGCGCCGCCCCTCGTGCTGCTCGAATGCCCCGACGAGCCGCCGCACCACGCCGACCTCGCCGGACTCCCCGAACTCGGCCGAGTAGACTCCGGAAATCGTACGCACCTCCGCCTTGTGCCGCCCCCACACCTGCTCGATCGCCGTGGAGATCTCGCCCAGGGTGGCCCGCACCTGCGCCGCCCCCACCGACAGCTCCAGAAGGTTGCCCTCCCCGGTCCGGGCACAGCGCGTGATCGCCGCGAGGGCATCCTCCACGGCCTTGCTGTCTCGGGTGCGCCTGAGCGCCTCGAGCTGCTCGATCTGCTGCCGGCGCACCACGGTGTTGTCGACCTCGAGGATCTCGATCGGCTCCTCGGTGAGCGGCCGGAACCGGTTGACGCCGACGATCGTCTCCTTGCCGGAGTCGATGCGCGCCTGCCGCCGGGCCGCCGCCGCCTCCTCGATCCGCATCTTGGGGAGGCCGCTCTCGATCGCCTTCGCCATGCCGCCCAGCCCCTCGACCTCCTGGATATGCGCCCAGGCCTTGCGCATGAGCTGGTCGGTCAGCCACTCGAGGTAGTACGAGCCACCCCAGGGGTCGATGATCTGGCAGATCCTCGTCTCCTCCTGGAGGTAGATCTGGGTGTTGCGGGCGATGCGGGCCGAGAAGTCGGTGGGCAGCGCGATCGCCTCGTCCAGGGCGTTGGTGTGGAGCGACTGGGTGTGCCCGAGCGCCGCCGCCATCGCCTCGATGCAGGTGCGCACCACGTTGTTGTAGGGATCCTGCTCGGCGAGGCTCCACCCGGAGGTCTGGGAGTGCGTCCGCAGCGCCATGGACTTCGCGTCCGAGGGCTCGAACTGCCTGATCAGCTTGGACCAGAGCAGCCGCCCGGCGCGCAGCTTGGCGACCTCCATGAAGTAGTTCATGCCCTCGGCCCAGAAGAACGACAGCCGCGGCGCGAACTCGTCGATCCTGAGCCCGGTGGCGAGGCCCGTGCGCACGTACTCGACGCCGTCCGCCAGGGTGTAGGCGAGCTCCAGGTCCGCGGTCGCCCCGGCCTCCTGCATGTGGTAGCCGGAGATGGAGATGGAGTTGAACTTCGGCATGTTCTTCGCGGTGTACGCGAAGATGTCGGCGATGATCCGCATGCTCCCCGACGGGGGGTAGATGTAGGTGTTGCGGACCATGAACTCCTTGAGGATGTCGTTCTGGATCGTGCCGGAGAGCTTCCCGAGCGGCACGCCCTGCTCGAGGGCGGCGACGATGTAGAACGCCATCACCGGCAGCACGGCGCCGTTCATGGTCATCGACACCGACATCACGCCCAGGGGGATGCCGTCGAAGAGGACCTTCATGTCCTCCACGGAGTCGATGGCCACGCCCGCCTTGCCCACGTCGCCGACCACCCGCGGGTGGTCCGAGTCGTAGCCGCGGTGGGTGGCGAGGTCGCGGTGGAGAAGCCGGCGTACTGGCGCACCGTCCACGGGCGGATCACGTACATGCTGGCGTAGGGGCCGCGCAGGAACGGCGGCAGCCCGGCCGTGAACCCCAGGTGCTCGAGCTCCCGGAGGTCCTCCGGCGCATAGAGCGGCCGCACCGGGATCTGCTCGTTGGTGACCCAGGTCAGGTCGTCAGGGTCGACGCCGCACTCGGCCCGGGCCCGCGCGGCCCAGTCGGCCAGCGAGCGGCCGGCGCCGCCCTGCTGCAGGGGAACGGTCGCGAAGTTGGGAATCCGGCTCATGACATCACCCCGACTTTCTTGGCGAGGGCGGCCAGGGTCGCGTGCACGTCGCTGCGCACGTGGATGAACTCGTCGATGCCGGCCTGCTTGAAGGCGTCGATGTGGTCAATGGGATAACCGGCCACCACGAGGGTGACCCCGGGCCGCGCCGCCTTGAGGGCGGGCGCCACGGACGGGATCACGTCGGGATACCTCTCGTCAGTGGACAGGATCACGACGATCGGCGCACCGGAGGCCGCCGCCGCCGTGAGGGCCTCGGCGGCCGTGGCGCACGGCTGGTCGGCCTGGACTGCGAAGCCTCCCACCTGGAAGAAGCCCCGGGTGAAGTCGATGCGCGGCGCCAGCTCCGCGAGCGTCCCGACCGCGGCCACGAAGACCTGCGGGCCGTCGCCCTGATCCTGGCGCCACGCCATGACCTGCTCCCGCAGGCACTCGAAGAGCTCGGCACCCCGGTGGACGTGGACGGGCCTCACCCTGGGGCGCGGCCCGTCGCCGGCGCGCAGGGTCCTGGTGAACTCGCCGATCGTCGCGCCCTGGGCAGCCGCGGCCACCACGGCCTCGAAGAGATCCTCGGGCCGGCTGTCGAGGATGTGCTGGAGGGTCTCCAGCACCTTCACGTTCTCCGCGTGCTCCGGGTTGCAGCGCAGCTCCTGCAGGCGCGCCGAGCGGCTGGCATGCAGGCCCTCGATATCCGGAACCCGCCGGACCGGACGTGACTCGGCGGCATTGGGGTAGACGTTGACACCGAGGATGACGTCGCGGCGCCCGGCGACGGCCTTCCGGCGCTGCTCCGCCACCTCGGCGACGAGCTGCTGGGGAATCCCCTTCTCCAGGGCCACCAGCATGCCGCCTTCGGACTCGATCCGCTGGAAGAGCGCCCAGGCCTTCTCGGCCACCTGGGCGGTGAGGGTCTCGTCGGCCCAGGAGCCGCCCGCGGGGTCGATGATCGCGTCGAGATGCACCTCCTCGCGGAGGATCGTCTGGGTGTTGCGGGCGATGCGCCGGCCCTGCTCCGAGGGCATCCCCAGGGCCTCGTCGAACGCCGCCACGTGCAGGGAGTCGCACCCGCCCAGCACCGCGGCGAACGCCTCGGTGGTGGCCCGGAGGATGTTGGTGTGGGGGTCGAACCGCGTCTTGTTCCA
>JALOLB010000251.1 GCA_025456225.1 Thermoanaerobaculaceae bacterium
TCTGGGCCGTGGCCGCCCTCGCCTGGTCCTGGCCTGCCATGGCCGTCCGGCGCCAGCCGGCCCCAGCCTGGGCCGCCTTCGACTGGGCGCGGCAGAACCTCCAGCCGACCCGCGTCGCGGTGGTCCTGGACCCGACCCTGGAGCCCTTCGCCCGCCTGCTCCTGGCGCCGGCAGGCTTCCATGTGGTGCCGGTCGGCAGTAAGGAGGCCGGCGCGGTCCTCGCCGCTGGCCACGAGGTGGTGGTCGCCGGACGGGTGGCGGAGCCGGGGAGCGAGGTTCTCAAGGCGTGGCGGTGGCCGTCCGGCCGGGTGCAGCGGCTCGTGGCTCCCGGGGACAGCGGGTGTGTGCTGACGCGCCGGGTGAGCGCCGACCGATCGACGTTCTCCCGCGAGTGGAGCAGGAAGGGGGAGGGGTGGGAGTTGGCGGGCGAGGGGACCGTGAGCCTGGACGCCGAGGCGGACGCCCGCTGGCTGCTGATCACCCTTGCCGAGGGGGAGGTGGAGGTGCGGACGGCCGGGTTCCGGGCCACCAGGCTGGGGCCCGGGGCCAATGTCGCCATGGCGCTGTCCGTGCTCCCGGGGCCGGCTGGGGCGGTCTCGTTCCGGGCCTTGACGGCGGTCGCCCGGTTCTCGGGCCTGCGCCTCGAACCCCTGGATCCTGAGCTGTCCCGACCAAACCGCCTCCTGATCCCTCAGGCGGCCGCGGTGAGCGGGATCGGAGGCTCGTACTGGCGGACGGACTTGACGCTCGTGAACCCCGAGCCGGCGGCCCTGACCGTGGAGCTGCTGTTCCTGCCCTCCGAGCAACCGAACCGGGAGGCGAGGTCGCTCCGGGTCGTGCTCGCCGGCGGGACGTCGCGCCTGATCGAAAACGTGTTGGCCAGGAGGGAGTTCCTGGAGGGCCGGCGGACCGGCGCGCTGGTGGCGCGAGCCGTCGACTGTGAGGGCGCGACCTGTGGCTTCCTCGCGCTGTCCCGCACCTACAACGTCCAGGGCGACCGCTGCGACGCCATCGCCGAGGGCTTGCCCGGTCTCGGCGCGGTCTCGGGCCTCAGGCCCGGGCAGCGTGCCGTCTTCGAGGGTGTGGCCAACGACAACGACTTCCGCGGGTACCTGGGGTTTGCGTCGTGGACCGGAACGCGAGTCGAGGTGCACGCGGTGCTGCGAGCCCCCGACGGAGACGTGATCGGCGAGATGCGCGAGGGTCTGGAGCCCTGGAGCCACCGCCACCTGCGGCTGCCCCGGTCGTGCTCTGGGGTCCGGCTGGAGGTGGAGGTGCTCGGGCCGGCCGATGCCCTGGTCTTCCCATACCTGTCGACCGTCCAGTCGGCCCGGAACTGCTCCGAGCACCGGTACCCGGATCGTGTGGAGGGAAAGGCTCGTGGGACCCCTGCGGCCCCCCGCGAGCCGGAGCTGCTGCCTGCAGGTGCTCCCGGTGGGTAGCGCCGGTCCGGGTGTACGGCGACCGGCCGCCATCCTCTTCGACATGGATGGCACCCTGGCGGACTCCTTCGAGGGCATCGAGCGCGCCCTCAACACGAGCCTGCGCGAGGTCGGCCTGCCGACCCGGGACGCCGCCTGGGTGCGCCGGCACGTGGGACGCGGCATGCGCGAGCTGGTCAACGATGCGGTGGGACCGGCCGGCACGCCGCAGATCCTCCGGGAGGTCGGCCGGCGTTGCCTCGCCACCTACCGACACATCTTCCCGGAGCAGACGGCGCCGCTCCCCGGCGCCGGCGACGTCCTGGCATGGTGTGCCGCCGGGACCGGTGGCCGGGTGGCCGTGGTGTCCAACAAGCTCTCCGACCTGTCGCGGGAGTGGCTGCAGCGCTTCGATCTGGACCGTCACGTGGCCCTGGTCGTCGGCCCCGACACCTTCGGGGTGCGCAAGCCCGACCCGGGCGCGGTGCTGCCGGTGGTCTCGGGGTTCGGCGTGCGGCCGGGGGACGCCCTCCTGGTTGGGGACATGGAGGTCGATGCCGCCACCGGCCGGGCCGCCGGTATGCCCGTTGTCGGCGTGCGGCAGGACGGGACCAGACCGGGAAGCCTGCGCGCGGCAGGGATGCTGGCCGTCCTCTTCGACCTCCGGGACCTGCCGGCGTGGCTTGCCGGGAATGGCAGGGGCTGGGCTACCATTACTCCGCCATAGGAGGGCGCATGCCGTACACACCCAGCGACAAGGAGCAGGAGTACTTCCTCCGGCAGGAAATGGATCGCCTCAAGAAGCTTCGGGAGGAGCACCGCCAGAAGCTCGAAGCCGAGGAGCGCCAGAAGCTCAAGGACCTGCACTGGATGCACTGCCCCAAGTGCGGAGCCGGGATGTCCGCGGTCCACATGCAGGGTGTCGAGGTGGAGCTGTGCCCCGGCTGCGGTGGCCTCTTCCTGGACGCCGGGGAGCTCGACAAGGTCGTCGAGATCGGTAGCCGCGGAGGGTTCGCCTCGGCCCTGGGCGCGTTCCGTCGCTGGTGGAAGGAGTGATGGCGCCCGAGCCCCTGCGCGTGGCGCTCGTGTTCGGCGGCCGCTCGGGGGAGCACGAGGTGTCGCTGGTCTCGGCCCGCTCGGTGGCGGCGGCCCTCGACGCGACGCGGTACCAGGTGCTGCCGATGGCGATCGACCGGGGCGGGCGCTTGGCCTGAGCCGCCTCGACCCGCGCCTGCTCACCGGCGAGGTGGACGTGGTGCTCCCGGTCCTGCACGGCCCGTTCGGAGAGGACGGGACGGTCCAGGGGCTGTGCGAGGTCTTGGGCCTCGCGTACGTCGGGTGCCACGTCGAGGCGTCCGCGGTGACCATGAACAAGCTCACCACCAAGCGGCTGCTGGTGGCGGCCGGGCTGCCGACGCCGCGCTTCCTCGCGGTGACGGCCCCGGAGTGGGCGAGCGAGCCGGACGCCTGCCTGTCGTCTTGCCTGGCCCTCGAGCTTCCGCTGTTCGTCAAGCCGGCGCGGCTGGGCTCGTCGGTCGGAATTAGCAAGGTGGTCTCGGCCGCCGCCTTGCCGGCGGCGCTCGAGACGGCCCTCGGCTACGACGACCTCGTGATTGTCGAGGAGGGGATCGACGCCCGCGAGATCGAGGTGGCGGTCCTGGGCGGCGACCCGCCCACCGCCTCGGTCCCCGGGGAGGTTGTGCCCGGCCACGAGTTCTACGACTACGCCGACAAGTATCTGGACGACGCCTGCCAGTTGCTGGCGCCCGCGCCGCTGACGGGCTCCGAGGTGTCGGAGGTGCAGCGGCTGGCGCTTCGCGCCTGCGACGTCACGGGCTGCGATGCGATGGCGAGGGTGGACTTCCTCCTGGACCGCCGGGAGGGCCGATTCCTGGTCAACGAGCTCAACACGATCCCGGGGTTCACGTCGATCTCCATGTACCCGCGGCTGCTCGGGCTGTCGGGCGTCAGCTACCCCGAGCTCATGGACCGTCTGATCGCACTCGCCCTCGAACGGCACGCCCGGCGGCAGCGGTACGCCGACGCGTCGCTGCGCCCCCTCGCCGAGCGCTCCGGCTGAAAGCAGGCTCAAGGCTACAGGCTCAAGGTCCGCCGCCCACCCGGGGAGGCTCAAGGCTTCAGGCTCAAGGCTCAAGATCCCCCACCCACCCATACCAAGGTAGGTTCACTTCAAGGGAGGGCGGGGGAGCCTTGAGCCTTGTCGCGTTCACAGGACCTCGCTGCTCTGCGTTTGTGCACAGTTGCATCCTCGGAAAACCTGGCTACAATGCGCCCTTCAAACGGCCAGGACTGGGGGACTAGCCGGGGAGTTGGCATGGTGCGTCGAGTGCGGGCCACAGCTCTGACCGTCGTCGTTCTGACTGCGGGTTGCTTCGTCGCTCCGTCCCACGGCGAGGAGCTGGTGGCCCAGGCCGACCTGCTCATCCAGGGGATGCGGCTGGTCGTCTCGCCGGCCAGGCAGGTCGTGGACCCCGGCCGGCCCACCGTCGTCTACACGTCCGTGGGTGCCGTGGCGCCCGGCCAGCTCCCTGCCGGCCTGCGGGTCGAGGGGGAGCTGTCGGGGCCTGGCCTGGCCCAGGCCCTCCAGTTGAGCACCACCCCGGGAGACCCGTTCCTCATCCCCGGCCTGGCCCGGGAAGGGCTGTACACCCTGACCGGCATCCGCCTCACGAGCGGGGGCCAGATCCTCCAGATGGCGGCCCCGGAATCGGTCGAGATCGAGGTCAAGCAGGTGCTGGTCGCCTCCGTGACCTCGACGCCGCTCACGCCCGACGAGGCGCGGCGGTACGGCATCGTGATCAGCGACGAGAGCTATCAGGCCTACCGCTACACCGTGGGTTTCCAGATGGTGAGCGGAATCGTGGAGTACGGGTTCACCATCGTCCGCGACCCGGATGGCAAGGTCTTCATGCCCGACGTCGATCCCTTCAGCTTCCGCCCTCCGCCTGACGCCGGGCTCGGCGGGCTCGACGGTCCGACGCCATCGATCGAGAAGGTCGAGCTCGAAGTCGAGGGGTTCGGCCCGCGGGAGCTGCCGGAGGCTGACAAGGCAGCCGTCAAGTCCATACCGGCCTTCCTCGTGATCCCGACCGACATGACCTTCCTGCACCAGTTCTTCTCGGTCCTTCTGGTCGTCCAGAACGGTGCCCTCGCCGGCAGCGGGCTGGTCCTCCGGGACCTCCAGGCGACGATGGAGCTCCCGGATGAGGGGCTGCGCCTGGCCGAGACGACGCCCCCGACCGTTCCCGGCGCGGCCGTGCCGATCATGGACGCGGGCCCGGACGGGAAGTACGGCACCAGCGACGACCTCACCTTCATCGTCGCCCAGGCGGTGGGCCAGGGCGGGTGGCTGGTCGAGGGTCTTGAGGAAGGCCAGCATGTCGTTCGGGTCAACGTCCAGGGCCAGCTCGAGGGGTTGGCCAGCGGCCAGCCGGCGGAGCTCACCGGACACGTGCCCGGCGTGGTGGTGGTGAGGGACCCGCGGTTCAACCTGACGTTCTTCCACCCCTGGGTCGTCCGCACGGGCGAGCAGTTCCGGCACCGGGTCGTGGTGTCGAACATCTCCACGACGCCGGCCTACAACCTGACCTTCAAGCTCCCGACCAACGAGATCTCTGGCGCGCATCTTGCCCTCGGCGAGTCGGCCGAGAAGCCCGTGGGCGATCTCCTCCCCGGTGAGTCCAAGGCGGTCGAGTGGGTGCTCGAGTCGGACGCGACCGGGCGGGTCGTCGCCAGCGGCTTCAACTCGTCCGACCCGATCTCTGCGAGCTTCCGCTTCCACGTCGGCGTCGGCGAGCTGGGCATCCCGCTCTCACCCGAGAGCCTGGTGCTCCCCAACGATGTGAACCTGTTCCCGGAGGAGCTCCGTGCCCCGGCGATGGGTCTGCTCGGACTCGCGTACTCGTTGGCGAACGCCCCGGCCGGCACGCCACTGAGCCTGCCGCCGGTAGGGGAGGGTGTCGTCGAGCTGCGGGCCCGGGAGCTCGCGGCGCACGCCAGGCGTGTCGCGTGGGGGGAGCCGTCAGATCGGTCGATCCTCAGCCTGGGCCTGGCGTGGCAGGGCGCCGCGATGCCGGACAGCGGCTTCGATGCGCTCCGACGTGCCTCGCGCCACGGACATGCGCTCGAAGGCCAGGCGGCGGGCGCCCTCGGCCGACTCGTGGATGGTGGTGGGGCCGCCGCGGCATTCGAGACCCTCGAGGAGGTCGCCATCACCGGCCGGCCGACCCTCCTGGCGTACGCCGAAAGCGCGGGGCCGGGGCGCGGCGCCCGGCTCGTGATCTCCGGGCTCGGCTCCGGCAAGCTCATGGCTGGCCAGGAGGCCGACGTCACGCTCTTCAAGCGTGAGCTTCCGGGAGGGGCGCTCTGGGACGTCCAGAGTGCGTCGTGGACGGGCGAGGTTGGTGTGGTGCTCCCACCTCTGGATGAGGACGGGGTGTGGGCCGAGCCCGGCTACCAGGTAAGGCTCCATGGGCTGGCCTCCGGAAGCTCGACTCTCGAGACAGCGGTGGTCCTCGCAGACGGAGCGACCGCGCGGTACGGCCCGGTCGTTGTGGCGACGGCCCCAGGCTCCCTCGCGCTGCTGGTCGTGCCGCGGGACGGGTCGGCCGCCCAGCTCCTGGTCGACGGGAACGGTGATGGCATTGTGGACCGGCAGGAGACGCTGGTCTCCAGCTCGCGGCCGGCGCCAGAGCCGAGGCTCCTCTCGGTCAGGCTCGCCGCGGACATCGACGGCACCATGCGCACGGTCGCACTCCTGACCAGCCAGCCCATCGATGCGGCCAGTCTCGACTCGAACCCGCCAGATCCATGGGTGGTCCTGTCCCATCTCGAGCTCCCGGATGGGAGCGGGCAGCTCGTGGTGGATCGGCAGCGACTCTCGGCGAGCCTCATGCCCCAGGAGGATCCGCATTTCCTGCTGGTGGGCTTCGACACTCCTCTGACCCCCGAGGCTCAGATGTCCCTGGTCGCTCCCGCAGGCGGGGTCCCCTTCGTAGGGGGCAGGAATGAGTCCTTTGCCTCCGTTGCCCTGCAGGCCCCGCCTGGAGTCCGGGGAGGTGCGGTTCGGGGGCTCGTCATCGGGCCCGAGGGACAGCCCATAGTCGGCGCAACCGTGGAGCTCTACGAGATGGACCCCATGGAGGGGAGCGAGTATGGCTCACACCGACTCGATCGTGTGCTGTCCGACGCGACCGGTGCGTTCGTGTTCGATGCCGTACGCTTCCGGATTGGTCAGATCCTCCTAGAGAACGCCGGCTACATCATACGGGCCATCGACCCGGGCAGCGGAAGGGAAGCGCGGGCCTTCGGCCGGTTGACGCAACCGGGTTCGGTGCGGGTCACGACCGTGGTCCTCATGGGTCGCGGCGACCTCGTCGGCACGCTGACTCGCGAGGACGGCGGTCCGCTGGTCGGTGGCCTCGTACAGGCTCGCTCCGTGACGAACCCCGAGGACGGCGGATCCGTCGAGCCGGAGGAGGACGGGAGCTTTGTGCTGCGGGACCTCCCTGTGGGCCCCGTCCAGGTGTACGGCAGCGATTCCACCTCCTACGTTTACGCTGTGGCGGAGATACCGGGCGCCGGCCTCCAGGGTTCGGTGACGCTGGTTCTGCCGAAGCAGTCGGCAGCGCCGACCGGTGAGGTCCACGGTGTGGTGCTTGACCAGGGGACGTCGGCTCCCTTGGTCGGAATCCGGGTGTTCGCTCTGCCGGCAGGAGCGGGGGGAGCAACCCACCAGGCTACGAGCGGCGACGATGGCTCGTTCAGCTTCACGCAGGTGCCGGCGCGGTCCGTGACCTTCAAGGCCTACGACCCGTCGAGAGGCCGCTACGTCGGGGAGCGCCAGGTCACGGTCCTGGCGGATGCGGTCACCGAGGTCCAGATCATTGTCACCGAGGACGGCTCCGGGAGCGTGACTGGTAAGGTGTTCAGGAGCGTGACAGGGATCCGGACCCCCGTGACGGGTGTCTACGTGTACTCGTGTAGCCGTCTGACAACCACGGGAGCGGACGGCAGCTACCTCCTGGAGGATCTTCCGCTCGGATTGCAGGTGATCAGTGCCCTGGACCCGGTGTCGCATGAGGCAGCGAACCGACAGGCAAGCCTGGTCGAAAGCGGCCAGACTGTCCTGCTCGACCTCGACCTCACGAGCACAACAGGTGTGATCGAGGGCCATGTCCGCGATCGGGCGGGTCTGCTTGTCGCGGGCGCGACCGTGGCCGCCGACAGGTTCTACTCGGGGAAGGAGGCGACCACCGACGCCCAGGGGTTCTTCCGGCTGACCGAGATGGCACCCGGGACACACCAGTTGGTGGTTCGACACGGGCTGGACCGGCTGGGTCGGGGTGTCGCCACGATTCCCTACAACGGGGCCGTGGCGAGCGTCAACCTGACCGTCGGCGGGACGGTGACCGTGACGGTACGGACGATCGCGGACACGCAGGGAGGAATGACCGCTGAGGTCCTGTCCGAGCTGTGCTACTGGCGACCCGGCGTGATGCCGGATGGGAGGATCGGCTCACTGCCTCCCGACGACTGCTTCCCCTGCCCGGGGCTCGGCTGCACGGTGGATGAGATGGGGCGGGCAACCGTTTCAGGTCTTCCCGAGGGCGTGGGTGGGTTCGGTGTTCGAGCCCGGAACCCCTTCTACGGCGAGGAGTACCTGTCCGAGGAGCTCGATCCGCAGGATGACGGCCGGCTCTTCGACATCCACTTCAACTCGCCTGGCACGGTGACGGGGAGGGTTCTCGAGGAGGTCGATGGTCAGCTC
>JALOLB010000252.1 GCA_025456225.1 Thermoanaerobaculaceae bacterium
CAGACCCGGCCACCGTGAGCGTCGACGATCTTCTTGACGATGGCCAACCCCAGACCGGTGGAGGACTCGCCGGCAGTGGGGCGGGCCGAGAGGCGGCCGAAGCGCTTGAAGACCGCCCGCAGGTCCTCGTCGCTCAGGCCCGGCCCGCTGTCCTCGACGTGGGTCACGACCTCCCCCGGCCCTGCCTCGCACCGGAGCGTGACGCTGCCGCCGGCCGGCGTGAACTTGATGGCGTTGGAGAGGAGGTTCGTGACCACCTCGATGAGGCGAGCCTGGTCGGCCAGGGCCACGCACGGTCCGTCCGGCGCTCGCAGCGTGAGTGCGATGCCCTTGTCGGCCGCCAGGCGGGCGAAGAGCTGCTGGGAGTCGTCGAGGACCGCCTGCACGTCGACCGCAATAGGCGTGACCCGGAGCTTCCCCGACTCGATGGCCGAGAGGTCGAGGAGCTCGGTGACCAGGTGTGTGAGGTGCTCGGACACCGAGACGACGCGGCCCAGCTCCCGCACGGCCCTGTCTGCGGTGAAGCGGCCGCTCTCCAGCGAGCGCATGACGATGCTGGTCCACCCGGAGATCAGCCCCAGCGGGCTCCGCAGGTCATGGGCCGCCATGCCGAGGAACTCGTTCTTCTTCTCGTTGAGCGCCTGCAGCTCGGCCAGCATCCGCGACTTGATGAAGGCCGAGAGGATGTGCTCCCGCAAGCTCTCCAGAAGCAGCAGGTCCCGCTCGGCGAAGGCGTCTTCGTCGGCAGAGGACTCGAGGACCAGGTAGCCCTCCACGCGCTCCTCGGCACGCATCCGGAGAACCAGCATTGACCGCCAGTCAGCCTCGGCTGGCGGTGTGTCGTTCGCCTCCTGCCGGTCCCGGTTCGGTGCCACGAAGATGTCGGGGGAGACCTCCGTCGCCCCGCTCTCGTAGCGCGCCACCGTCTCGGCCGCGGTGAGCTCGACCTGGTCGAGGACGCCCGGCGGGAATCCCCAGGAGGCCTGGAACCTGTAGACCTCGGCCTCGCGGTCCCAGATCAGGGCCGCGGCCCTGTCCACGCCCTGGACCAGGCGCATCTGCGCCAGGATCGAGCCGAGCAGCTCGCCCAGCGCGTGCCGGGAGTTGATGGCCTTGACGATCTCGTTGATCTCCTCGAGCTGGGCGCTGCGGGCGGCGAGCTGGTCGCGGCTGGCTGCCAGCTCGGCCGTGCGCTCCGCCACCACCCGCTCGAGGACGCGCCGCTCGCGCTCGAAGTTGTGGACACGGACCCGGTACCACCCGACCGAGAGAACCGCCAGAACCAGCAGGCCGCCCAGTCGGAACCACCAGGTGGCCCAGACCGGCGGCGTGAGGGTGAGGCGCAGCGCCGCCGGCTCCGCACTCCAGGTTCCGTCCTCGCTGGCGGCCGCAACCAGGAAGCGGTAGCTGCCGGGCGGCAGGTTGGTGTAGTAGGCGACCCGGCGGCTGCCTGCCTCCACCCAGTCGCGGTCGAACCCCTCGAGCCGATACCTGAACCGCACCCGCGCGGGCGCCCGGAACTCCAGGCCGGAGTACCGGATCTCCAGGTCGTTCCGGCCCGGGCCGAGGCGCACCGGCGCGACGGCCGCGAAGCTCTCGCCCGCGGCCACCAGCTCCTCGATGCGCACCGGTGGCGGCGCGGCGCTGCGGACCAGCCTCGCGGGGTCCACCACCGCGAGGCCGCGGATCGTCGGGAACCACAGCCGACCGTCCCCGCTGCGCCACCCGGCCGGCTGCGAGCCCCCGTTGGCCTCGGCGCTCGCGAGGCCGTCGCCTGTCCCGAACACCATGCAGGAGACGCGTGGCCGACGGCCGTCCACGACCTCGCCCAGCTCGCCCAGGCTCACCCTGAAGATGCCCTTGTTGCAGGACACCCACGCGAACCCCTCGGCGTCGCGCAGCAGGCGGTAAGCCGTGTTGTCGAACAGGCCCTCCCTGGTCGTCGCGCTGCTCCACCTGCCGTCCCGCAGGCGGCCGATGCCCGCCCCGGCCGTGCCGAACCACATCGTGCCGTCGTCGTCCTCGAGGATGTCGTAGACGGTCCCGGCGGACAGCCCGCCCGGCCCGAACGTCACCGCCTTGCCGTCGTCCAGCCGGCAGACCCCGCCGCCGCTCGTCCCCAGCCAGAGTCGGCCCTGGCGATCCTCGTGCAGGCAGTAAAAGCTGTCCGACGACAGGCCCTGGGCGGTGCCGAAGACGGTGACCTGATCGCCCCGAACGCGGTTGAGGCCGTTGCGGGTCGCCACCCACACCGAGCCTTGCCGGTCCTCCAGGATGGCCCGTACCGAGTCGTTGGAGAGGCCGTTGCGGCTCGACAGGAGCCTGACGTCGGAGCCGCGCACGACCGCCAGCCCGGCGCCGAGGGTTCCCACCCACAGGGCGCCAGACCGGTCGCGTGCGAGCGACCAGACGTTCTCGCTTGGAAGCCGCCCGCCGGGGTTGAACGGGGACCAGCGTCCGTCCTGCAGGCGCGCGATGCCGCCGCCGAAGGTGCCGACCCAGAGCGTCCCGGTGCCGTCCTCGAGCACGGACGTGACGTAGTCGTGGGTGAGGCCGTGGCGAGCCTGCACGGTCGTGAACGAGGCGTCCTTGAGCCGCACGAGGCCTCGCCCGGCCAGCCCCACCCAGAGGCTGCCCTCGCGGTCCTCGTAGAGCGAGCGCACGACGTCGCCCGGAAAGCCGTCCTTCTCGGTGACACGATCCAGGCGGTCACCGACGAGCCGGAACAGGCCGGCGCCGTACGACGCGATCCACAGGCTCCCCTGAGCGTCCTCGAGCATGCTGTAGACGGCGGCACCGGCCATCCGGTCGCGGTCCAGGACCGTCACGAACCGCCCACCCTCGAGCCGCGCCACACCCTGGTCGGTCCCCACCCAGACACTACCGTCGCGCCGCACGCACACCGCCCGCACCTCGAGGCCCGGCAGGCCGTGCTCCCGGCCGAAGCTCGTGACCGTCGCACCCTTCACCCGGCTGACGCCACCTGCCGTGCCGGCCCAGACCGCACCCTCGCGGTCCCTGGCCAGCCACCACACGCCGTCGTGGGCCAGCCCGTCGGTGGTGGACAGGACGCGCATCGCGCCCTCACGCAGGATGGCGATCCCTCCGCCGCGGGTCCCGAGCCACACCTCGTCCGGCTCGATCGGCAGGACCGTCCGCACACCACGGCCTGGAAGGCCCTCGGCCGGACCGAACCCTCTCGTCGCCACTCCAGCCTTGAGCCGACAGAGCGCCCGGGTCGTGCCGACCCAGAGGCTCCCACCCTCCCCCGCGGCGAGGCTCGCGACCACGTTCTCGCCCAGCTCCGGCGTCGTCGCGCGGTCGAAAACCCGAAAGGACACGCCGTCGAACCGCACCAGGCCCTCCTGGGTCCCGAGCCAAAGGTAGCCGTCGCGATCCTGGACGATCGCCTCGATGGAGTTCTGGGGGAGGCCCTGCTCGACGCTCCACACGTCCCGCGGGTACTGGTCGATGGTCTTGGCCGGATCGAGCGCGCCGGAAGGGCCTGCAAGCAGCAGGGCAGCCGCCCCCACCGCCCACCAAGCTCCCCGCGAGGGTTTGCCGTGCATGGCTCCTGTGGCGAGTCTACCACCCGGGCCTGCCCTCAGCGTCCGGACGTCGGTGGCAAGGCCGTCCCGCACCCGGCCGCGCTATGCTGCGCTCCGTGTCTGGCTTCGCCGACTCCTCCTCTCGTTCCCGCTGGCAACTCTGGCTGCCGCCGCTGGTCGTGATGGGAGCGCTGGCGGCGCTCTTCGCACCGGTCGTCGGCTTCGGACCCGTGGCCGAGGACTTCTGGTTCGCCGTGGATGGTGCGAGGGTCGCCGAGCAGCCGTCGCTGCTGCTTGCACGCTTCCACATCGTCTGGCGACCCGCTGCACGGCTGCCCTTCGTGGTCTGGAGTGCTCTCGGCGCCTCGGACTGGCGACTCCTGCGGGGCCTGCAGTGGCTGGGAGGCGTGTCCCTGGCACTCCTGGGCTGGACGGCGCTCCGCCGCCTCGCCGACCTGCCGAGCCCAGTGGCGGCGGTCATGGCTGGATGGTGGCTGGCGTCCCCGGTCGGAAACGAGCTGATCTGCGGCGAGACCGCCTACCTTGGCCATCAGGTCCTGATCGGCTGCTCGCTCGGGGCAGTCCTGGCGCGGCGCGTCGACATGACCCTGGGGCGGAGGCTGGCGGTGTGGTCGCTGGTGATCGGGGCCGCCGCCGCCAACGAGACATGGATCGTGCTGCCTCTCGCCTTCCTGCTGCAGGACCTCCTGCAGCATGGGCTGCCCTGGCCGGTGGCAGCACGGCGGTCCCTCCCGTGGCTGGGTCTGCTCGCCGCGTACCTCGTGACCTACGAAGCCATCGCCGGCTTCGGGTATCACGCGGTGTACTCGGGCGGGGCAGCGACGGTCATTGCCCGGCTCGCTCTCGCAGCGGGTGTGTTCACGCACCTGCTGCCGCTCGCTCACGCGGACCAGGTGGCCTTGGTGAGGTCCGATCCCGGCACGGCTCTCGTCGCGGTGGTGCTGCTCGGCGCGCTCGCCGCCGGGCTGTTGCGCACGCGGCACCGGCCCGGCATCTTCCTCACGGTCGCCGCGGCGCTCTTTCTCCTGCCAACCCTGCCCTCGCCGGAGCAGTACGGTCGCTGGCTTGCGCTGCCGTGGCTGGGAGTACTCGCCGCACTCGGCTCGACCGTCATCCGCGCCTGGAAGGCCGGCCGCCCCTGGGGCTGGCTTGCGCGCGGCCTGGCGGTGGCAGCGGTGGGCCTCGCCGCTACAGACCTCGTCACGACCCGCGGCGACGTCCGCGATTGGCAGCGCTTCGCGCAGCTCACCCGTCGCCTGGAGAGCGAGCTGCCTCCGATTCTCGACGGCGCCCGCCTCGGGGAGGTCCACGTCATCCTGCGGGATCGCGACTACGGGCCCCTCACCGACCTCCTCGCTCACCCTGAGGGGACACGGAAGTGGTTCGTTCCCCGGCCTGACGAGCCCTACGGCATCACCTCCCTCTCGGCCATGCTCACGTGGCACAGCCGGGGTCAGGGCATCCGGTTCCAGCGGCTGGAAAGCGTGCCGCCGGGCAGCGCGGTCCGGTACTGGACCCACACGCCCTCGGGTTTTGTACCGCATGCGCAGCTCCCTCCCGTGGTCGTGCGCTTCCCGACCCGCCCGTGGCGAGGCGTGCCGGGCGTCATCACCAGAGTCGAGCACTGGTCGTCGTTCAATCCTGCAGAGCTCTTCGACTAGAGGCCCGCGTCTCTCACCGGGGCTCGTTGCGAGCGGGCAGCGATCCCGTTCACGGTGGGCACACGGGATGGAATGCCATGATGCGCGCTGTGCAGCACGAGCCGCGACCGCAGCGGGGCGAGTGGCAGGACCTGGCCGTGCCGCGGAGCACCGGTGAACAATGCTTGCTGACACTGCTTCGTCTCGATGTCAGGCACGATTGACCGTCAGGTCCGGCTGTGCTTCAATTCGCCATGCACGACGAGAAGGCTGTTCCCCCCACGGGCACCCATGCGCCCCTCCAGCTTCCCCGTCTCATCTCCGGCATCCTCAACCAGCATGCCCGCGGGCGGATCCAGGTGAACCAGGGTCCGGCGGAGCGGCTCGTCTGGTTCGAGGACGGCCGGATCATGGC
>JALOLB010000253.1 GCA_025456225.1 Thermoanaerobaculaceae bacterium
TGTCCGGCCTCACCGTCGCCGAGTACTTCCGCGACGTCGAGGAGCAGGACGTGCTCCTGTTCATCGACAACATCTTCCGCTTCACCCAGGCGGGCTCCGAGGTCTCGGCGCTGCTCGGGCGCATGCCCTCGGCCGTGGGGTATCAGCCCAACCTGGCCACCGAGATGGGCGAGCTCCAGGAACGCATCACCTCCACCCGCAAGGGATCGATCACCTCGGTGCAGGCCATCTACGTGCCCGCCGACGACCTCACCGACCCGGCCCCCGCCACGACCTTCGCGCACCTCGACGCCACCACCGTCCTGTCCCGCCAGATCGTCGACATGGGCATCTACCCGGCCGTGGATCCCCTGGCCTCCACCAGCCGCATCCTCGACCCCAAGATCGTCGGCGCCGAGCACTACAGGGTGGCCCGCGAGGTCCAGCGCATCCTCCAGAAGTACAAGGACCTCCAGGACATCATCGCGATCCTCGGGATCGACGAGCTGTCCGAGGACGACAAGCTGGTGGTGGCCCGGGCGCGCAAGATCCAGCGCTTCCTCTCCCAGCCGTTCCACGTCGCGGAGCAGTTCACCGGCTACAAGGGCAAGTACGTGAGCATCGCCGAGACCATCCGCGGCTTCGACATGGTCGCCAGGGGCGAGCTCGACCACCTTCCCGAGCAGTCGTTCTACATGGTCGGGACCATCGACGAGGCGATCGAGAAGGCCGAGCGGCTCAAGACAGAGGGCGGCGCGTGACCGTCGGTCACCTGCACCTGCGGGTCGTGAGCCCCGAGCGGGTGGTGGTCGAGCTCGACGCCGAAAGTCTCGGTCTGCCCGGCGCCCTCGGGCAGCTCGGGATCCTGCCGGGGCACGCCCACCTCATCACCGCCCTGCGCATCGGCGTGCTGGAGGCGCGTCGCGGCACCACCGTGCAGAAGGTGGCGGTCTTCGGTGGCTTCGCGGAGGTCGGGGACGACACCGTGACGGTCCTGGCGGACGGCGCGACGCTCCCCGACGAGATCGACCTCGCTGCCGCCCAGGCCGAGAAGACCGCCGCCGAGAAGGCTCTCAAGACCGCCGGCCCCGAGGACATCGCCGCCCTGCGCGAGCGCATCGACACCGCCGGGGCCCGGATCGCCACCGCCCGGACGCACTGAGCACCCGCCGCCCCTGCTCGGACCTGCGAGCCCGAAACCTTCCTCGACCGGGCACTCCTCACATGCACGCGGGAATGCCTGGCATGCCCCCGCGGTTGCGGACACCGGAGGGTCACACCTCTACCGGGCGCTGTGCTCGGTCCGGGGCTGCTTTCGGGGGGGAGCAGCCCCATTCTTTTCTTCCTCCGGTCTGTCTCTGCCGCGGCAACTCCCACCCATCACCACGAGGTCGAGCCTCGTGCGAGACAGGACCCAGGGCCTGGACTTGGACCTCGACCTGGACCTGAACCACTCTCCCTGACGCCACCACTCGCAAATCAGGTTTCCTCTGGGTGGGCCGCGCGCCGCCAGCGTGAGGGATGCTCTCGGATCCAGGTCCACATCCACGTCCACGTCTACGTCCACGTCCAGGTCCCCGATTGGTAACGAGACGACGACGGGGGCGCCGAAGACCGGGCGCCCCCGTCACCACGAGCCACCTCGGATCAGTTCAGCCAGAAGCTGATGGTCACGGTCCAGGTGACCTCCACCGGCTCGCCCTTCGCATTGCGGGCCGGCTCGTACCTCCACTGGCTCACCGCCTGCCTGGCCGCCTCGACCAGGAGCGGGTCGGCGGTACCGCTGGCCTTCGGGTCGAGGACCCGTCCCTGGGTGTCGATGCGGCAGTCGAGCACGATCACGCCCTCGGTCCTGGCCTTGCGGGCTTCCTCCGGGTACGTCGGCGAGACCCTGTCAATCACCCTGGGCTTGGTGAGGTCGCGCCATCGACTCTCCTCATTCAGCTCGGCCAGCGTGACCGGGCGCAGCATCACGAAGAAGTACGGCGCCTCCTCGCCATCCCGGCCGCCGACGATCGCCCACTGGCCGCGCGCCACCCGCACGACAGGCGCCGCCGCCTCCTTGCCGTGCTCCTCGAGCCGCACCCGGTAGACCGCGGAGGTGTCGTCGAAGCTCAGGAGGGTCACCTTCGCCGCGATGGTGGAGGTGGCCATGGCCGCCGTCTGCTCGGTGTCCCTGACAAGGCTGATGTCGTCGAAGGACTTCTGGTCGATGGGGTGCAACCGGTAGGCGTCGCGGAGCTCCCGGCGGGCCCGCATGTAGCGCTCGGCGGCCGGTGCGCCGCCGCTGGACGGGATGATGACAGTGCCGGTCGGGATCATGGCCGGCACCGGTGTACCACCCTTGCTGTCGGGCTGCCCGACGAGCACAGCGACGGCCGTCTTGAGAGTGATCTGGTCGGCCACCAGCACCGGTGGCATGAAGGACACGGACGTGGCCACGGCGAGCGCGATAGTCAGCACGCTTTTCATGAGTTGTCTCCACTTCTCGAGCCCATGGGGCTCAGCACAAAGACGATAGGGGTTTCGGGGTTGAGCCAGAACTGCACGACCCCATCCCCGAGGGGCTGGGGATGGAGCGCCGCCACATCGGACGGCGGCACCGCCGATGGCGCGGCCAGGAAGGCAAGCAGCCCGATGACCAGAAGCACAGCCGCAGCAGCCGCGAGCCGCAGCATGGGGAAGCCCTGATGCGGCGTCGCAAGCTGCGAGCGCACCACCGACGCCGCCTGCCGTGACGATGTCGGGGCATCCCGCCGCCCCCAGGCGCGAAAAGCCTCGTCGAAGGCGTCCAGCCTGGAACTGTGTACCGGATCGTTCATGGTCTGCCTCCTTCCAGCACATGGCGCAGTCGATCGCGCCCCCGCCGCCGGTGCGAGCGCACCGACGCGGGTGTGATGCCCAACAGCGTTCCGATCTCGGAGTCGCTCATCTCCTCGACGACGGTCAGGTGCAGCACCGCCCGCTGCCGCGGCGCCAGGCGGCGCAGCACCTGCCAGATGAGGATCTCGCCGTCGGGAGCCGGCTCCACCGCCTGCGGTGGCGCGGCCTCCAGCGGCAAGAGGTGGCGGAACCGTCCCGTGCGCCGCAGGCAGCGCCGATACGTGATCCGCCCCACCCACCCGCCGAAGCAGGCCGGGTCGGTCAGGTCAGGGAGCTTCCTCCACGCGGCCAGCAACGCCTCCTGGACCGCATCCTCGGCCTCGGCCTCGCCGACGACCGAGCGCGCGAAGCGCACGAGCCGTCCCCAGTGCAGCTCCACGAGACGCGTAAAGGCGCCGCGGTCGCCGGCGCGGGCGTGGAGGACCAGGGGTACGGTGTCGTCGCTCACATCACAAGGAGCCCTGCGCACAGAGTAACCGTGTACAGGCCCACTCCGGAAAGGGGGGTCACCGTTCCTCCGAACGGTGCGTACAATGCACGGGAGCGCCGCCGGCCGGGAAGCTCTTCCCGGCCGCTGGCGCTCCCACACCCGACCGAGGAGGTCCGACATGCACCGAGTCGTCACGTTCGCCCTTGTTCTCGCGGCCCTGCCGGCGCTCGCCGGCCCGCCGGCCCAGCCGGCCGCCGCGCCCAACCCGCTCCTCCAGGAGTGGAAGACGCCCTTCGGCGTGCCGCCGTTCGAGGCCATCAAGCCGGAGCACTTCATGCCCGCCTTCGAGGCCGCCATGGCCGCCCAGCGCAAGGAGATCGACGCCATCATCTCCAGCCCCCAGGCACCGTCCTTTGCCAACACCCTCGAGGCCATGGATGCCTCCGGTGAGCTGCTCGCCTCGGTGGGCAACATCTTCTTCGCGCTCTCCGGGGCCGAGACCAACGATCAGCTCCAGGCCATCGCCCGGGAGATGGCGCCGAAGCTGTCCGCGTTCCAGGACGACATCCTCCTCGACGAGAAGCTCTTCGCCCGCGTCAAGGCGGTGTGGGACGGGCGCGAGGGAATCACCCTCAACCCGGACCAGCGGATGCTGCTCAAGAAGACCTTCGACGGCTTCGTGCGCGGCGGTGCCAACCTCGCCCCGGCCCAGAAGGACCGCCTGCGCGCCGTCAACGCCGACCTGGCCAGCCTCGGCGTGCGCTTCGGCGACAACCTGCTCGCCCAGACCAATGCCTACCGGCTGGTGATCGACAAGCAGGAGGACCTGGCCGGCCTGCCGCCCTCCGTCGTGGCGGCCGCCGCTGATGCCGCCAGGGCCGCCAAGCTCGAGGGGAAGTGGGTGTTCACCCTCCACTCTCCGAGCATCTGGCCGTTCCTGCAGTCGTCCTCCGAGCGCGAGCTGCGCCAGCAGATCCTCACCGCCTACACCACCCGCGCCAACCATGGCGACGAGCAGGACAACAAGGCCATCGCCAGCACGATCGCCGCGCTGCGCGCCGAGAAGGCGCGGATCCTCGGGTATGCAACCTGGGCCGACCTCGTACTGGACGACAGCATGGCCCGGACCCCCGAGCGCGTCTACGGGCTCCTGACCCAGCTCTGGCCGCCGGCCCTCGCCAGGGCCCGCCAGGAGGCCGCCGACCTCCAGGCCCAGATCAAGGCCGAAGGCCAGGACTTCAAGCTCGAGGCGTGGGACTGGCGGTACTACACCGAGAAGGTGCGCAAGGCCCGCTACGACCTGGACGAGGAGGAGTTCAAGCCGTACTTCGAGCTCGACCGCGTCCGGCAGGGCGCCTTCTGGCTGGCCGGCAAGCTCTGGGGGCTGCAGTTCGTCGAGCGCCACGACATCCCCAGGTACCACCCCGAGGTCAAGACCTTCGAGGTCAAGGACGCCGACGGCTCCCTGGTGGGCATCCTCCTCGTCGACTACCACCCGCGCCCGGGCAAGCGCGGCGGCGCCTGGATGAACAACTACCGCGACCAGTGGGTCAGGAACGGCACGGACGTCCGGCCGATCATCGGCAACGTCGGCAACTTCACCCGCCCCACCGGCGATGTGCCGGCGCTCCTCACCATCGACGAGGTCGAGACCCTCTTCCACGAGTTCGGGCACGCCCTCCACGGTCTGCTTTCGAAGTGCCGGTATCGCTCGCTTTCCGGTACAGCGGTGGCGCGCGACTTCGTGGAGCTCCCCTCCCAGATCATGGAGAACTGGGTGCTCGAGCCCGAGGTCCTGAAGATCTACGCCAGGCACTACAAGACGGGCGCGGTCATTCCTCCGGCCCTGGTGGAGAAGCTCAACAAGGCCAAGCAGTTCAACCAGGGGTTTGCAACCACCGAGTACCTGGCGGCGTGCTTCCTGGACATGGACTGGCACACCCTGCTGGCACCCAGCGAGGTCAACGCCGCGGGGTTCGAGAAGCTCGCCCTCGCTCGCATCGGACTCATCCCGGAGATCGTCTCCCGCTACCGGACCACCTACTTCAACCACATCTTCGGCGGGGGCGGCGGCTACTCGGCGGGGTACTACTCCTACGTCTGGGCCGAGGTGCTGGACGCCGACGCCTACCAGGCGTTCAGGGAGAAGGGGATCTTCGACCAGGCGACGGCCAGGGCGTTCCGAACCAACATCCTGGAGCGCGGCGCCAGTGAGGATCCGATGGAGCTCTACAGGCGCTTCCGCGGGCGCGAGCCATCCGTGGAGCCCCTGCTCGCCAAGCGGGGCCTCAGGTAGACCGAATCCATCCGCGGGGGCCGGCCGGCCC
>JALOLB010000050.1 GCA_025456225.1 Thermoanaerobaculaceae bacterium
GCGCCGAGCGCCGAGGTGAAGATCCCCTTCGGCAGCAGCCCCACGTCCTCGGCGAACATGCAGAACACGATGCGGTCGAGGAAGCGCGCGGCGCGGTGCGGGTCGACGCCGCGCCCGCGCATCGCCGTGGCGATCTCGCCGACCTTGCGCGCCGCCTGCTCGGTGATGTGGATCCTGGGCGCCGCCGGCCGCAGCCGCTCCGGGTCGAAGAACACCGCGCGCAGCAGCCGGATCGACTCCGGCGACGCGAGGTCGTCGAGGGTCACGGTCTGCACCGCCGGCGCGGTGTTGGTGAAGTTGGTGTGGACTTCGATCCGCTCGATGTCCGAGACGACGAGCAGCGGCGGGCTCTCGAGCGCCTCGCGGTAGTCGAGGAGCTGCCGGTACGCGGCCGCCAGGTCCTTGTGCTTCCCCTTGTACTCCCAGCCGAAGAACCCCTGCTTCCAGACGTCGGCCCACCCGTCGCCGCCCGAGGTCTTGCCGGCGCCGCGCTCGAAGCAGAACCGCTCCCCCCGCGGGTCCATCTCCGCCGGTGTCGGGTGCCCCAGCATCCGGCACAGGTCGAGGAAGTGCTCCTGCGCCGCCTGCCGCTCCCTGAGATCGGCCCGCCTCCACTTGCCGACCAGCTCGGACGGGTTCATGGGAGGCATTGTGCCACGGACTGCGCGAACTCGATGTCCGGCGGAGTGTCGCGGTCGAAGGCTCGCTGAGCCTGATGCAAGCTGCAGTACTGCTGCAGTGGGGACTATTGAGATGAGGAGATGATCAACGAGTTGCGATTGTCCAATGTGGGCTTGCCAGACAATCTGGTCTCTCCTATACTCGTCACCGAGTCGGAGGATGGATACCTTATGGGAAATCACGTGCTGCGGAAGATTCTGACCTTGGGAGGTGGCAGACTGGCTGTGGTTGGTACGCTTGGTGTGGCGTCAGTCCTCTCTCTTCTCATCGTCGTGGTGACCGCACGTACCGCCTTTGCCGATTGTGTCATCGTGATGAGGGAGGTCCTTGACGGGTGCGTCTGGGAGCCAACGGCAGGAGGGGGTACCTACACGTGTTACTCCCACATGGAGGTTGTCTTCTTTGACTGCAGTGGGGGGGGCAATCCGCCAGGCGGCAGTGGAACGCCACCAGGGGGCGGCGGCACACCTCCCGGCGGTGGTGGGCAGCCACCGGCTGGCAGCAACCCCCTGGATGTCGACAACAACGGGAGGCTCGACTGCTGGAAGAGCGCGGTATCCAACTACGACACGACCTCTGAGAGCTACTGCTGCGGACAGTACGGTGTGTCGAACAGCGATTGCGAGCCTGCGTGCTCGCGCACACACCAGCACCGGGGACAGGATATCAAGGCACCCGAAGGCTCAGATGTGCGAGCCGTAGGGGCGGGAACGGTCGACTACCTTGACACCACAACAGGCGGTGGCAACACAGTGCGGATCAACCATGGCGATGGCACGTGGTCAGTCTACTTTCATCTGTCGGGCTATGCTGATGGGTTGGCAGTCGGTGACTCGGTGAGCCCGGGCGACGTGATAGGTTTCGTTGGTCACACAGGGTGCGGTAGCTGCAGCCCCCATCTTCACCTGCAGATGCAGAATCGCCAGCTCTGGGCCACGAACCTCACGCACACCACCGACCCTACAATCGATCTTGCGGCAGAGGGATGCTGAAATGGGGGCTTCAATGAAGACCAACGCGATGAGCCTCGTCCTGGTCGTATCGGGCGTCTGTTTCCCAATGTCATCTGTGCCAGCCGCCGGAGCGGCGTCTGAACTTGGCCAGCCAAGGAGCATTCAGGCCGCGTTCGGGGTGGCAAGCCTAGCGGTCGAACGCAGCACCGGGTCAATCGCGGTCTGCGACGGGACGAGTGTCACGGTCCTGAAGGGACCCGGTGACGCGACAGGACGGAGGCTCGCTGTTCCTGGCCGGCACGCCGATGTCGTGGCGTTTGCTCGAGACAGGCTGCTGCTTGCGGTGGACCGGGACGACGAGCTGCCGGGCTCGTTCGTGGTGCTTGACACCGCCGGGCACGAGCTGCGCCGATGGGGTCCCGGCGACCAGGTCTTCCCGAGTCTGACCACCCGGGTGTCGGTGGATGGATCCGCACTTGCTGACATGGTCGAGGTCAACCAGGAGAGTCGCTCCCAGCTCCACCTGCCCGGTGACTACGCTGACGGCACCTTCGTGCTGGTTTCCGAGCGGTTGGTCGACCGTGTTCGGCGGGTTGTTCAGCTACGACTGTGGGAGGACACGAAAGGCAAGAGGTCGACCACGACGCCCCAGGACATGGTTGGTCTTGGGAGTGGCGATTTCCTTGTCACCGTGGGCAACGGGTCCCTGTTGCGAGTGCAGTCTGGAGCCGAGGGCTGGAGCGTGCAAGGTCAGGCGAGCGGGCGATGCATCATCGCAGATGTCGATCCTGGCTCTGGCCAGGTTCTCGTGGTGGATGGTGGGGGCGCCGTCAGCTCGGTCGCGCTGGGCACGGGTGAGCGTCGCTGGCGTTGGTCCGGCGTCGACAACGTTGCCGAGGTGGAGCGGTTCCTCGACCAGACCGGCCAGCAGGGCGGTGCAAGGAAGGTGGTCGGCGAAGCCCGCACTCGGATGTCGCGCACCGGTCACAACAAGGCGGGGACCACCGACGAGTCCGCCGCACTGCGGGTGGCCTACGGTGTCGAGACAGCCCGGGCCCTCCCCAACGGGAAGGTCCTGCTGGCCTCGAGTCTCGGGGTTCCGTACGGCGGGAAGGCATGGTTGGCCGTTCTCGATCCACAGAGCGGGAGGTTGCAGGGCACCGAGCTGTTCGATACGCTCGCCTCGCGTACGCCTCCCGGTGCGGTGGTCAGGCCGACCAGCGGCGGATCGTCCTGGGAGGAGGGGTTGCATGTCCTGCCCAACGGGGAGGTTGTGCTGCGCGCGTCACCGACCTGGATAGCCGTCAAGCTGCAGTAGCTCATCAGCGGCCATCCCGGACCGCGGAGGGAGGGGGAGAGCTGCCTGGCTCGCCCTCGGCCGGCGTCGGCGAACGACCCCGCAGCACGCAATACTCCACCCGGCCACCCGGCGCGGTCGGGGACGACCGCGCCCACCTTGGGCTCGTGTCGCCCTGCTGGGCTCGTCGCCTCGCGCGGCTCGAAGGTGGGCGCGGACCTCCGGGCCGCGCCTCTGACGCCACGGGGTGGATCGGTGGATCGGTGGATCGGTGTTGCACTATCGAGGCGGGCTACCGGGGTGTGGTTTGCCGGGTGAAGCTCAGGGTCTGGAGGGCGCCGCAGTCTCCGCTGGCTTGTGGGCATGCGCGGAACGCGACGCCTGACGCATCGGGCAGGAAGGCTACATCGACAGCCTTGAACGCCGGAGGGTACGCGCCGAGGCGGTCGACCAGCCAGGCGTCGAAGACCACCTGACCGGTCGCGGGGCGAACGACCACCAGGCGGGCGTCCTGGATCAGGAACGCGACCAGCGAGCTGTCGGGCGCCCAGACGATGGTGTCGCACCAGTCCTGGTCGGCCGATAGCCGCAGCACCATGCGGGCGGAGCCTCCGGCTGGCTCGAGCCAGAGGCTCTGGTCGGGCGGGTCCATGGTCGGGTGGTTCCGGACCGCGGCGACGAAACGGCCGTCAGGCGAGGCGGCCGATGCGTGGACCCGAGGGAGCCCGAGCGTGTCCGGCTGGCACCCGGCCATGGCGAAGGCGAGCAGGAAGGCAGCGGTGGAGCGAGCTCCCATGGCTAGCTGCAGTGCGTGCTCGACGCGGAGCCCTTGAGCGACTCGCCCGGGCGGCTGCAGTCGAGCTCGAGTGTGACGCGGTAGTCGGTGACGTCGTTGATCCGCCAGCCGGTCCGCTCGAGCGAGAAGTGGAAGACCTGGCAGTCCGAGCGGCGGAACACGACGGTCTTGTCGAACTGGGCGTCGGTCGAGAAGACCCGCACGGCCGGGCCGTCGAGCGGGTCCACGACCAGTCGGACGACCAGTGGGCCGGTCGCGTCCGAGAAGTCGGCGCCGAGGAAGACCTGCCGGTCTCCCGCCGTGCACAGGGAGGGGACGGGCGTGTGCTCACCGAGTGTCTGCGAGCTCACCGCGAACGAGCCGAGGGGCGGCGAGCCCTCGGTCGGGCCGCCGACGGGCCGGCCGGAGAGGCATGCCGTCAGGAGCAGGCAACTGCCGAGCAACACGACTGGGGCGCGGGGCGTTCGCATGGCGGCCTCCCGGAAGGGTCTGACGGTATTGTCCCTCAAGTCCCGAGCGCGTCTCGCAGCGCCTGCGCCAGGCCCGAGGGGTTCTCGAACGCCATCGAGTGGCCGGCGTCCGGGACGATCCGCACCGCGACGCCGGAGCGCGGGAGCCGCTCGGTGTCGGGATCGGGGAGCGAGCGATCGCCGAACACGATCGTGCGCGGCATGGGGAGCGTCTCCAGCAGCTCGCGCCACGACGGCGAGCCGCCGCGCACCAGGGAGACGGCGCCGCGGTGCACCGCGAGCGGCGAGGCCGCGCGCAGCGTCGCGGCCCAGATGTGGTGCCCGTCCGCGAACGCCTGGCGAACACTCTCGGCATGCCCGCCGGCGACGTAGTCGGCCTCGGGCCGGGCGGCGATCGGCCGGCTGAACGGGCCTCCGCCGGCGTCGAGGTTCGGCTCGCTCACGACGAGGCTTCGCACCCGCTGGCGGTTCCGGGCGGCGACGACGATCGCCACGGCGCCGCCCATGCTGTGGCCGAACACGTCGACCGCCGACAGGCCGAGACCGGTGACGAGCGCCGACACCGTGTCGGCGTGGTCCTCGACGGTGTAGCCGAAGGCATGGGGCCGATCGGAGAACCCGAACCCCAGCAGGTCGACCAGCAGCATCCGCCGTCCCGCCAGCGCCGGGTCCGCGGCGATGCGCGGGTAGTCGCACGACGACGCGCACCCCAGGCCGTGCACGAACAGGATGGCCGGGTCGCGCCCCGGCAGGTCGTGGAACCTCAGGTTGCAGGACCAGGCTGCAAGCTCGAAGGATCGCATTCTCCCTCCCTGGCATCGACGAGCCTGAAGGGTTGGGAACCCCTGTCAGGCCAGGTGAATCCCTAGCTGGCCCGCTTGAGCTCCTCTCGGATCACGCGTCGGAGGGTCGCCTCGAGAGGCTCGCGGCGACTCTCGACATGCTCGCGCAGCGCCGCGTTGATGATGGACTGGTAGTTCCCACCACCCGCGCGCTCGACCTGCTCCTTGAACCAGGTGAGGATCTCGTTGTCCAGGCGGATCGTGATCCGGGTCTTTCCCGGTTGGACCGCGACAACCGACCCGCGCCGTGCGCTCCCGAAGTCGTATTCCTTCCTCATGATCCCTCCTCGTACTGCTGGCGCTCACGCCTGGTCGCCTTCCTGGCCGAGATCTGGCGAAGCCGCTCACTGCGCCAGGTGTAGACCACGACAAGGACCGTGCCGGTCGGGTCACGGGCCAGCGTGATGAAGCGTTCCTCATCGTGAAACCCGGGATCCGGCATGGTCAGCGCGAGCTCGTCTTCGAGTGCCACCGCTGCGTCGGCGAAGCTGACCCCGTGCTTCGCCAGGTTCAGCGCGGCCTTGGTCGGGTCCCACTCATACGCCACGGCCCTGAGTGTATGCATCATGGTATGCACATGTCAAGGAAAGGGCTGGGAGTGAATGACTCCCCGGGGAGCCGCGTCGATTGGCAAGCACGAAGCTGCCCCCTCCCCGGGTTGTGGGGGAGGGGGCTGGCTGAGCGGAGTCACTGTGGCAGGTCCGTGTGGCGTACCTGCCGCTCCTGGAGCTACCTGCTGCGGTCCGGGTAGGCCGGCTTCCTTGGCTGCACCGGCGGGTTCTTGGCGAGCTGCTCCATGACCAGTGCGACGGCCTTCTCGAGCTGCGGGTCGCCGCCCCTGGCCATGAGGCCGGGGTCGTCCACGACCTCGACGTCGGGCTCGACGCCGTGGCCCTCGATGATCCACTCGCCGTCGGTGGAGTAGATCCCGAACGTCGGGACGGTGACGTTGCCGCCGTCGATGAGGGTCGGCGCCCCCGACATGCCGATGAGGCCGCCCCAGGTGCGCATGCCGACCAGCGGGCCGAGCTTCGCCTCCTTGAAGTAGAACGGGAAGCAGTCGCCACCCGAGCCGCTCCAGCCGTTGATGAGCATGGCCTTCGGGCCGTTGTGGGCGACCGGGGGCCACGGCCAGTCGTGGCCGTCGCGCACGCCCCAGAAGTTGTAGAGCGGCCGGTTGAGCAGCTCGACGAAGCGGTCGGGGATCTGGCCGCCGGAGTTGAAGCGCTCGTCGATGACCAGGCCGTCCTTCGTGAACTGGCCGCGGAACTGGCGCACCAGCTCGGTCTGGCCGTCCTGGCCGGTGTCGGGCACGTAGATGTAGCCGATCCGACCGCCGGACAGTCGGCTCACCATCTGGCGCTTCTCCTCGATCCAGGCGAGGTTGCGGAGGCGGTAGTCGTCGTCGAGGGTCTCGACGAGGACCTCGCGCGCGCCCGCCGTGGTCGGCTTGGAGTTGACGGTGAGGAGCACGGTCTTGCCGGCCAGGCCGGCGAAGGCGGCCCAGGGGTCGACCCTGGGGTCGAGAGGCTTGCGGTTGACGGCGAGGAGGTAGTCGCCTTCCTTGACGTCGACGCCGGGCTGCAGGAGCGGCGACCGGCCGTCCTGGTCGTACGGCGCGGCGCGCAGGATGCGGACGATGCGGTAGGCGCCGTTCTCGAGCGCGAAGTCCGCGCCCAGCAGGCCGACCTTGCCTTCGAGCGGTTTCTCGGTGTCGCCGCCGCCGCGGTAGGCGTGGGAGGAGTTGAGCTCGGCGATGAGCTCGCCGATGACGAAGTTGACGTCCCAGCGGGTGACGCAGGCGTCGAGCAGCGTCCCGTAGCGCTGGCGCATGGCGTTCCAGTCCACCTGGTGGAGCGTGGGATCGTAGAAGTAGTCGCGCTCGAGCCGCCAGGCGTCGGTGAAGATCTGCCGCCACTCGGCCGGCGGGTCGAGGGTCATGGTGAGCTCGCCGGTGGGGAGCTTCTTGTCGATCTTCTGGTCCGCCTTGATCTCGATGACCGCCCAGTCGTCCTTCTTGCGCACCAGGGCCTTCTTGCCGTCGGCGGTGAGCTGGAAGAGGTCGGCGTCGGCGATGACGGTCTTCTCCTCCCGCTCCTCGAGGTCGTAGTACACGACAGGCCGGGCCTCGTCGCCGCTGCCGGTGCGCGGCCCGCGGTGGTAGAGGACCTTGCCCGACACGGCCGCGAGGCGGTCGTAGTTGCCGGCCTTGGGCGGGAGGACCACGAGGCGGCTCTCGAAGCCGTCGAGGTCGATCTCGACCGGCTTGGGCGGCTCGGGCTTGTCGGCCTTTGCATCTTTCCTGGCGGCCTTGTCGTCCTTGCCCGCCTTGTCGGCCTTCTCGGCGTCCTTCTTGTCCTTGTCGCCCTTCGTGTCGTCGCCCTCGGCGTCGTTGCGCGGGGCGAGCGGGGAGGGGACGTCCCTGCGCAGCGCGATCGCCGCGATCTGGGTGGTGTTCGTGTAGATGAAGGAGTTGTCGAGGTCCGAGTAGATCGGGTCGAAGCTCCGGTTGGTGAGGGCGTACAGGTACTTGCCGTCGGGGTCGAACACCGGGGTGGCGGTCGAGTAGAAGTCGGAGGTGACCTGGGTGGCCGTGCCGCTGCGCGTGTCGTACAGGAAGACGGCGGCGTTGCGGTTGTCGAGCTCCTTGCCGTAGGCGAGCCAGCGGGAGTCGGCGGACCAGCTCGGCGCGAACCCCTGGAGGGCGCCCTCGAACCACCACAGCCCCTTGTCGACGGTCGTCACCGTGCCGGTGGCGATCTCGCAGAGGTTGATCCGCATCGCCTGGTCCACGAACACCACGCGCTTCGAGTCGGGCGACCAGTGTGGGCGGTAGCGGAAGCCGGGGCCGAGGGTCGTGACCTGGCGCGGCTGGCCGCTGCCGTCGGCCGGACGCACGTACAGCTCGTACTCGCCGGAGGCATCGGAGAAGTAGGCGATGGTCGTGCCGTCGGGGGACCAGGCGGGGTAGCGCTCGGCGCTTCCCGATGTGCGGGTCATGTCGAGCACGACGCCCTTCTCGGCCGGGACGTTGAAGAGCTCGCCGCGCGCCTCGATCACCGCCCGCTTGCCGGACGGCGAGACGGTGGCGTTCTCGATCAGCTTGGCGGCGTTGACCTCCCGCGGCTTGAGGGTGGCGCGGTCGGTGAGGACCTCGACCTTGACCTCCTGGAGCGCCTCGGTCTCGAGGTCGAGCCGCCACAGCCGTCCTCCCTCCTCGAGCACGATGTCGGAGGGGCCGATCGAGGGGAAGCGCACGTCGTAGTCGACGAAGCGTGTGACCTGACGGGTCGTCCCCTTGACCGTGTCGTACGCCCAGATGTTGGCGCGCTTGTGCTCGTCGCGGTCCGAGAGGAAGTAGACCGTGGTGCCGTGCCACATCGGCTGGCCGTCGTTGGCTGGTGAGTTGGTCATGTTGCGTGCGGTCAGCGTGGCGAGGTCGAAGAGCCAGATGTCGGCGGTCCACCCGCCGCGGTAGCGCTTCCAGGTGCGGAAGTCGAGGCTCTGCGGCATGTACGCCAGGGTCGAGCCGTCGGGCGAGAGGGTGCCGAACTCGCCGTAGGGCACCGGCAGCTTGACCGGGAGGCCGCCCTCCTTGCCCACCCTGTAGAGCTGGTTGAAGCGGTCCTTGCCGCTCTCCCGGGACGACGCGAAGAGGAGCGACGCACCGTCCGGGTACCAGTTGAGCATGCGGTCCGGGGCCGGGTTGTAGGTGATCCGCGCCGGCAGCCCGCCGCCGGTGGGTGCGACGTAGACGTCGACGTTGCCGTCGTAGTTGGCGCTGTACGCCAGGAGGGAGCCGTCGGGGGAGAAGCGCGGGAACGACTCCTCGCCGCGCGGCGTGGACAGGCGCTGGGCAACGCCGCCTTCCTTCGGGACGAGCCAGATGTCGCCGGCGTAGACGAAGGCGATCTGGGTGGCCGAGACGGCCGGGTAGCGCAGCAGCCGGGCGTTGATCGCGGCGGATGCCGCCGAGGCAAGCAGGGCGGCACACAGTCCGAGGACAAGAGTCAGCTTTCGCATGGGGTCTCCATCCCTCCAGATTTCACTACGTTGGCAGCCGGCGGTTTGTTCCTGCCGGCTCAGAACCCGCCCTCGTCGGCAGTGTTGCCGTACATCGACGGAACCGGGACGTCCAGCAGCCGCAGGTACACCCCGAGCTGGGCGCGGTGGTGGATCATGTGGCTGAAGATGAAGGCGCGCAGCACGCCGGCGCGGGGCATGGTGAAGAGCTCGGCCCCGGCGTTCTTGAGCGTCCACGGCGCGAGCATTGTCGCGTTGTCCGCCCCGGCGAGCGCCTGGCGGGCCGCGGCGACGTGCCCGTCGAAGCGGCCGAGGAGCTCGTTTCGGGACTCCGCCGGGGTGCTCGCCGGCTGGTCTCCCAGGTCGATGAACTCCTGCCCGATGATCGAGGGCATCCAGCTCGGGACCGCGACCAGGTGCGTCGCGAGCTGCCGGAGGGTGAAGGACTTCGGGTGCGGCCTCCAGTCGAGCTTGTCGTCCGGGACCCGCTCCACGGCGCGGCGGGTGACGGCAGTCTCGCGGTCCCACTCGGGCAGCAACGTGTCGGCGATTCGCATCATCTCGGGCCTCCCTGCGCTTCCGCGCGGCGCCACGCTATCCGGAAACGGCGCCTCCCGCAACTCCCGGCACCTGCCTCGGTCGCCGGCACGATGAGAGCCTGGGAGGGGAGGTCGGTGGCCACAGGGGACTGAGGAAATCCCGGATTGGTCTCCGACGCGGCGGGATGAGGAAAAGTGAGAGGAGTGTGATACCTGGTACCGGCTGGTCACTTCCTCATGAGGTGGCGGCGGGGGGTCGGGAGGGCGGTGCGGGCGAGCAGCTCGGTGCTCGCGTCGCCGTAGCGGCACGGCTGACCCACGATCCCGCCCAGGGCGTTGATCGCCTGCTGCGCGTGGGCGAGGTCGCTCCGCAGGACCGGGGAGAGGTCGGGGTCGTGCTCGTCCGCAGCCCATCCCCCGGCCGGGAGCAGCACGTGCTTGGCCGCCCAGTAGTCGAGCGCCACGGGGTCGAGTCCGGCGAGCAGGGTGTTGCAGCGGGTGGTGGTCCGGGGCGGGTAGCCCTCGAGCGAGCCGTGCGACACCCAGATGCAGTCCAGCAGGTGCAGGTCGGCCGGGCGCACCATCGCCCAGAACTGCCCGCACTGGTTCCCCAACTGGCTGTAGTGGCGGGAGTTGATCGAGCCGTCCTGCATCGAGACGAGCCCGTAGCAGTGCTTGAGGGCGCCGGTGACGCCGCACCCCTCGTGGTGCTTGAGCACCGGCAGGTTGATGAGCCTGACGTTGGGGGCGTAGCCGTTGCCGGTCCACCTTCCGGCCCGCAGGTCGATGTGACGCCCACTGCCTGTGGTGAAGCACGGATAGGAGATCGGCCGGGCGCCGGGGATGCCGGCCGGGGCAGCGAGCGTGCGGTAGCCATCGCGGCCATGGGTCTGCTCCGACAGGAAGACGCCGGACTGGCCGTCGAGCCGGCACGCGCCCACCGGCTCGCCGGCGAAGACCTCCTCGACCAGGTAGTCGACGGTCGTGAGCGTCTCCTCCTCGGCGTTGACCCGCACGCGTCCGACGATCTCGGGCCACGCCCCGTAGGAGACGGCGCTCACCCGGCCGTCGAAGGAGCCCCGCCCCTGGCCGTTCTCGACGATCGCCACCTCGCCGGCGAACCCGTCGGGGTGCTCCAGGATGCGGTGCACGAGCCCGCGCAGCACGTCGGTGTTGGTGGCGCCGCGGCAGCTCCACTGGCAGTTGACCTTGATCACGACGATGTCGTCGGCGGCGATGATCCCCTCGGGGCTTCCCCACGGGTGCTCGCGGTCGGTGCGGAAGAGCCTGATGCCCCGGCTCGCGAGCAGCGCGAGGAGGGCATCCACCCCGAGATGGCGGCGCTGGCCGTCGTGCAGGGGGCAGCGGGTCACGGCGAAGACCGGCGTGCGGTCCGTGTCCGCCGCGGCGAGCCGGCGCGAGGCCAGCCAGCCCGCGGCCCCGGCCTGCAGGGCGCCGCGGATCAGCTCCCGGCGACTCGGGCGTGCGAAGCGGTTCACCGATCCAGGATACGCTCGTCCCCTGCAGTGGTTCTTCGCAGCCTTTCGCGGCACGACCACGCCGGCCCGACGGCGCCTGACGTGCGTGCCGGCCGCGTGCCGATCCTGGCGCCGCTACTTTGCGGCGAGGTCGAAGATGAAGCGTTCGGGGTCGAAGAAGCCCTGCTCCTTGACCTCGTCGCCGCGGGCGATCGCCCAGCTCGGCAGCGAGGCATGGTACGCCTTCGTCATGCGCCAGAGCTGGAGCGCGCTGTTGGCCGCCACGAGGTAGAGCGTGCGCTGCGGGTTGGTGGGGTTCGGCACGACGAGGAAGAGCCCGTCCTCGGGGTGGCCGTAGGTGCGGCCGCGGAAGCGGAAGAACCCGTTCCCGAGCTCCACCGGGAGCGTGCCGGCGAGGCGGCCGATGAAGGCGTTGTCGCGGGTCTCGCCGAGCACCACGAGGTCGTGGGTGGCCGCCTGCTCCGCCGTCAGCTCCGCGTCCTTGACGAGCGGCGGCAGGGTCTCCGAGAACGCGTCCGCCAGCGCCGTCTGGAACCGCAGCCCGATGGTGTGGTTGGCCTCCACCTGGCGCGCCGTGCCGTGGACCACGAGGGTCTGGTCGAAGTCGTCGGCGAACGAGGACCACGCGAAGTACCGCGGGTTGGCCACCGGGAAGTCCCGCCCGGCGTTGAACAGGAGGCGCGTCGGCCGCTCCTTCAGCCGCCACTCGGCCGTCGTCACCGGCCCGTCGATCTCCACCGGCTTGACGAGTCGCTTCCCGCCGGTGTCGATCGCCACCGCGCCCCACAGCCGCCACGGTGTCCCATCCTGCCGCACCTCGAGCTTCACGACCCACTCGGCGCCGTCGGGCTCGACCCGCACCGACGGCCTGGGTTCCGGGAGCCCCTCGCGCTCGATCCACGGCCGCACGATCCCCGACACGTCCCGGCCGGCGCCTGCCGAGAGCGCCTCGATGAACGCTGCGGTGCCCGCGCTGCGGTTGCCGAACCGCTCGTGTGCGGCGCGCATCGCCGCGAGAAGCACGTCGTTGCCGAGCGCGAGGCGAAGCTGGTGTAGCGCGAACGTCCCCTTGATGCGCGGAATCTGGTACGTGCCGTACCGCTCGTACGAGCGCTGGGCCTTCACGGCCGCGAGGTCCGGCTCGTGGGCCACGACGTAGAGGTACCGGTTGCCGAGCTCGGCGAGCTGGTCCGAGAGCTTCCCGAACGCCTTCTCGGGCCCATCCGGCAGGTCGCGCAGCATCTTCCAGTACGCGGCGGACGCCGACGCCAGCCAGGTGTCGCCGTCCGAGGCCGGGAACACGCTCTGGCGCCAGAGCTTCGCCGTGTCCAGGTGGTAGCGGTCGGTGGCCTCGTCGGGGGCCAGCGCCGGCTCCTTCGGTGGTGCCGCCGGAGCGGTGCGCGACGCCTTCAGCATCGCCGAGATCACCACCGGGCTCTGCGGCGCCCACCCCAGCGTGAGGTGCGGGATCGCGCCCGGCAGGTCGGGCATGCGGCGGCTCGTGCCGGGGATCTTCTCGCGCAGCGTGGTCTTGCCGTGGTGGGCGAGGAAGACCATGCGGCGGCCCATCTCGCTGGTGGTGAGCTTGCCGTCGCAGGCGTGCGGGCGGTTCACGGGCGAGCTGGCGAGCAGCTCGAGCGCGTTGCCGGCGTCGATCTTGCCCCGGAACCGGTGGTAGAACTCGCGGAACGCGATGTCGCGGTTCCACGCCCCGAACGCCATGTCGAACGGCGCGTCGTCCGGCTGCACCGCGTACTCCCGCCGCACACCGTCGTCGCGGGCGTTGTTGTTGGCCCACAGGAACCCCGGCGTGCCGAACGGCGCGGGGGTGTCCGAGGTGCGCCAGAGCTTCGAGCGCTTCGTTCCGAGCAGGAACACGGCCGTCTCGCCAGTCCCGAGGTCGGCGATCGGCCAGTCGTTGGTGTACAGCCCGTTGTTGCGCTCCGAGAGGATGCGCACCACGTCGTCGATCGAGCGCGCGTACTGGGCGGCGCGGCGGGCGCGCGAGGACTGCGGCGTGCCGGCGATCTCGAACGGCGTCTGCGCCACCGTCGTCTCGCCGAAGACGATCCCGGCGTCGTTGAGGTAGAAGTCGGTGCCGGAGTGGATCCCCTCCGGGAACGTCTGGTACACGAGCCGCTGGCCCTCCGTCGGCGCGAGGTCGCACAGGACGTTGAAGTGCACCCCGGTGTAGCCGCCCCACATGAAGAGCTGGCCGAACACCACGCCGCCGTCGGCGGTGGCCGGCCCGGTGGCGGCGATCGCCGAGCACTTGTGGCGGGTGTCGGGGATGTCCATCTCCTCCGCCGCCGAGAGGAAGCTGCGGCCCGAAAGGGCGTGCGGCGTCACCTTGATGCCGCTCGCGGCGTAGTCGAGGTCGACGATGGAGTTGAGCGTCACCACGTCGAGCAGGTCGAGCGCCCGGCCCTCGTGCTTCGCCCCGGCGCGCGCCGCGCCGTCGGCGATCCCCTTCATCTCCTCGAGCTGCTCGGCGTCGAACCCGCGCAGGAACAGCATGTCGGCGCGCGAGCGCAGGCTCGCCCACCCGGCGGCCGGCTCCTTGCCGTTCTCCTGGATCGCGAGCTTCGAGATGTACGCGACCATCTCGTCGGCGAGCAGCGACCCGTGCTGGAACCCGCGCGCGTACGGCTTCCCCTCGACGTGCAGCACGATCCAGCCGCGGTCGTCGTAGCGGAACCCCTCGCCGCGCCAACGCACCGTCTCGGGCGCCACGAGCGCCGCGATGTCCGTGACCTCCTCGAGCGCCACGTCGTCGAACCACGCCGTGCCGGTGGCGGTGCCGTTGCGCCCGAGGTGGAGCTGCACGCGATCCTCGCCGCGCGTGGCGATGAACACCGTCTCGACCGCCGTCCAGTCGGCGTCGGCCCCGACGGCCGGCGTGTGGTTGGTGAACGGGAACGAGGCCATCGAAAGCGTCGCCGGCACCGCCGTGGGGTAGCGCGAGAGCGGGTCGGACACCGCCCCGGCCGTGCGGATCACCCCGCGCAGCCGGTATGGCCTCCCCACCTCGAGCCGCAGCGGCAGGGAGGCGACCGTTGCCTCGCACGCCTGGGCGCACGCGACGCGGAGCGAGCCAGCGCCGCCGTGCGCGACCGCGGTGTCAGCGGCCACCCGCGCCGTGCCCGGTCGCCCTGTCGCCAGCAGCTCCCAGCCGGCCGTTCCCTGCTCGAACCCCGCGTTGCCCGGGCCGAGCACCCCTCCAGCCGCGGCCATCGTGACCAGCAGCGAGACCAGACCGACGCCCCATGCCTTCATGCCACCCCCAGAGGCGAGCACCACCCACCCCCCGGCGCGGGCTCCGGGGTCCGAGATCCAGAGCTCCCGAAGCTGCTGCCTGGGCGCGGTGGCGCGCCATTGCCGCGATACTGTAGCTGACATCTGGCGGCAAGGTGCTTCCAGGTTGGCGCCACACGCTGGACGCCCTCGCGTGCCTGTCGCTCCGGTTTCGCGATCGTCAGCAGCAGCGGCCTTCCGGGTAGCGGACGAAGGCGCCCTGGGAGTAGACGATGTCGCTGCGGTAGTCGACGGTCGCGCCCCGGGGATAGCCCCAGGGCTCGTACGGCTCGGTCAGGCCGTCGCTGCCGAGGCTGATGATCAGGTACTCCTGGGGCCCGCTGGCCTGCACGTCACGAGTGGAGTATCGGTAGGGGTGTCCCCACTGATCGCGGCGGGGGAGGGAGTCGATGTACGTCGGCTCCAGGATCGCGGCGAGCTCGTCCATCGACCGCGCAACGGGATAGGCGTTGTGGTCGACCGCGTAGCGTTCGACCGCGGTGGCGATCCTGCGGATGTCGGCCATCGTCCGCATGGTGCGGGCCCGCTCGACGGCGTCCAGCCAGTTGGGGACCATCGCGGCAATCGCCACCGGCCAGAGCAGCAGCGGGAGCCCGGCCACCCGTCTCCAGATCGGCTTGAGAGGCGAGCGGGCTCCACCGCGGAGACGATGCCTTGCCCACCGCACGATCCCCAGGACCCCCAGCACCAGCGAGTAGAGGGTCAGAGCGAGAACCCCAGCCGCGAGCGTCAGGTTGCCCATGCGCGCTTCCTCTCCGGGCCCGAAATCTGCTGCTGCCTGATCGGAATCACCAGGTCCCGCACCTTGGTCGCCCCTGCAGACACGGGCGCCGAGCCCCATCCCGTTGATTGTGCCACCCTGCGGTGCAGGAACGTGCCCTACCGTCCCTTCACCCGCGCCAGGATGCTGCCTATCGCGTCGGCGAGTGGGGAGGCGCCGCCGTCGACGTTGGACATGACGGCGACGATGTACCCGGAGTCGACGTAGATGTCGAGCTGGGAGTTGATCCCCGGAAACCCGCCGTTGTGGCCGACGACCCTTCCGGCCGGACCGTACCTGACCTGAAACCCGTAGCCGTAGCTCTCGCCCTGGAATCCCGTCCACAGCATTTCGCGCATGGTCTTGGAGACGAGCTTTCCAGCCTGCATGGCGAGGGCGAAGCGGTGCAGGTCCTTGACGGTCGAGAAGCCGCCGCCGGCTGGCCCGCCCCGTCAGAAGGTGTAGCTGGCCCCGATGGAGTACATGTACACGTCGTTGGCCTTCTCGACGTCGAAGTACTCGACCTCGGCCCGCACCGCGAACGACTTGAAGCGGAGCTGGAACCCGGCGCCGTAGACGGGGTCGGTGCCGTCCGCGGACACCGAGTCGGGCTCGCCGGCGATGATCCCCTCGAGATCGGCGTTCCAGTTGAACAGCCCGGCCTTGACGAAGATGTCGGCGATGCCCAGCGGCAGGAAGGCCATGCCCTGGAGCTCGAAGCCGTTCACGTCGGCCTCGTAGTGCGTGCTCGTGCCCTCCTGGTCGTCCTCGGCCGAGCCGAGGTCCACGTAGGCGCCCTCGACGGCGAGGAAGTTGAGGAACCGGTACCCTGCGAAAAGCTTGTAGGCGTTGGCGTTACCCTCGACCTCGGTGGTGCCGAGATCGCCGGTGTTGAGCTCCGCCTGCCCGGCGCTCAGGCCCAGGTAGAAGCCGTTGTCGGCGGCGGCGGCCGGAAGGGCGAGCAGGGTGGCGACGGCGGTCAGCACGAGCAGGGTCTTGATTTGACGCATGGGATCCTCCGAATGGCGCGGTCTCGGCACCGCGTGATCGTACCATCACCGCCCAGGTTCTTCTCGATCGCCGCTCGGGAGTGGGCCCGCAGCGGGTCAGTCAGCCGGGTTTCGGTCGACCGACGTGAGCGGAGCTCGTCCCTCCGCCGCGAACAGCGGTGCGCCGCACCCCTGCCCGTCGCCTCCGGCGCAACCCCACACGGCGCGGACGCGGGAGGCCCATGGGCACCAGGTGGCCGGGTTCGTCGCCCACTCGGTGGCGTGGGACTGCACGTAGCAGGGGGTGCCGTCGCACAGCTCGATCCAGTTCTCGCCGAAGGTGACCTCGCCTGGCTTCAGGCGGTACCCGTAGCCGGGGTTGAAGGTGCCGTCGAGCTCGATCGGCGCGCCCGGGATGCCGAGCGTCCCCACCTGGGGGCCGGAGGCGAGCCATTGCTGGATGTGCTGCACACCCCCGGGCGAGATGACCCAGACGCGGAACACCTGGCCGACCGCATCCATCTCCAGCAGGTAGCCGGCAGTCGGCCAGGCGGGCATGGGGAGGGCGGCGCCGCACGCCTGCTCGAGCCGCCGCCGGATGCGGCCGGCAGTGCCTGCGCCGCTCCTGCCAGCCTCGCCGGTGTTGCCCTCGAAGCCGAGGTTGATGCGGCCGCCGTTGGGCTCGGGCTCGAGCGACCAGGGTGACGTCGGGTCGCCGGCGTCGATCGCCGGGCTCGACGCGGCGTCCCGCACCCAGGCCGCGAGCACCGGGCTCCACCGGCCCGCGCGCGAGCGCAGGTGGTAGTCGCCCCCTGCTGCATCCGCGAACAGGGGGTCGGTGGAGAGGTTCCCGACGCCGGGCAGGCTCTCCTGGGACAGCGTGTAGGTGGCGGCGAGGGTGCCGCCGTCGACGACGGCGACGTCGTCCGTGCCGTCGAGGCCGGTGTTGTGCCACACGATGCTGTCCCGGACCACGACGTCGGAGGCCTGCACGTAGATCCCGGCGCCGATCCCCGGCCAGACGTCGGCGACGTTGTCGGCGATGGTGCAGCTCGTGATCGTGGCGCGGGAGCGCCGGCCGTCCCACGAGGAGTCCACGTAGACCCCGCCGCCCTCGCCGCGGCAGCGGTTGCCGACGATCAGCTCGTGGTCGAGGGTCGCGGTGGCGCCCTCGTCCACGAACACGGCGCCGCCGGCGCCCGGGGCGAAGTTGCCGGTGTAGACATTGTGGTGCAGCAGAACGGGCGCCTCGTGGGCCTCGACGACCAGCACGCCGCCGCCCCAGCCGTAGCCCACCGTCTCGCCGATCCGGTTGGCGCGGAACACGTTGCGCGAGATGGTGCCGGAGCCATTGACGGTGAGGCCGCCGCCGTGGTCGTTGTGGCCGATGTTCCCTTCGACGGTGTTGCCGTCCACGAGCACGTCGGAGCAGTGGTGCAGGTACGCGCCCGCCGCGTTGGCGCCGACGTTTCCCCGGATGGTGTTGCCGACGATGCGCAGGCGTGCCCCGAGAGCGTTGATGCCGCCCCCGTGCTCGGTGGCCACGCCGTTGCCCTCGACGAGGGAGTGGGAGATCGTCACGTCGGCGACGATCGACGGCCACGCCTCGTCGTCCACCAGCACGCCGCGCTGCCCGCCGGTGATCCGGAAGCCGTCGAGCACGCTCCCGGGCGCGTCCGTGAGGCGCACGACCGGCCCGGCCAGGGTGCCCTCGATCCAGGTCGCCGCCGGGTCGCTGCCTCGCGTGGCGAAGTCCCCGCTCGTGCCGCCGCCGTACGAGGCCGCCCCGACGAACCCGCCCAGCAGGGCGAGTCCCTTGCCGGTGACCCGCACCGCCTCGCGGTAGTGCCCGACCGCCACGGCGACGGTGTCGCCGCTCGCTGCCGCATCCACTGCCGCCTGGATCGTCACGAACGGCCGCGCCGCCGACCCGTCCACGACCCCGGAAAGGTTGCGCGCATCCACGCACCACCTCGCCGCCGCCACCGGCGAGACGGCCAGCAGGGCAACGGTGAGGGCGCCAGGGACCAACATGGACGGCAGGTGCTTCGGCACGGGCACAACTGTACCGTGACTGAGCCAGGCAGGTGCCTGGCCGGCCCGCGGCGTCGATCGGCACCTATCGAGTAGGATGGGATTGTCGCAGCGGTTGGTGCAGTTGTGCTGATGCGCGAGAGCAAGGAGGGAGCATGCCCGGCACGCTCGTGATTCTCGTCCTGGCCATCATGGCGGTGAGCGGGCTCTCGGCATGGCTGTGGCGCCGGGCGCGGCGCGCCGAGGAGGCACGGCGCTTCCTCGAAGGTGTCCTCAACCGCATCGGTGACCCGGTCTTCGTCAAGGACCGGGAGCATCGGCTCGTGCTCGTCAACGACGCCGAGTGCCGGCTGGCCGGGCGTCCCCGGTCGTGGCTGGTGGGCAAGACCGACTACGATTTTTTCCCCAGGGAGCAGGTCGACGTCTT
>JALOLB010000254.1 GCA_025456225.1 Thermoanaerobaculaceae bacterium
CGCCGCCTGCCGTCCACGCGGTACCCTGCGACTGGAAGGTCGGGACTACGAGGTCCAGGACGGCGACGTCATCACCTTCCGGTTCAACGTCTGAACCGCAGGCTCAAGGCTCCAGGCTCAAGGCTTCAGTTCCCCCTCCCACCCACACCAGGGAAGGCTCACTTCAAGAGAGGGGGGCAGTGCCTGAAGCCTTGAGCCTGGTTGGAGGAGTGGGCCTCAGGGCGCCGCGGAGACGTTGGCGGCCGGAGGCACGACGGGAGGCGCGACATGCAGACCCTTGGATGGCTTGTGGGTGGAAGGCGGGGCCGACTTCTGGCCGGGTGCCGTGCTCGCCTTGGCGGGCGCGGGTGTCGCACCTGACGGGGGGGCAGCCTTGACCACCGGGGGCTTGACCTCAGCCGCAGCCGGCGCTGGGGCCTCCACCACGTGCCCCTGAGCCGGCACCGGGGCCGCCGGCGTCATGCGCTGTGCGGCGGCAGCGTCAACGGGAAGGACGTGCTGCGTGACCTTGCCGCTCTTCTCCCGGTAGGACTCGATACGCGCCTCGGACTGGAGCCGGGAGTCCAGCACCAGCGGGTTCTTGATGGGGTCGGCGAGGTCGGGAGCATGCCGGTAGGCTCGCTTGTAGTTCCTGATCGCCGCCCACCGGCGCCCGGACCGCTCCTGGGCGAGGGCCAGCATGAAACGCGCCGGGCCGTGACCCGGCCTCTCCTTGAGGGTCCGGCGATACCAGTAGCACGCCCGGTAGTTGTGGCCCTGTCGCTGCATGATGAGACCCAACCGGTAGGCAGCCTCGAAGTTGTGCTTGTCCTTCTTGAGGGCCGCCTTCAGGTGGTCCTCGGCATCGTTGGGAAAGCCCTTGTTGACCAGCAGCACGGCCATCTCGGTGAGATCCATGGACGTGGCCTTGCCCGACTTCTCGAGCTCCATGTACGCCATGATCGCGCGGTCTTCCGGTCGGTCCGCCGAGAGGTGACGCTCGAACGGGGCCGGCTGGGCGGCCGGCGCCAGACCCAGGAGAACCACGACTGCCAACCACCTTCTCATCCTTGCCTCCCGCGCCGCACCCGCGCCCGCACCCGCACCTGCCCACCCTCCGCCACCACCTCGAACCCCTCCACGCTGGCTCCCTTGCCCTGGACCATCTGACGCTGCTGCTCCAGGGTGTCCCGAAAGCGCTCGAAGCTCGTTCCGCCGGTGCGGCCGGCGCGTTGCAGGGCAGCCGAGTACTCGCCGAACAGCCGTCGGTACTCGTCGTCCACGGGTGATACGGATGCCGCCGGCGGGGCGTTGGTGACCGCGGCCGCGTGGCTGCCCCCAGCGTTGCGCATCCGTCCCCCGGTGGCTTCCTCCCGCTCGCGCAACTGTCGAATCCAGTGCTGGTTGAGCGTCGTGAAGCGGTGCAGAAGCTGGTCGATGCGAAACTGCGCGGCGGCTCCGTGCGTCTCCTCGCGACTGACCTCACGAAGGCGCCGCTCCAGCGCCTCACGCTCGCGCTCCGGGGGCACCGGCACCTGCCGATCGTGGGCGAAGTAACGCTCCCACTTGCGGCTCAGCTCGACCAGCCAGCGCTCCAGTTGTGACACGACGTCGCCGGTGCCCATACGACCCCAAGCTTACACGAGGGGCACGTCGCGCGGCCAGCCCGGAAGGTAGAATCGAGCCATGCGCAGCCCCCAGGCCCAGCTCCCAGCGATCCACCGGCTCCTCGCCCACCCACGCCTCGTCGCGGCACGCGGTCTGCACGGTGCCGGACAGGTGCTGACCGCCGCACGCGAGGCCGTGGCGACAGCCCGCCAGCAGCTCGCCTCCGGCGCGCCTGCTCCGGCCCTGGACGATCTCGTCGAGCGGGCGCTCGCGGCCCTGGCGGCCCGAGCACGGTCCGCCTATCCGTCGGTCCTCAACGCGACCGGCGTGCTGGTCCACACCAACCTGGGCCGGGCGCCCCGCCGCACGGTGGAGACCGGGCGGTACCTCGCTCTCGAGGTCGACCTCGAGACCGGTGAGCGCGGCGAGCGCCTGGGGCCGGTCGTGGATCGTCTCATCCGCTACTTCGGATGCGAGGCGGCCACGGTGGTCACCAACAACGCGGCGGCTCTGGTGCTGCTGCTGGCAGCCCGGGCGGCACGCCGACAGGTGGTGGTGTCGCGAGGGGAGCTGGTCGAGATCGGCGGATCGTTCCGCCTTCCCGAGATCATGGCCGCCGCCGGCGCCGATCTCGTCGAGGTGGGGTGCACCAACCGCACCCGTACGGACGACTACGCCCGGGCCATCGGACCGGACACCGCCGCACTGCTGGTCGTGCACCGGTCGAACTTCCACATGGACGGGTTCGTGAGCTCGCCCGGGCTGGACGAGCTGGTGGCGCTCGCCCGCGAGCGTGGGGTCGAGGTGTGGGTGGACCAGGGGTCGGGGTGTCATCTCGATCTGAGTGTCTACGGGCTGCGCCGGGAACCGACGGTGCGCGAGATCCTGGCGACCGGCGCCGAGATCGTCCTCTTCTCCGGCGACAAGCTGCTCGGTGGCGCGCAGGCGGGAATCCTGGTCGGCACGGCCGCCGCCATCGAGCCCCTGCGCGGGCACCCCCTGCGCCGCGCCCTGCGCCCGGACAAGAGCGTCCTCGCGGCGCTCGCCGCCACCCTCGACGCGCACCTGGCCGAGCGTCACGACGAGGTGCCCCTCTATCGCCTGCTCGCTGTCTCCCAGGCCGATCTCAGGCGCCGCGCCCGACGCCTGGCCGCACGGCTCCGGCGCGCCGGCGTCGCCGCGTCGATCGTGGCGACCCGCAGCGTGGTCGGTGGGGGCACCACGCCGGATCAGTCTCTGCCCTCCTGGGGCCTCGCGCTCAGAGGTGGCCAGGGGCTGGCGCGCCGGCTGCGCGACCAGGCCGTTCCGGTGGTCGGCCGGGTCGAGGAGGGTCACGTGATTCTCGACCTGCGTGCCGTCTTCGAGGACGAGGACGCGCTGCTCCTGGCGTCGGTCGTCGCGGCAGTCGCCGGGGAACCGTAGGCTCGCCTGCGAGCCGACCTCTCGGCGGAGGGGTGCTGGCCGAGGACCGTCGCAGCCCCGTGAGCGCGAATCAGAGCGTGTGTGAAAATCGCGAGGGAGCAATTGGTCTGGCCGTGAGGGCTTTCACGGCGTCAACCTGGACGTGGTCGTGGACGTGGTCGTGGACCTGGTCCCTTGCGTCGGGACGTCATGAGGCAAACAGTAGTCCCACGAGGTGCTTCGGTGACGTTCTTGCGGTGAACGTCAGGCTCGCAGCACGTCCGTCCACGTCCACGTCCACGACCACGTTGCGACGCGTTCGGCCGACAGCTTCACACCCTCTCAGGCGAGAGGGCGAGCCAGCGGGTTGCCGCCACGCAGCGTCTCCATGGCGTCATGCACCTGAGCCATCAGGGAGTCCTTGGCGGTGACCCCAAGCCCCGCCGTGGGGATGGGCTCCCCGAACCGTACCGTGACGCGCCCGGGGCGCAGCAGGTAGGAGCTGCGCGCGAGGCACCGGCGGGGACCGTCCAGGCCCACCGGCACGATCGGGATCCCCGCCTTGATGGCGATGAGGAACCCACCCCGCTGGAACGGCAGGAGGTTCTCGTCCCGGGTGCGCGTCTCCTCGGGGAAGAGGAGCACCGAGCGCCCGGTGCGGATGCGCTGGGCCGCCTCCTCGAAGGACTTGACGGCTTCCCGGCGGTTCTGGCGGTCCACCGGAATGAAGCCCATCGCCGTCATCGCCCAGCCGAGGAAGGGAATCCCGAAGAGCGACTTCTTGGCCAGGAACCGCACCTGCACCGGGATGCTGGCCAGCAGCACCGGGATGTCGAGCCACGACTCGTGGTTGGCCATGAAGACCACGGGACCGTCGCGGGGGACCCTGTTGCCACCCTCCACCCGCAGCCGCACCAGCGCCACCCAGAGAATGATGCGCGCCCACAGGCGCGAGCCCCGCACCGTCCAGTCGCCCCGGGGTGGGATGAAGCCGACGATCACGCCGTAGCTGCCCATGACGATGGTGTCCAGGGCCACCAGGACGGCGGCGGCGGCGGTGTGGAGGAGCCGGAGCGCGGTCCCCATGCCGGCGGCCCTCAGATCACCTCGGGCGAGGGGGTGGGACGGCCGGGCCCCTTGAGCTTCTCCACCGGCACGCCGATGTGCTCGGAGACCATCCGGTAGACCTCCTCGCCCTCCAGCACCTCGCGCTCCAGCAGGGCAGTGGCGATGCGGTCCAGGACGTCCCGGTGGCTGGTGATGATGTCCAGCGCCTGCTTGTACGCGTCACTGACGAGACGCCGGATCTCGGAGTCGATCTCCACCGCGGTGGACTCGGAGTAGTCCTGGTGACGGGCGAACTCCTTGCCCAGGAAGATGGCCTCCTCGCGCTTGCCGAAGGTGAGCGGCCCCAGGTGCGACATCCCCCACTCGCACACCATCTTCCGCGCCAGCTCGGTGGCCCGCTCGAGGTCCGAGCCGGCACCGGTGGTGATGTGCTCCGCACCCAGGACCTCCTGCTCGGCGAGACGCCCGCCCATGAGCACCACCAGCTCGTCGGCAAGGAAGGACTTGGCGTGCAGGTACCGGTCCTCCTCGGGAAGCTGCTGGGTGAGCCCGAGGGCGAGGCCGCGGGGGATGATCGTGACCTTGTGGAGCGGGTCGGCATTGGGCAGCACCGCCGCGACCAGGGCATGCCCGGCCTCGTGGTAGGCGACGACCCGCTTCTCCTCCTCGGAGAGCGCCAGGGAGCGTCGCTCCGCGCCCATCATCACCTTGTCCTTGGCGAACTCGAAGTCGACCATCTCGACCGAGGTCTTGTTGAAGCGGGCCGCCCGCAGCGCCGCCTCGTTGACCAGGTTGGCGATGTCGGCGCCCGAGAATCCGGGGGTCGAGCGGGCCAGCACCTGCAGGTCGACGTCCTGGGCCAGGGTGATCCTGGCCGTGTGCACCTGCAGGATCTCGACGCGGCCGTTGAGGTCCGGACGGCTCACGACGATGCGGCGGTCGAAGCGGCCCGGGCGCAGCAGGGCCGGGTCCAGGACGTCGGGGCGGTTGGTGGCGGCCACCAGGATCACCCCCTCGTTGGACTCGAAGCCGTCCATCTCCACCAGCAGGGCGTTGAGGGTCTGCTCGCGCTCGTCGTGCCCGCCACCGAGGCCGGCGCCCCGGTGCCGTCCAACGGCGTCGATCTCGTCGATGAAGACGATGCACGGGGCGCTCTTCTTGCCCTGCTCGAAGAGGTCGCGGACGCGGGACGCGCCGACGCCCACGAACATCTCCACGAAGTCGGAGCCGGAGATGGAGAAGAACGGCACCTCCGCCTCCCCGGCCACCGCCCGCGCCAGCAGCGTCTTGCCGGTGCCGGGAGCCCCCATCAGCAGCACCCCCTTGGGGATCTTGCCACCGAGCTTCTGGAACTTCTGGGGGTCACGCAGGAACTCGATGATCTCCCCGAGCTCCTCCTTGGCCTCCTCGACACCGGCGACGTCCTTGAAGGTGACGCGCTTCTGCTGCGGGTTCATCATGCGCGCCCTCGACTTACCGAAGGCCATCGCCTTGTTGCCCCCGGCCTGCATCTGGCGG
>JALOLB010000051.1 GCA_025456225.1 Thermoanaerobaculaceae bacterium
GCAGGGGGTGATCCTCTGCGGCCACATCATCGGCAAGGCGGCGTCGATCTACGACAACAAGTACGCCACCCTCATCCAGGCGTTCGGGCCCGAGGCGCGAGGCTCGGCGTGCTCGGCGCAGGTCTCGGTGGCCGACGAGGTGATCGGCTACCCTTACGTCAAGAACCCCGACATCCTGGTCCTCATGTCCCAGGACGCCTACAGCCAGTTCATCGGCCAGCTCAAGCCGGGCGGCCTGGTGCTCTACGAGGAGGAGCTCGTGAACCTCGACGAGCGCCTGCCGGCCGGGGCCAAGGCGCTGGGCATCCCGGCGACGCGGTTCGCCGAGGAGCTGGGGCGCCGGCTGGTCCTCAACATCGTCATGGCCGGGTTCTTCGCCGGCGTGACCGGGCTCATCTCGGCGGAAGCGATCGAGAGGGCGGTCCTGAGCTCCGTGCCCAAGGGCACCGAGGACCTCAACATGCGGGCGCTGCACCGCGGCCTTGAGTACGGCCGCGAGCAGGCAGCCAGGGCGCAGTAGGAGGTGGTCATGCATCTGGAAGGCTTTCCCCAGCCCGTGACGCTGCGCGACGGCGCCCACGTCGTCATCCGCCCCCTGCGCGCCATCGACGGCTCGGAGCTGCTCGAGTTCTACCGCGCCTTCCCCGAGGAGGAGCGGCAGTTCCTGCGCGACGACGTGTCGAGCCCGGAGTGGGTCGACCGCTTCCTCAAGAAGGTGGACTTCGAGGAGGTCGTCTCCCTCGTGGCCGAGCTCGATGGCGCCGTGGTTGGCGAGACCACCCTCTACAGGACCCGCTACGGCTGGACCCGGCACGTCGGCGAGATCCGCGTCGCCGTCGCCCACGCCATCCGGCGCAAGGGCCTCGGCACGGCGCTGGCCCGCAGCCTGGTCAAGCTCGCGACCAACCTGGGCATCGAGAAGATGGTCGTGCAGGTGGTGGAGAGCCAGATCGCCGCCCGCCGCACCTTCGAGAAGCTCGGCTTTGCTCAGGAGGCGACGCTGCGCGCCCACGTCAAGGACGTGCGCGGCATGAAGCGCGACGTCATGGTGATGTCCAACGACGTCTCCCACATCTGGGAGGCCATGGAAGCGATGGTCTCCGACTACTCGCCGACCGTGGAGTAGGGCCGCCCGGCCACCCACCCAGGGGAGAGGGGAGAGGGGAGAGCTCGCCGCCCCTCCCGGGTCGCGAAGCACACTGAGTGCCCAGTCCGCAAGGTGGGGGCGATCGTCCCCGATCGCGCGGGGGGGTAGCGGCCGATGGTCATCGGCCGGGGTGGGCGGGGGTGACGGTGCCCGGGACGCAGGCTGGAGCCTGCGGCTTCAACGGCAGGGACACGACACGAAGCTTGCGGATGTAGGCGCGGGCTTCAGCCCGCGGGGCGGGAGGGAGATCTACCCCCACGCCCGGCGCACCGCCCTCGCGAGATCGGGCGACCTCGCCAGAACGGACCTCCCAAGTGCAAGCTGCGCTCTGGCACGGACCAGGTTGTGGTCGGCGGAGGAGGAGAACCGGGCCTGGTCCCACGCGAAGTACCGCTCCTCCAGCGCGTCCGCGCAGAACCGCGACGCCAGCTCCACGGCGATGAGGGCGGTGGCGAGAGGAATCACCTCCAGCTCGTCGGGAGTGGGCAGGTCGCCGATCGTCGCAGCGTAGCCCTCGATCGAGGCGCGGAAATGGTCCACGTCGATGGGCTCTCCCGACTCCTCGCCGTGCGGGCTGCACCAGGAGCGGAGGGCGTCGCCGAGCTCGAGCGGTAGGGCCATGCGCGAGAAGGTGTCGAGGTCGATCATGGCCCGGGCCGTGCCTCTTGCATCGAAGACGAAGTTCGAGATCTTCGGGTCGCCGTGGACAACGCGGAGTGGCAGGCCGGCCGGGAGACCGAGCCCTTCGGCCGCGGCGAGGACGTCGCGTGCCACGGGGGCGATCGAGGCGATCATCCGGTGCTCCCGATGCGCGTCCAGCGCCGCCCTCAGCCTGGCAAGATGGTGCGGCGTGTCATGGACCCCGGGGCGTCGGTGCACGAAGTCGTAGTCCAGATCCCACAGGGCGCGGTGCACGCGCCCGAGGCAGGCCCCGGCCGCCGCGCAGCGGGCCGGAGACTCGGCAGCGAGCACCACCTCCCCGGGGACGAAGGTCAGCACCCGCCACGGCCTGCCACCGGGACCACGGGTCCACAGCTTCCCGTCGATGGTCCTGAGCAGACGGGGGGTCTCGACGCCTCGAGCGACCAGGTGCGCGGTCACCGCGTCGATGTCCGAATTGACCTCGGGCCCGAACACCGGGTGGAGCCCCTGGAGTGTGAACACCCCCTCGTCCGCCTCCACCCTGTAGGTGACGTTGATGTGCCCCGCCGTGACCCGCTCCAGGGTCCTCACGTGAAGTGGGTATGCAGCCAAGACGTCGAGTACATCGTTCCTCTCGGTCATGGTCGGCTCGTCCCCTTCGGGTCATCGGCTTGCCGACCGCCTACACGGACCCCGGACCCCGGACCCCGGGCCCCGGGTGGGTGGAGGGGATGGTTCGTCACCAGCCCCCGCCCTCGCCCCTGCCAGATCACCTCCACGTGCCCGAGCCGGTCCGCGGCCATCTTGCGCTGCCAGGTGCGGCCGACCGAGAGCCAGATGCGCTGGTCGGAATCCCACCGGGGCCGGAACTCGTCGACGGAGGGGAACCGATCCGCGCGCTGCCCGGTTGTCAGATGCGAGACGCCAAACGCGAGCTCGCCCACGGCTCCAACGATCCCCACTGGCCGATCGAGGTAGACGGCCAGGCTCTCCTGGAAGTCGCGGTAGGCGAAGACCGACTCGTCGCCCTGGAGCAGGGGCTTGAGGGCCTCGGCCACGCCTCTCGAGCTGCGTTCCTCGCCGAGCCGGAGCGACAGGCCGGCGATCGCCACGTTGAGGATGACGACCGCGACCGCGGCCGCAACCGTGGCGGCTCGCCAGCGCCCGAGCCACCCGCTCACCACGGCGGTCGCGGCCAGCACCGCAGCCACCGTCCCGGTGACGACCAGCCACGGGGTGCAGTGCCCGCCCAGCCCCAACCGGTCGATCCGTCCTGCACCGGCCAGGGCGAACCCTGCGCCGACCACGATGAGCAGCGCCGGGCCGAGCGTCCACGCCAGCCGCGCCGCCCGGGTCGTTCCCGCCTCACCGGTCCACGAGCGGGAGAGAGCGGCCCCGATCAGCACCGCGAGCGGCGGCAGGGCCGGCCCCATGTAGGGAATGAGCTTGGAGTGGGATGCCGAGAAGAACAGAAAGACCATCCCGAACCAGAGGGCGAAGAACAGCCCGTCGCGGTGCTCGGCGAGCTGACGCCACCGCCGGACACCGGGCATCAGCCGCAGAGCCGCGGGGAGAAGCCCGGTCCAGGGAAGCATCCCCAGGGCGACGACGGCGATGAAGAACCACCACGGCTCCTGCCGCTCGGCCACCGGTGTCGCGAACCGCAGCACGTGCTCGTGCACGAAGTAGAACCACGCGAAGTCCGGGTTGCGCAGCGATGCCAGCACGTGCCACGGTGCCGCGAGGGCGAGGAACAGGGCTCCTCCCGAGAACCAGGGGACGCGCCGCAGCAGCCGCCACTGGCCTGTCAGGATCACCCAGAGCCCCGCCACTCCTGCCGGGATGACGGCGCCGATGAGCCCCTTTGTCATGACGCCGCCCGCCGCGGCGGCAAACGCGCCCCACCACAGCCATCGCTCGCTCCACCCGCCGGTGGCGCGGCTCGCCAGCCAGACGCAACCGAGCGTCGCCGTGATGAAAAACGAAACGGCCATGTCGAGCGACCCGAGCCGCCCGAGCCCGATCCACAGCGGCGCCGTCCCGAGCACCAGCGCCGCCCCGAGCCCGGCCTCCCGTCCCGCCCAGGATCGGGCCAGCCACCAGGCCCCGAGCACCCCGAGCAGTCCGAGCAGCGCGTTCCAGACCCGGACCGCGAGCTCGGTGAGCCCGAACGCCCTGATCGCCAGGGCTGTCAGCCAGTAGTGCAGCGGCGGCTTCTCGAAGTACAGCACCCCGTTCAGCCGCGGCGTCACCCAGTCCCCGCTCTCCACCATGTGCCGCGGGATGTCGAGATACCGCCCCTCATCCGGCTCGAGCAGCGGCACTGCTGGAAGCAGCCAGACGAGCTGGATCGCCGCCAGCACCACGATCAGGACGAGGGTCCGGTGCGTGCGCCAGGCCTCGCTCGTTGCGGTCGTCAAGGAGAGCTCCCCCACACAGCGGTCAATGGTAGCCGACCGCCGCCCGCAGGTCGCCATGCAGGCCATCGGCGGAGTCCGACAGGTGGGGGCACCCCACGAGGTCACCCGCTTGACGGCCGTCAACTGCGTCCGTACTCTTGCGGGAGTTGCAGAGAAAGGCAGCAGGCAGGAGGAGACACCCACCGCGATGCGCCAATTCGGTCGTCTGACCCTGGAGCTGCTCTTTGTCGCCCTGCTCTACACAGCGGTGGGGGTCGTGCTGGGCATCTTCTCCGCAGGCTGGGGCCGCCCGGGCGACCTCGTGCAACTGCTGCTCCTCAACCTCCTGGCCGTCGTCCCGTTGGCCTTCTTCGTCTGGAAGGTCGATGGCACGTGGTGGTCGATAGGCGGGGCGGCTGCTCTCGCGCTGGCACTGCTCCATGCTGTGGTGCCCCGGATGGAGCTGCTGCTCGACCGGGATGCATCGCTGATCCAGCTCCCCTGGACAGCGGTCAACGCCCTTGGCGCAGCAGCGGCCGGCGTCACGGCGCTCATCATGGTCCTTCGCCCCTGGCAGAACGGCGGCCTCCCTCCCTACCCCTGGCCAGCCGGAGAGCCCCGGTCCTATCTCTGGAGGATCCCCGCCGTCCTTGCCGGCTACGCTGTGCTGCACGTCCTGGCAGCCCGAGTGGGCCGCATGGTCTTCGGCCAGTCGACTCACCCTCCTCTGGGCTCCGAGCTGCTCGACAAGCTCGCGCTGGGCCTGGTGGTCGTGTTGGTGGCGTATCTTGTCGCTGCCCACCTTGGAGTCAGGTCCCCGAGACGTTTGGCGATCCTGCTCGCGGTCTCTGCCGTCGTCCCGGCCATCGGTCGCTGGCAAGCCCTCACCGGCTGGCCGCCTGTCTACCTGAGCACCCGTGTCGGCCTTCGCCTTCTCGCCGACCTCGGTGGCGGCCTGTTGACCGCCTTCCTCCTCATCGAGGGGTTCAAGCGTTCAGGCTTGACCCGGACAGCCCCAGCGGAGCCGGAACCAGAGGCTGACGAGCAGGAGGGGCAGGAGGAGGAGCAGGAGCAACAGCGGCGAGCGGAAGTCGAGGCGTCAGGCGAGCCGCAGGCAGGCGCGGGCTGAAGCCCCGAGGTCGACCGGCCGCCGCTGTGCACGAGGTGGTGTGCCACAATCGCGAGGCGGAGACGGTGCGATGAGCGGCATGCTGGATGGGCGGTACTCGCGGCAGGAGCTGTTCGCCGGGATCGGGCGCGAGGGGCAGGAGCGCCTCGCGGGGGCGCGGGTGCTGGTGGCGGGGTGCGGGGGGCTGGGGACGGTGTCGGCGTCGCTGCTCGGACGGGCGGGGGTGGGGTTCCTGCGGATCGTCGACCGGGACGTCGTCGACCTGTCGAATCTGCAGCGACAGGCGCTGTTCTCCGAGGAGGACGTGCGGCTGGCGCGGCCCAAGGCCGTGGCGGCTGCGGAGCGCCTCGCCGACATCAACCACCAGATCACGGTCGAGCCGAGGGTGGCCGACATCACGCCGGCCAGCGTGCGCGAGCTCGTCGGCGACGTGGACCTGGTTGTGGACGGGTTCGACACCTTCGAGGGGCGCTACCTGCTCAACGACGCCTGCGTCGAGCGGGGGATCCCGTGGGTGTACGGCGCGTGCGTGGAGGCGCGGGGTGTGGCGATGCTGGTGGTGCCCGGCCGGACGCCGTGCCTCCGCTGCCTCGTCCCCGAGCCGCCGGAGCCGGGCGCCTCGCCGACCTGCGACACGGTCGGGGTCCTCGGGTCCGCCACCCACGCGACGGCCGCCCAGCAGGTGGCGATGGCACTTCGGTGGCTGGTGACCCGCGAGGTGCCGCAGCCGGCCGTGATGGTCTCCGTCGATGTCTGGGAGGCGCACGCCGGGCGGCTGGAGGTGGCCAACGAGCCCGGCTCGAGGCGCTGCCGGTGCTGTGTGGAGCGCCGTTTCGACTTCCTGGACGCGCCACTGCCGCCGGCAGCGGTGCTGTGTGGGCGCAGCGCCGTGATGCTGCGGCCGCTCTCGCCGGCACGGCCGGGCCTGGCGGCCCTGGCGGAACGGGTTCGAGGCCTGGGCGATGTGCTGGTCAGTGAGCATCTGCTGCGGCTGCGGAGCGGGGCGCTCGAGCTGACGCTGTTCGCGGACGGGCGGATCCTCGTCAAGGGGACGGGCGACCTGACGGAGGCGCGGTCTGCAGCGGCGCGGCTGCTGGGGGTGTGAGACGCGGGTGGTGGTCCCTCATCTCGGCCCAATGGGGGCCGAAGGCCATTGGCGAGGTGGGAGTGATGGTTCGAGCGACGCTGGAGGATGGTGATGCCGATTCCTGAGCTGACGGGTGTGCCGGTGCTGGTGACGGGGGGTGCGGGGTTCATCGGGTCGCACCTGGTGGACGCGCTGGTGGGTCGTGGCGCCCGGGTTGTGGTGCTCGACAACCTCGCGACGGGCAGGGTTGGGAACCTCGCTCACCTCCTGGGCGCGGAGGCGCTCGCGGCCACCCAGACCGGCGGGCCAATGCCCCGGGTGGTCGCGGGGTGCGACCTCACGCTGCTGCTGGGCGACATCCGCGACGCCGCGACGTGCCGGGCGGCCTGTGGCCTCGAAGCCGCGGGCGAGCAACGGCTGCCGGCTCCCGCGTACGTCTTCCACCAGGCGGCGCTGGGGTCGGTGCCGCGCTCGATGAAGGACCCGGCGACCAGCCTGGCCGTCAACGTGGGTGGCACGGCCAACGTGTTTGCGGCGGCGCGCGACGCGGGCGTGAAGCGCGTCGTCTACGCCTCGTCGTCGAGCGTCTACGGGGACAGCCCGCGGCTGCCCAAGCGCGAGGGCGAGGAAGGCAAGCCGCTGTCGCCGTACGCGCTGTCCAAGGTGATGGACGAGGAGCTGGCCGACATCTTCGGGCGGTGCTTCGGGATGGAGCTGGTCGGGCTGCGCTACTTCAACGTCTTCGGTCCGCGGCAGGACCCCAACGGGCCGTACGCGGCGGTGATCCCGCGGTTCTTCGCGGCCTCGACGCGGGGCGAGGCGCCGGTGGTGTACGGGGACGGCGAGCAGAGCCGGGACTTCACGTTCGTGGAGAACGTGGTGGAGGCGAACCTGCTGGCCGCGGACGCGGCGGCCGAGGCCTGCGGGCGGGCCTACAATGTCGCGGCGGGGCTTCAGACGTCGGTGAACGAGCTGGCGCGGCGGATCGCCGAGGCGTGCGGCGGCGGGCCGGAGCCGGTGCACGAGGCGCCGCGGGCCGGCGACGTGCGGGACTCGCTGGCGGATCTTTCGCTGGTGCGTGCGGCGCTGGGGTACGAGGCTCGCGTCGACCTGGCCGAGGGGCTGCGGCGGACCAAGGTCGAGTACCTTCCGATGTAGCGGCCGCTGGTCAGCGGCCGTCCCGAGCGGGCGGGGGTGTTCGTGCCCTCCCGCGGCCCCGGCCGATGACCATCGGCCGCTACGCCCCCAACCATTGATGTGCTACCGTCTCGGTGGGTTCCGACCCGCGGGGTCCCCTGGGGACGACGCGGGCGAGGCTCCCAGGAGGGGGCCGAGGGCCGGTCGAGCAATCGGCCGACCTCCCGGGCTAGGAAAGGAGACCCTTCCGACTGATGCCAGGTGGAGAAGGGCTGTCGGCTGGCGTGACGGCGATGCTGCCGGATCTCGTGGAGGTCATCGGGCTGTCGCTCGCGGTGTCCGGGGTGGCCATCGTCATCTCGATGGTGCTCGGGGTGCCGGTGGGGATCTTCCTGGGGCTGAACCGGTTCCCTGGTCGCCAGCTGCTGGTCACCCTGGTCAACACCGGCATGGGGCTGCCTCCGGTCGTGGTGGGCCTGGTGGTCTTCCTGGTTCTGGCCCGCTCGGGACCCCTCGGAGGTCTCGACCTCCTGTACACGCCGAGCGCCATGGTGGTGGCGCAGGTGGTCATCGCCTGGCCTCTCGTGGTCGGTGTCACGCTGGCAGCGGTGCAGGGTCTGGACGAGCGGCTGCGGCTGCAGATCCTCTCGCTCGGGGCCTCGCGCGTGCAGCTCTACTGGAAGCTCGTGCAGGAGGCGCGGCTGTCGTTGGTGGCGGCGCTGGCAGCGGGGTTCGGGAGCATCATCTCGGAGGTCGGTGCGGTGATGATGGTGGGCGGCAACATCAAGGGGCAGACCCGGGTGATGACCACCGCCATCGTCCTCGAGACCAGGCAGGGGAACTTCCGCCTGGCGGTGGCGCTGGGGGTGGTGCTGCTGCTCGTTGCGCTGGGCATCAACTGGCTGTTCACCCGGGTGCAGCAGCGGGGGCGGGCGTGAGCCTGCTGGCGCTGGAGCGGGTCGCCGTCGAGGCCGGGGGGCGGGCGATCCTGGACGTGGAGCATCTGCAGGTGCAGCCGGGAGTGCTGCTGGCTGTGGTCGGGCCGACCGGGGCGGGCAAGAGCACGCTGCTGCGGGTGGCCCACCTGCTCGAGCGGCCGGTGCGCGGCACGGTGCGGTGGCACGGCGAGGTCGTCGCGTGGCCGGCGCCGCTGGCCACCCGCCGGTGCATCGCGATGGCGTTCCAGGACCCGCTGCTGTTCGCGGGGACGGTCGCCGACAACGTTGCCTTCGGCCTGGAGGTGCGCGGCACGCGCCGGGCGGCCGCCGGCGCGCGCGTGGCGGAGCTGCTGGAGCTGCTGGGGATCGCGCACCTGGCGGGGCGTCGCGCGGCGACGCTCTCCGGAGGTGAGGCGCAGCGGGCCGCGCTGGCGCGGGCGCTGGCGTCCGGCCCCGAGCTGCTGCTGCTCGACGAGCCGCTCGCCTCTCTCGACGCGCCGGTGCGCGAGCGGCTGCGCGGGGAGCTGGTGGCGATCGTGCGCGGGCAGCGCCTCACGTGCATCTGGGTCACCCACGACCAGGAGGAGGCGTTCGCGGTCGCGGACCGGGTGGCGGTGATGGACGCCGGGCGGATCGCGCAGTGCGGTACCCCGGAGGAGGTCTTCTTCCGGCCGGCGACGCCGTTCGTTGCGGGGTTCGTGGGGACCGGCAACGTGCTGCCGGGTCGGATCGCAGCGAGCGACGGGGGGCTGGTCACGGTGGACCTGGTCGGGCTGCGGCTGCAGGCGGTGTCGGAGCTGCCGGTGGGAGACCGTGTCCTCGCGTGTATCCGGCCCGAGGAGGTCACCCTCGGGCGCGACGGTGGTCCCGATCACCTCTCGGCGCGGAACCGGATGAACGGGAGGGTGACCGCGGTTGTGACGCGGGGGGCGACGACGCGCGTGGAGGTTGCCTGCGGGGTTCGGCTGCAGGCCCTGGTGACCCGGCGCTCGGCCGCCGAGCTCGGGCTGGAGGCTGGTGTCGCGGTCTGGCTGTCCGTGAAGGCCACCGCGGTGCATCTGCTCGCGGACGCGGAGGGCAACGGGCGAGCGGGAGTGGAGGCGTAAGGGATGGGATCGGGTCGGAGGTCCGGGGATTCCGGTCGAGAGTCGAGAGTCGAGAGTCAGGACTGCAACCGCGCTGTCTCGGGTGGGTGGGGGGGCGTTTGACCTTCGACCTTCGACCTATGACGGCAACAACCCGCTTCGCGGGCGGAAAGGGAAGCCCGTGCTGACCGTCGCGGAGGCGCTTGCGGCGATCCTGGAGCGGGTTGGGCCGCTGGAGCTCGAGGAGCGGGCCCTGGACGACGCCCTCGGTCGGGTGCTGGGCGAGGATGTGACGGCGAAGGAGGACCTGCCGCCGTTCGCGAACTCGGCCATGGACGGGTTCGCGGTGCGAGCGGCCGACGTCGTCGCGGCGAGCGCCGAGGCGCCCGTCCGGTTGGAAGTCCTGGCCGACCAGCCGGCGGGCTCGGTGACGGCGGTCGAGGTGCGACCCGGCACGGCCGTGCGGATCATGACCGGGGCCCGCCTGCCGGTCGGGGCCGATGCGGTGGTGCCGGTGGAGCACACCTCCGGCTCCGGGAGCACGGTGCAGGTGCAGCGCCCGGTGAAGCCGGGAGGCAACGTGCGGCGGGCCGGCGAGGACGTGCACGCGGGCGAGGCGGTGCTGCGGTCCGGCTCGGTCCTGCGGCCGGCCGAGCTGGGGCTGCTGGCGGCGGTGGGTCGTTCGCAGGTCCGGGTGCACCGGGCGCCGGTGGTGGCAGTCGTGACGACCGGCGACGAGCTGGTGCCGGCCGGCCAGGCGCTCGGCCCGGGGCAGATCCGCGACGCCAACATCCACTCCCTCGGCGCCCAGGTGTGGGCGGCCGGCGCCACGCCGCTGCCGGTGCCGCGGGTGCGTGACACCCGGGAGGCGGTGCAGTCCGCGCTGGTCCAGGCGTGGGGTGGATGCGACGCGCTGGTGACCAACGGCGGCGTCTCGGTGGGGGAGTGGGACCACGTCAAGGCGGTGCTCGAGGAGCTGGGCGCCGAGCCGGTCTTCTGGGGCGTGAAGCAGAAGCCCGGCCGGCCGATGGCGTTCTGGGTCTGGGACGGCAAGCCGGTGTTCGGCCTGCCGGGCAACCCGGTCTCGTGCATGGTGTGCTTCGAGGAGTACGTGCGGCCGGCGCTGCGCCGCATGATGGGGTTCGGCTGGCTGCACCGCCCGGTCCGGCGCGCGGTGCTCGCCGAGGGGTTCCGCAAGGACGCCGCGGACGACCGCACGCACTTCCTCCGGGTCGTGGCAGCCGAGAGTGAAGGCGGCCTGGTGGCGACCACCACCGGGCCGCAGGGGTCGGGGATCCTCACCTCCATGGTGCGTGCCAACGCCCTTGCGGTGGTGGGGGGCGACGAGGGCGCAGTCCCGGCCGGCGGGCAGGTGACGCTCCACATGACGGACCTTCCCGAGGACCACTGATGCTCCTCGACGCTGCCGCCCGCCGCATCGACTACCTGCGGATCTCCGTGACCGACCGCTGCAACCTGCGCTGCCGGTACTGCATGCCGGCCGCCGGGGTGCCCGAGATGGGCCACGGGGACGTGCTGCGCTTCGAGGAGATCGCGGCGTTCGTCGAGGTGGCGGCGGGGGAGGGGATCGGCTCGGTGCGCCTCACGGGCGGCGAGCCCCTGGCGCGCCTGGGCTGCCCGGACCTGGTGCGGATGCTCGCGGTGATTCCCGGGGTGCGCGAGGTTTCGCTGACCACCAACGGCACGCTGTTGCCACGGTACGCCATGGCGCTGCGCGGGGCGGGGCTGCAGCGGGTCAACATCGGGCTGCCGAGCCTCGACGCCACCACCTACCGCCACCTGACGCGGGGCGGAAACCTGGACGAGGCACTGGCCGGGCTCGACGCGGCGCTCGCCCACGGCTTCGCCCCGGTGAAGGTCAACGTCGTGCTGCTGCGAGGCATCAACGACGACCCGGCGCCGTTCGTGGAGCTGACGCGCCGCCTGCCGGTAGAGGTGCGCTTCATCGAGTACATGCCGATCGGGCCCGAGAGCCCTGGCCGCTACTTCGTGGCGGCCAGCGAGGTGCTCGATCGGCTCCGGGAGCTGGGACCGTGGGAGGAGGTTGAGGCGCTGCCGGGGCGGGGGCCCGCCCAGCACGCGTTCCGCCTTCCCGGTGCGCCCGGTCGGCTCGCGTGCATCGCGCCGGTGAGCGACCACTTCTGCCGGGGGTGCAACCGGCTGCGGCTGACCGCGGACGGGCGGCTGCGGCTGTGCCTGCTGTCGCCCCGGGAGATCGATCTCAAGCCGGCGCTGCGGCCGCGGCCCGACGCGGCGGCGTTGCGGGCGCTGCTGCAGCGCGCCATGACCGAGAAGCCCCGGCGCATGGGCGACGAGGCGGACGGCTTCGGCCGCGCCATGTCGCAGATCGGAGGGTGAGTGGCCGACCGGCTGACGCATCTCGACGAGGCAGGACGGGCGCGGATGGTGGACGTGTCGGGCAAGGCGACGACGGCCCGGGAGGCGACGGCGCGGGCGCGGGTGCTGCTGGCCCCGGCCACCTTCGCGCTGGTGCGCGAGGGCTCGCTGAAGAAGGGCGACGTCCTGACGGTGGCGCAGATCGCCGGTCTCCAGGCGGCCAAGCGCACCGCGGAGCTGATCCCGCTGTGCCATCCGATCCCGCTCTCCCATGTCGAGGTCGCCCTGCGACTGGACGAGGCGGGTTCGTCGGTGGAGGTCGAGGCCACCTGCCGGACGCTGGCCGAGACAGGGGTCGAGATGGAAGCGCTCGCCGCCGTGGCGGTGGCGGCGTTGACGGTCTACGACATGTGCAAGGCAGTGGAGCGTGGCATCCGGATCACCGACGTGCGGCTGGTCCACAAGTCGGGTGGCGCGAGCGGGGAGTGGACCGGTGAGTAGGGCCGGCGCGATTGCGCGAGTGCGAAAGGTGGGCGCCGCGTGCCGTACCCACCTTGGGAATCGAGGTGGTCGCGGGTACGGAAGTGGCGTTGCGGCGTTGGTGGGAAGGCGATGAGACAGGAGACGGGCGTGATCGTGGCAGTGAATGTGTCCCGGGAGACGGGGACCCGCAAGGTGACGGTCCCCACCGCGGTGCTGCGCGTGGGCCACGGGATCGAGGGCGACGCCCACGCGGGTGCCTGGCACCGGCAGGTCAGCCTCCTTTCGCTGTCGAGCATCGACAGGATGCGCGGGAAGGGGCTGGAGCTGGCGCCCGGCGACTTCGCCGAGAACCTCACGGTGGCCGGGCTCGACGTCTGGGCGTTGCCGGTGGGGACTCGTCTTTCGGTCGGCGACGAGGTGGAGCTGGAGGTCACACAGATCGGCAAGGAGTGCCACCTGGGCTGCGACATCCGCCGGCAGGTCGGGGACTGCGTGATGCCGCGCGAGGGGATCTTCGCCAAGGTGGTCGCGGGTGGGGTGGTGCGGCCGGGCGACCCCGTGCGTGTGCGCGGGGAGGTGCTGGCGTGAGAGCCGCGGTGCTCACCTGCTCGGACCGCTGCAGCCGGAGCGAGGCTGCCGACACCAGCGGTCCCCACATCGCCGATCGTCTGCGGGAGGCCGGCTGGGACGTGGTCGAGACCCGCGTCGTCCCCGACGACGTGGCGGCCATCCAGGCGGCGGTGCTGCACTGGACGGACGAGGTGGGTGTCGATGTCGTCCTGACGACCGGAGGAACCGGCTTCTCCGTCCGGGACGTCACCCCGGAGGCGACGCTCGGGGTGGTGGACCGCCGCGCTCCCGGCCTTGCCGAGCTGATCCGGATCGAGGGCCTGAAGAAGACGCCGCACGCGTGCCTGTCCCGGGGCGAGGCGGGGCTGCGGGGCCGCACCCTCGTCGTCAACCTGCCCGGGAGCCTCAAGGCGGCGCGCGACGGCATGGACACCCTGATGCCGATCCTCGCCCACGCCGTGCGCATGATCGCCGGCGAAGGCCACTGACCCGCCATCCCTTCCCCGTCCCCTGTCCCCCGGGTTGGAGGGCGGTGCCGGGGTGTATGCTTGTAGGCTAGTGGCGGGGGTGAGCGATGATGCGTCGTGACCTGTTTGCATTGACCTTGATCACTTCCCTGCTGGTGGCGGGTGCGGTCGTCGCAGCCAGCGGCGTGCCGGTGGTTGTGGCCGTGGACAGCAGCCGTTCCCTGTCCCCGGCGGAGCTGGCCGCGGCGGGCGACCTGCTGGGGCCGGTCCTGGCCTCACTCCCGGGCGACGCGCCGGCGGGTGTGCTGGAGTTCAACGACGCCGCGAGATGGGTGTCGCCGCTGCCCGGCTCGCCGTCCCAGGCGATCGAGGCGTTCCGGCGCATCGCCCCCGCCGGGAGCTCGACGGCCCTGCTGGATGCCCTGGTGACGGCGGCGCGCGAGCTGCCCGAGGGCGGCGCGATCGTCCTCGTCACGGACGGACGGGACGAGGGGTCCGCGGCAACCATGGTCGACCTCACGGCGCTGCTGGCCTCCCGGCCGGTCCGCATCCTCACCCTCGGGACCGGGCACAAGGTGGACGTGCGCACCTTGCGGCGTTTCGCGGTGCTGTCCGGCGGCGAGTACCTGGGACCGCTGGCCGAGGCTTCGAGTGGGACGGTGCAGGCCGCACTGGGACGGGCGAGGCAGGCCGTGGCGCGGTCGATCCCGCCGCGCCCGACCCCGGTTCCCCCGCCGACACCCGTGCCCGCCGCCGCCCAGGCTCCTCCTCCTGCCCGCGACTCCCGGGGCGTCGACTGGGCGCTGCTGGCACTGGCCGCGGTGGCGATCGGGGCGCTGGTGATCGGCATTCTCGCCTGGCGCCGGAAGGCGGGAGGGAAGGAGCGCATCTGTCCGGACTGCGGCAACCCCATCCCGGCCTGGGAGAGCGAGTGCTCGATGTGCAAGATCGAGAGGCTGGACCTGCGTAAGGCCGAGCGCGACGCGCCGGCGGCGCCCCCCTCCAGCCCCCTGGCCGACGAGGAGATCGGGCTCGATCCATCGGTCTTCTCGAAGGTCCCGCTCGAGGAGCGTCTGGAGAAGACCCTCGCCCTTTCCGAGCAGGTCATCCTGGTGGTGCGCCAGCCGCGCGGACCGCAGCGCAGCTTCGCCATCGACCCCAACCGGGTGGTGGCCGTGGGGCGTGCTCCCAAGGTCAACAGCATCGCCCTCGACGACCCGTCCGTGTCGGCGCAGCACTTCAAGATCGTGCCCAAGGACGAGGACTTCTACGTGGTGGACCTGGACTCCTCGAACGGCACCTTCGTCAACGGCGAGCGGGTGCGGGTGCACAAGCTGCACAACGGCGACACCATCGTGGCCGGCCAGGTGGAGTGCCAGTTCCGGACCCAGTTCGTCCGCACCGCGTAGAGCACACGTGGAGGCGCAGGGAATTCCACGCACACCCGGGAGGATATCCGCTCTGCAAGGAGGAGCCCATGACACCAGAGCTTGCCGCTGCCGTGAGGGACATGCGTTGTGCCGGCCTCGAGTGGGAGGCGCCCACGACCCGAAAGGTGATCGCCGCGATCCCCGAGGCGAACAGGGACTGGCGGCCCGACCCGAAGGCACGCACGGCCTTCGAGCTGGCGTGGCACATCGTCTCGTCCGACGTCCAGATGCTGGACGAGATCGCCGACGGCGCATTCACCATGGAGGAGAGGTTTCCCGACAAGCCGACGACCGTCGAGGGGCTGCTCGCGTTCTACGACCGGGAGCTGCCGCGTGCCCTGGCCCGGGTCAAGGCTCTGGCCCCGGCTGACTGCGCCAAGGTCGTGGACTTCTACGGTGCGTTCCAGCTCCCCAACGTGGCCTACGTGGGGTTCGTGGAGAGCCACGGTGTCCACCACCGCGGGCAGCTCTCCACCTACCTGCGCCCCATGGGCTCGAAGGTCCCCTCGATCTATGGCGGCTCGGCCGACGAGCCGTGGGCTCCTCCGGCGTGAGCCCCCCGGGGAGGTTGAAGGTCAAGACTCTCGACTCTCAACTCTGGGCCCTCGACCATGGACGTTCGACGGGTGGGTGGGGGATAGGCGTAGAATGCGGGTGGGAGTGAAGAATGCCTCGCACATATGAAGGAGTGCTGGACGCAAAGGGCCTCCGTTTCGGCGTCGTGGTCAGCCGCTTCAACGACCTGCTCACCGGCCGGCTGGTGGAGGGTGCGCTGGACTGCCTGACCCGGCACGGGGCACAGGAGGAGGACCTGGTGGTGGTCAAGGTGCCAGGCGCCTGGGAGCTGCCGATGGTGGCCGATCGGCTGGCCCGCTCTGGCAAGGTGGACGCGGTCGTCGCAGTGGGGGTGCTGATCCGGGGCGACACACCCCACTTCGAGTACATCGCCGCCGAGGTGAGCAAGGGGCTGGCGCAGGTCGCCCTGGGGACCGGAGTTCCGGTCTCCTTCGGGGTTCTCACCACGGAGAGCCTCGAGCAGGCGATCGAGCGGTCCGGCACCAAGGCCGGCAACAAGGGCTGGCACGCGGCGCTGGCGGCGATCGAGATGGTGCAGCTCTACCGCCGTCTCGGGGAGTAGGGCATGGGCATGCGGCGGCGCGGCCGCGAGCTGGCCCTGCAGATGCTGTACCAGCACGAGATGGCCGGCAACGACGTGGAGACCATCGTCAAGGCGTTCGAGGAGCTGCAGCAGGCCCCGCCGCTCACCCAGGAGTTCGCGGCGCGGCTGGCGCGCGGCACCATCGAGAAGCAGGTCGAGATCGATGCCCGGCTGACGGAGCAGGCCGACAACTGGCGGCTGGACCGGATGGCGGCTGTGGACCGCAACATCCTTCGTCTTGCCATGTACGAGTTGCTGTTCGCTCCGGACACGCCGCCGGCGGTGGTGATCGACGAGGCGGTGGAGATCGCGAAGCGGTTCGGCAGCGAGCGGTCCAGTCAGTTCGTGAATGGCGTCCTCGACGGCTTCCTGCACCGAGGGGCCAGCCCGGTGTGACAATGCGGCGCGGGCCCGTTGCTCTCATGATCGTGCTCGCGGCCGTGGCCGCCGCCGACGAGGCCCACTACCTGTTCCCGACCGAGCTGGCGGCCCGGGTGGAGAGTGGCGAGCGCGGCGGGCTGGTGGTCGGCATCGAGCCCAGGAGCGACGGCACCCTGGTCACCGTCAGCAACCTCGTGCTGACGCTGGACGAGCAGCCGGCGCCCACGGCTCCGGATCCCCGGCTCGACAGCGGGGCCTCGAGCCTTGTCCTGCCGGCGGAGTTCCGGCTGCCGCGGGAGCTGGCCCTGCACCTGGACGCGTCCGGAGACCCGTGGAGGACGCTGGTCCGGGTCGTCGAGTACGTTTCGCAGCGGGTGGTGCTGGACGAGGAGGACCGCGGCGCCCAGGACGTGGCGAGCGTCCTGACCCGGGGGCGCGGGCGCTGCTCCGGGCGGGCCAACGCCGCGGTCGGTCTGCTGCGCGGGGCGGGCATCCCGGCCCGGGTGGTGCACGGTGTGGTGGTCGGCGAGGGGCGCGTGAGGTGGCACCGGTGGGGCGAGGCGTGGCTCGAACGTCTCGGCTGGGTACCGTTCGACCCGGGCACCTCGATCGGCCTCGTGAGCGTGCGCTATGTGCCGATGCGAGGCGCCGCGGAGGGCGCTCCGCTGGGTGGCATCCGGGTGCAGGCCATGGACGAGCGTGGGTTCGGCGGGCTTCCGGTGCGAAACGGGCTGCGGGTGCTGCCGACCGAGGGCGTCACCGTGCAGTGCCGGGCGGGAAAGCTGACCGGCGAGCTGTGGGCGGCGCTCTACGCCCCGGACGGCTCGCGCTGGGTGCGGCAGGGCCGCGGGGAGGTAGTCTTCTCCGGGCTGCTACCCGGCCGCTACAGGCTGGTCTGGCCACAGCACGAGGTGCTCCGGGAGGCTGAGCTGACGCTGGGAGCAGCCGGTCTCGTGCGCCTGGACCTGCTCCAGCTCGGGGAGGTGGGCTCGTGAAGGGAATCGTCGGCAGGTTTTCCGATCTCTCCCTGGGGGAGCTGTTCCGGCTGCTCGCGTCGGCCGACGCCGAGGGGGTCGTGGAGCTGGACACCCCCGGAGGCAAGGACCGCCTCTGGGTCCGGCGCGGCGAGGTGGCCGGCAACCCCGAGCCGAGGGTGGTCCGAGCCGCGCTGGGACGGGCCGGGACCTTCTGCTTCCGGCCCGGCTCCACTGCGGGCCTGGTGGACTGGGCGACCGACGACGTCTTCCTCGCCAGGGTGGAGGAGGCTTTCCAGGAGAGCGCGCGATGGCGGCCGTCGGGCGGCCCGATGGCGCCTGCCGCCGCCGATCCGCTGACGGAGCTGCGCGACTCCCTCGCCGAGGTGCAGATGCCGGCTGCGGCGGCCCGTGTCGCCGTCGTCGCGGCCGACTCCAGGCCGTACCGCGCCATCGTCAACGAGTGGCGGCAGCGGGGCTGGGAGATGGATCTGACCGATCAGCCGGCGTGGCCGGAAGGTCCCGCTCCGGACGTGCTCGTCGTCCACGTCCCGACCTCGACGACCCTCGCGGGCAGGGCCGAGCCCTGGCTGGCCCTGGCCCAGCGGGCGGCGAGCCAGCGCCCGCCGGTGCCCGTGCTGTGGGTCGGGGGTGTCGCGGACGCCCACCTGCGGCACCAGACCGTGATGAGCGGCGTCGACTTCCTGCTGCCGGCGCCGGTTGGGGAGGTGGGCGAGGCGGCGCGCTGGTTCCGCGAGGAGGTCACCTTCGTCGTGGAGCGCCTCCTGGCCCGCCAGCCCGGCGAGGCCCCCGGCGAGGGCGAGGCGTTTCGCGACTTCTTCGTGGCCCTGCACGCCGATGCGTCCACTGCCGAGACCCACGCCTCGCTGCTGCGCTTCGCGTCCAGCTTCTACGCCCGGGGCATGCTCTTCGGTGTGCGGGACGACGCCCTCGAGTCCCTCGGGGGGTACGGCTTCTCCATGGGCTCGGGGGTCCGCATCTCGCGCGGCGTGTCGGCCTTCGAGGAAGCCATCATCGGGCGGCGCCCGGTGGAGCTGGATGCGCTGGCGGCCGAGGAGATGGCGGTGATCCTGCCAGCGCTCGGAACGGCGGCCCTGGAGCGGGCAGCGGTGTACCCGGTGCTGGCGGCCGGCGACTGCGTGGCCCTTTTCCTCGGTGACGGCCGCCTG
>JALOLB010000052.1 GCA_025456225.1 Thermoanaerobaculaceae bacterium
CTGGCAGGCCACGAACCACGGGTGGTCCGGGATCTCGATCATCTCCACGAAGACGCGGTCAGGCGAGCGCCCGGTGATGGCCATGCCGTGCTTCTCGAAGATCGGCACGTAGTCGAGGTTGACCTCGTAGCGGTGGCGGTGGCGCTCCCACACCGTGTCGGCGCGGTACGCCTCCCACGCCCGAGAGCCGGGCTTGAGCTGGCACGCGTACCTCCCGAGGCGCATGGTCCCGCCCATGGTCTCGACGTTGACCAGCTCGCGGAGCTTGTAGATCACCTTGTACGGCGTGTCGGGGGCGAACTCCGAGGAGTTCGCGCGCTCGAGCTTGCAGACGTTGCGGGCGAACTCGGATCGCCACCTGCATCCCCAGGCAGATGCCGAAGAACGGGATGCGCCGGCCGCGGGCGAACTCGATGGCGCGGATCATCCCCTCGATGCCACGCTGGCCGAACCCGCCCGGCACGAGGATGCCGTCCACCGAGAAGAGCTCCTCCACGTAGGCCTCGTCCTCGAGCTTCTCGGAGTCGATGTAGACGAGCTCGACCCTGGCCTCGTTGGCGATACCGCCGTGGATGAGCGCCTCGTTGAGGGACTTGTAGGAGTCCACGAGGTTCACGTACTTGCCGACGATGCCGATGCGCACCGGCCGCGCGGGGTTGCGCAGGCGGTCGACGATGGACTGCCAGCGCCCGACGTCCCGGGTGCCGGCCGGGAGGTTGAGCAGCTCGAGCAGGAGGCGGTCCATGCCCTCGGCCGCCAGCCGCAGGGGCACCTCGTAGATGGTGTCCACGGTGCGGGCCGGGATCACGGCTCGTCCCTCGACGTTGCAGAACAAGGAGATCTTGCGCTTCATCTCCTCGGGCAGGCGGCGGTCGACCCGGCACACCAGCACGTCGGGCTGGATGCCGATCGACAGCAGCTCCTTCACCGAGTGCTGGGTCGGCTTGGTCTTGAGCTCGTCGGAGGCCCCCAGGTACGGCACGAGGGTGACGTGGATGTTGACGGCGTTGCCGCGCCCCAGGTCCTGCCGGAGCTGCCGGATGGCCTCGAGGAACGGCAGCGACTCGATGTCGCCCACCGTGCCGCCGATCTCGACGATCACCACGTCGCAGTCGTCGGCCACGGCGCGGATCGCCGCCTTGATCTCGTCGGTGATGTGGGGGATGACCTGCACCGTCGAGCCCAGGTAGTCGCCGCGGCGCTCCTTCTCGATGACCGCCTGGTAGACCCGTCCGGTCGTGATGTTGTTCCTGCGGGTCGTGACGAGGTTGGTGAAGCGCTCGTAGTGCCCGAGGTCGAGGTCGGTCTCCGCCCCGTCGTCGGTGACGTAGACCTCACCGTGCTGGAACGGCGACATCGTGCCCGGGTCGACGTTGATGTAGGGGTCGCACTTCATGAGCGTGACCTTCAGGCCGTGGGCCTCGAAGAGCGCACCTACCGACGCGGCCGTGATGCCCTTGCCGAGAGAAGAGACGACTCCACCCGTCACGAAGACGTACTTGGTGGACATGGCTACCTCCCGCCCGCCCGCGAGGTGCGGGGTCCGGGGCCCGGGGTCCGGTGCCGCAAGGAAGGGGAGAGGGGAGAGGGGAGAGGGGAGAGCAAGAACACGGACAGAAACCCGGGGAGCTGGGGTGGGTACGTGGTCATGGGTGGTCCTTTCGGGCGAGAAGAGTGCGGAGGGCCTGCTCGGCGAGGGGGATGTCGCCGGGGACGTCGACGCCCACCGAGCTGTCGGACACGTCGAGGACGTGGAGGGGGATGCCGTGGGCGAGGGCGCGGAGCTGCTCGAGCCCTTCGGCGCGCTCGAGGGCGACCTCCGGGAGGGAGGCGAAGCGGAAGAGTGTCTCCCGCTGGAAGCCGTAGATGCCGACGTGACGGCGGATCAGCCCGGGACTCGCGTGGCGTTGGAACGGGATGCCGGCGCGGGAGAAGTACAGCGCGCGTCCCGTCAGGTCGGTCACCACCTTGACGACGTTGGGGCTGCCGAGGTCCTCCGGCGTGCCGGCAAGGGCGAGGGTGGCCATCGCCACCTCGGGGTTGTCGAGGAGGAGGCCGGTGAGGCCCCGGAGGTTCCCGGGAGGCAGGGCCGGCTCGTCGCCCTGCACGTTCACCACCACGTCGGCCGGGATGCCCCGGACGGCCTGGGCCACGCGGTCGGTGCCCGAGCTGGCCTCGCCGGTCATGACCGCGCGGGCGCCGGCCGCCCGTGCGGCCTCCGCGATGCGCTCGTCGTCGGTGGCCACGAGGACCTCCGCGAAGCACCCGGCCTCGAGGGCGCGGGCAACGACGTGGGCGATCATGGGCAGGCCCAGGATGGGGACCAGGGGCTTGCCGGGAAAACGCGTGGAGGCGTAGCGGGCCGGGATGGCGGCGACGGCACGACGACTTGCCATACTGTGCCGGCACTCTAGAGAACCCGCCGCGAGCTGTCAACGAACCCCCCCAACCACCCACCCAGGCCTCAGGTTCTCCGCCACCCAGCCACCCGGCCTCGGGCCTCAGGCAAGACGGACCTCAGGCCTCAGGTACTTCAAGACAGAGCCGGGTGGGTGGGGGAGCTGAGGCCTGAGGTCTGAGGCCTGAGGCCTGAGGTCTGAGGCCTGGGGGGTTGGGTGGGCTAGACTGCCGGCGTGACGAGAAACGGGCGCCGGCTGGCGCTCATCGGGCTGGTGATGGTGGTGCTGGTGGCGGGGCGGGGTGTGCACCGCATGTGGGCGCGGCAGCTCTCCCACCTCACGGGGGATGCCCAGTGGGTGTGGTCCACCGATGCTCTCGAGCGCATCCACCAGGAAGCCGGTCTCTTCGTGGCGACGTTCCGGGTCGAGGCGCCTGCCCGGTCGGCCCTGCTCAAGGTGTGCGGGGACCGCGAGTATGTGGCCTACGTCAACGGTACCGTGGCCGGATGCGGCTGGAGCCGCCCGGGCTTCCGTCTCGATCTCCTGGATATCGCCCACCTCCTGCGGGCGGGTGCGAACACCCTGGCCGTGGAGGTCCGCTCGCCGACGCCCGCGGGCGGAGTCCTCGTGGCGCTCGACGTTGAAGGCGCCGGGAGCAACGTCGTGATCACCGGGCGGTCCTTCGTCTTCAGGCGGCGCTTCGACCTCTCGCCGGCACGGCCAGACGAGGCCCTCCCTCCGACGCAGTGGGGGCGGCCGCCGCGCTTCCCCTGGGGGTACCCGGCCGCGGTCTCGAGGCCGTGGACGGTCGACGAGGTGAGCACCGAGGAGCCACTGCGCTGGGAGGTCGGGGCGCTGAGGGTGACCAAGGGCGGTGCACGCCTGCTTACCCTCGATCGGCCGGTCTTCGGGTACCTATGGCTGGAGTTCGAGGGAGACGACTCGGCGAGCCTGTGGACGGACGTGGTGAGCCCGCCGTTCGCCGAGTCGGTCGTCCGGCTGCTGGCGCAGCCGGTCGTCCGGCTGCCGGGACAGCAACGGTGGCTCGATGTCGAGCCTCGGATCCTGGGTCAGATCTGGGTGCTGGGTGGGCGTTCGCTGCGGGCCGTGGAGGTGTGGCCGGTGCCCGGGGAGCTCAGCTCAACTGCTCCAGGAGCTGTTGCAGGGAGGTCCGGGCTCGTGCAACGCACGCGTTGGACGACTCGTATCCCCCCAGGATGAGCACCTGCCGGAAGCAGGTGAGCGCCTTTCCCGGCTCGTTGAAGCGGCGCCACGCGAGGTGGCCCTTGACGAGCCAGGCTTCGAGGTTGTGTGGATCCTCGACCAGGAGCTTGTCGCAGAAGTGCTCTGCAAAGCTCCAGCGGCCTTCTTCCAGAGCCCTCGAGATCTGCTGACGGAACGCCGCAACCAGGACCGCCTGCTCCTGGGCCTTCGAGTCCCGCCGGATTTGCCGAAGAAGAGTTGCAACCATTTCCTGCACCATAGTAACCTGATTGTTTACAGTGTCAAGAGCCACGCGGGGTATCCGAGCCGTGGCTCGAATCGTCCGCCGATTGTGACACTGGGCTGTTGTGGCCAGGTCGGGCTCCGAGCCTTCCGCGGAAGCTACTGTGAGCCGGTCACGCGGACCGGACCTGCAGCGGACTGTCTGTTGGGCCCGGATTGCTCAAGGCGTGTGAAGGAATCGCGAGAGAGCTATCGGCTGGGCCATGAAGGCCCTTGCGGCGACGGCCGGGACGTGGTCGTGGACGTGGTCGTCGTCGTGGTCGTGGACGTCGACGTGGAGCACTCGCATGGCAATGCACGCCAGGGTGGGAACCGGACGGACCGTGAGTACCACGTGAGCTGCGTGCGCTCGTTCGAGAACCTCCGGCTCACGATCGAGCACCTGGCTCCGTCCAGGTCCACGTCCACGACCACGACCACGCCTGCGTTGGCGCTGGGGACCGGCGGAGTGACCGGCTCCCGGGCTGCGATCTCTACACCCTCTCAGAACTGGCGGTCGAGGAGCGCCAGCGGAGCGCCCTGGAGCGCCTGCCGGGTCGCACTGGCTGGCAGGATCGAGATCGCGGCCGCGGCCTGCTCGGCATGGTCGTGGGCGATCCGACGCGCGGCGTCCAGCGCACCCTCGCGGCCAAGGGCCTTGCGCAATCGGTGAGGTGTGGCGTCGTCCACCTCGCGGCCTGCCAGCACGGCCTCCACCGTCTCCCGCTCCTGCGGCGAGAGCCTGGGAAGGGCCAGGATGAAGGGCAGGGTGAGCCTCCCCTCGCGCAGGTCGGAGAACACCGGCTTGCCGAGGCGCTTCTCGGATGCGGTGACGTCCAGGAGGTCGTCGATGATCTGGAAGCACAGCCCCAGGTGCCGCCCATAGGTCTGCAGCGGCTCCCGGAAGCGGGCGTGGGCCTGGTCGAAGCAGGCCGGAATGGAGGCGGCCGCGGCGAACAGCTCCGCGGTCTTGAGCTCGCAGACCTGCTGGTACTGCTCGATCGTGATGTCGCTGCGCCCCTGCAGGCCGAGCGCCAGGATCTCGCCCTCGGTCAGGGCCGTGGTGGCCCGGGAGAGCACCCGCAAGGGGAGGATGTGGTCGTCCTCCAGGGCGATCTCCATCGCCCTCGTGTAGAGCCAGTCTCCGAGCAGGACCGCAAACTGGTTGCCCCAGCGCGAGTTGGGTGTGACCCGGCCGCGTCTGACGGAGGCGTGGTCGATGACGTCGTCGTGCACGAGGGTGGCGGTGTGGACGATCTCCACCGCCGCGGCGTAACGCACGTCGTTGGTTCCCTCGTAGCCGAGCGCCCGCGCGACGGCCAGCAGCACGGCCGGCCGAAGCCTCTTGCCGCCGGCCTCGAAGACATAGGCGCCGGCTTCCTGGATGGCGGGAGAGGAGGCCGCGAGGTGGCGCTGGATGAGGTCCTCGACCATGTCCAGCCGGGGGCGCACCTCCTGCACCACCTCGCCCAAGGCGGACAGCGATCCGGTCAACGTGCCAATCAGGCGACTCAGAGATGACTCCTGCACCTGCGCCAACGCGCGCTCGCTCATACTACCGTCAACCCGGGAACCTGTCACGAACCTTCCGGCCGGCAGGGCGCCTGCCCGGTGAGGGCGGGCTCGAAGCGTGAGGTCGACTGGGTGGGGAGGGACCGCCACATGCTGAAGGAGAACGTGTTGCGGTTTCCGGTCTGGTCGAGAACCACGACCGACGCCACGTTGCCCGCCCTGTCGAGCGAGATCTCGATCCGGGCGAGCTCCGGGATCGGCTCCAGCGGCTCGAGGCGGATCCCTCCGGGGGTCTCCGAGATGGCGAACGCCGCCGCGGCAGCGGCCGGGTCCAGGATCGACGCCAGCGGTAGCCGCGCCCATGTCGAGGCGGAGAGCAGCACGGCGTCGCATGCTCCGGCAGGCAGGTCGACGTGCCGTGCCACGTTGCCGCTGACCGCGAAGATCCGGCCGCTCGCACCGTAGTCGAAGCGCAGCCGGGACGGCGGCGCCAACACCAGCGTCCCGGCGTCCTTCGTCCCTTCCGAGAACCCCGAAGGCACGTACTCCTGGACGAAGTCGGCCTGCCACGCCGGAGCCGAGGCCAGCCGGGCTGCGAGGGCTGCAAGCTGGGGAGGCGGCACAACGGCCGGGGGAGCGGCGGCCAGCACGAGGGCGAGGAGGCACACCATGGCTGACTCAGTGCCGGAAGTGACGGCGGCCCGTGAAGAGCATGGCCATGCCCAGGCGGTCGGCGGCGGCAATCACGTCCTTGTCCCGTACGGACCCGCCCGGCTGCACGACGGCAGTGATGCCCGCGGCTGCCAGGGCCTCGACGCCGTCGGGGAACGGGAAGAAGGCGTCGCTGCCCGCGGCGGCGCCGGCCAGCGGGAGGCCGAATGCCCGGGCTCGCTCGATGGCGATGCGTGCGGCGTCGACGCGGCTGGGCTGGCCGCCGCCGATGCCGAGGGTTGCCGCTCGGCTGGCGAGGACGATGGCGTTGGAGAGCGTGTGCTTGGCGACGCGCCAGGCGAGCTGGAGGGCCTGCTCCTCGCTCGTGTCGGGTGGCCGCGAGGTCACGACCTGCCAGGCCTCGTCCCAGCCCTCGTCCGGGCTCTGGACGAGGAGCCCGCCGTCGATGGGCCTCAGGCGCGGCTGGCCCGTGGCGGGTCGCGGCGCCGTGAGCACCCGGAGGTTCTTCTTGACCGCCAGGAGTGCCATGGCCTCCGGGGTGAAGGCCGGCGCGACGACGACCTCGGCGAACAGGTCGGCCATGGCCCGGGCGGCGGCCTCGTCCACGGCCAGCGACGAGGCGATGACCCCACCGAACGCCGACACCGGATCGCAGGCAAGGGCGACACGATAGGCGTCCTCCGCCCGCTCGCCGATCCCCACGCCGCAGGGCGCCGCGTGCTTGATGATCGCCACGCCTGGACCCGGCAGGTCCCAGACCAGCCGCCAGGCTCCGTCTGCATCCTGCAGGTTGTTGTAGGACAGCTCCTTGCCCTGGAGCTGACGGAACGCGGCCAGGCCCGCGGGGCTGGCCGGCCGGAGCAGCACGGCGTTCTGGTGGGGGTTCTCCCCGTAGCGCAGGGGCTCGCCCTGGGCAGCAAGCCAGGGCGCGACGGCGTCGAAACCGAGGTCGGGCGGCGTACCCAGGTGCGTCGGGAGGACGGAGGCAATCGTCGCGTCGTAGGCCGCGGTGTGCCGGAACGCCTTCACCGCCAGCTCCCTCCGGAGCTGGATCGGGATCTCACCGGCGCGAAGCGCGTCCAGCACGCGCGGATAGTCGACGGGATCCACCACGACCGTGACGTGGCGGTGGTTCTTGGCTGCCGCGCGGATGAGCGACGGGCCCCCGATGTCGATGTTCTCGATCAGCTCTCCCGGCGTGACGCCGGGCCTTGCGGCGGTGGCCGCAAATGGGTAGAGATTGACCACCACGAGGGAGACCGGCTCGAGACCCCACGCGGCCAGCACCTCCCGGTGCTCGGCAACGTCCAGGTCGGCCAGGATGCTGGCGAAGACGCGCGGGTGCAGGGTCTTGACGCGGCCGTCCATGACCTCCGGGCTGCCGGTCATCTCGCTGACCTCGCGGACGGGCAGGCCAGCCGCGCGCAGGGCACGCGCCGTGCCGCCGGTGGAGAGGAGCTCGAAGCCGAGCTCGTTCAGCGAGCGGGCGAGCGTCTCAACGCCCGACTTTTCGGATACGGATAACAGAGCTCGTCTCACGAGGGCGTGACTCTCCCTTCCAGACCAGGATGTTGCCTTGCATGGGGATGTCCGGGACCAGCCCGCCGGCCGCCCGCCAGACCCACGAGGCCAGGTTCGCGAAGTCGCTGGCGGCATGGTTGAGCACCAGCGACGCGGCGCCGAACGACGAGGAGCGATCGTCGAGAGCCGCCCAGCGCCCGGGTCCGCCGACGCGGTCCATGTCCTCGCGGACGATGGTGGCCAGGGGGACCATCTCGGCTCGCCGCTGCCTCAGGGATGCCGACAGCCTGTCGCTCGGCCCGCGCACGAGCCAGTGGTCCTGGCCGTAGAAGACGTTCGGGATTCGTGGGCTCGCCGACCGCATGAGGCTGGAGAACGAGCTGGCGTAGGGTGAGCCCGCCTCGGGGCCGGAAAACGACTGGTTGAGGTCCAGGCAGAGGTGCGCCACCGCGCCCAGACCGGCCACCACCTCGGGGAAGGGCGCACGGGCGCGGATCGCCTGGGCCACCCGCTCGCACTGGGCCTGCAGGGTCACTTCCGTCCCGCCCGCCGCGCCGGGCTGGTGGTGATGGCGTGGCCAGGCAGCCGCCGCTGCCGCGCCGCGGTTGAAGTCGCGCTCGTGGCGGAGGACCTGGCGTGCCAGGTCGGGCGGCAGCCACGGCAGGGCGCGCCGCCTCACCTCGTGGTCCAGGTCCACGGGATGCGCCAGGCAGACAGCCAGGACCGCGGGCAGGAGAACCACCGGCACGCAGGCATTGTACGGGTCGAGATGGAATGATGCCACTTTCGTCTCAGGCCCTTGGGGTGGTATCATCCTGGCGCGCCCGCTCGGGCGCGTTTTCACTGGAGGGTGTCATGGCCGATCTGCTGCCGCTCTGGAGTGCCCCGGACGAGGCTCTGGACTGTCTGTACCTCGCGACGGCCGAAGGCAAGACGCCTCTCGACGAACTTGCTCTCTCGAGCGACATCACGGCGGCAGTCGGGCGGACGATCGAGGAGCTGGGTGTGCGGGGCGGGGAGGGTGAGGTGCTGGTCACCGGCAGCCCGAGCCCGGGGTTCCGGCGCATCGCGTGCTTCGGGATCGGCAAGCTCGGCGACTTCACGATGTACTCCCTCCGGCGCCTCCTCCGGCGGGTGCTCGAGCAGGCCGGGCGCAACCGCGAGTACCAGATCGCTCTGGCGCTCCCCTTCGTGCCCCACGATGTCGACCCCGGTCAGGCGCGGGCCGTGACCCTGGCGGAGCTCGCCTTGGCCGACTACCGGTTCGACCGCTTCCGCTCGCACCCGGACGAGGCGACCAAGGTCGACACGGTGCACATCGTCCCCCTGGCGACCGAGAGCGAGGGCACCCTGGGCGCGATGCTCGATCGGGCGCGCCGGCTCGACACCCTGGTCCGGCTGGCCCGCGACCTCGGAAACCGGCCGGGCAACGACCTCAACCCCACCAGCTTTGCCGAGGAGATCACCGCGATGTTCGCCGGCAGCCCCGTGCGGGTCACGGTCATGGGCCGCAAGGAGCTGGAGAAGGAGGGGCTGCGGGGGATCGTGGCGGTCGGTCAGGGCTCCCAGCACGAGCCCCGACTGGTGCGCCTGGAGTACCGCGCCAAGAAGCCGCGGGCATCCGTGGTCCTCCTCGGCAAGGGGGTCACCTTCGACTCCGGCGGCATCTCGATCAAGCCGGCTTCGGGCATGGCGGACATGAAGCACGACATGGCCGGGGCCGCGGCGGTGGTGGCGGCGATGCGGGCGGTGGCGGAGGACGGACCGCCGCTCAAGGTCGTGGCGCTCGTGCCCCTGGTCGAGAACATGCCCTCGGGCAGTGCGTTGCGACCGGGCGACATCGTCACCATGTGCAACGGACTGACCGTCGAGGTGGACGACACCGATGCCGAGGGGCGCCTGATCCTGGCCGACTCCATGGCCTTCGCGGCGCGCTTCCACCCGGACGTCATGGTCGATCTGGCGACGCTCACGGGAGCGTGCAAGGTCGCGCTGGGCGCCGAGCTGGCGGGGATGTTCGCCAACGACGACGCACTGGCGGGGCAGCTCGACCGGTTGGGCATGGGCACGGGTGACCGGGTCTGGAGGCTGCCGCTGCTCGCCCGCTACCGAGACCTCCTCCGCAGCGAGTGGGCCGACCTCAAGAATGCGGGCGAGCGGGCCGGGTCCCTGCCGGCGTCGGCGGCGTTCCTCTCGCGCTTCGTGCCGTCGGGCGTGCGCTGGGCCCACCTCGACATCGCCGGCGTGGCCTACGCCGCCAAGGGGCACAACGGCCTGCCGGCCGGCGCGACGGGCTTCGGTGTGCGGCTGCTGCTGGCGCTGCTGGAAGAGGTCGCCGGGCGCGGATGACGACCTATCTCGTGCGTCCGGCGCGGCCAGGCGACCTGGCCGGGGTGCGCAACCTCTGGCGGGCGATCCGTCGCGAGTACCGGGTCGCCTCGAGCTGGAGCCGGGACGGCATTGGTGGCGAGGCCGGCGAGCTGTGGGTCGTCGAGGCCGGTCGCGGCGAGATCGTGGGGAGCTGTGGCCTCCGTGAGGGAGAGGACGGTCTGTGGGAGGTCCACTCCCTGAACCTCGCCCCCGAGTGGCGGGGCTTTGGGCTCGGGCGGGTGCTCATCGAGCAGGCCATCCATGACGCCCAGGAGCAGGGGGCCCTGGCGCTCGCCGTGAGCGTCCCCAGGGAGCTCGGGGATGCCGGGTCGTTCCTCCTCAGGCTCGGCTTCGTCGAGGACCCCGCGCCCGGTCCGGACGAGCCATCGCACTTCCTGCTGGTCCTTGCGCAGTCGCACTGACTCCCCCCGCCCGCCCACCCAGGCCTCAGGAAAGACAGGCCTCAGACCTCAGGTACCACACGACAATAGTGGGTGGGAGGGGGAGCTGAGGCCTGAGGCCGGGTGGTGGGGTGGGTGGAGAACCTGAGGCCGGGGTGGGCGGTAGGGTGGGGGTCAGGGCGCGAGGGCCTCGCCGATGACGTGACCGGTCACGGTGGGTGGGGTGGGGATGCCCAGGAGGCGTGCGACGGTCGGGACGATGTCGGTCTGGGTGATCGGCCCGATCTGGCGGTCACGGGCGATGCCCGACCCCCAGCCGTAGAAGATGGCGTGCATGCTGCGGCGGTGGGGATAGAAGCCGTGGTTGCCGAAGCCGATCGGGGAGGGCACCGGCTGCACGACCGCGCTGCCCAGGACGGGGGTCGGGTAGTAGCCGGGTGCCAGGTCCAGATAGAGGTCGCCGCCGGTAGGTCCGCCGATGCCCATGTCCGGGCAAACGACGGGATCGAACACCGCCGCGACCACGGGCTGCCCGGTCGCTGGATCGACGATCGAGAGCAGGGCCCGCCGCGCCCGCTCGAGCACCGCAGACCGGTCGCCCGGCTGGACGATCCCATCGCGCCAGTCGTCGCTGTTGACCATCAGATAGAAGTCTCCGCCCGGGGGCGCCGCGACGACGGTGCGTGCCAGGTCAATCTCGCCGTCGCGGGTGCGAACCAGCAGCCCGGCTTGCTCGAGCGCCGCATTGGGGTTGAAGAGCTTGCCGGTGCCCTCCATGCCGTGGTCGCTCACCAGGACGACGGCCGTGTCAGGGCCTGCCGCCGCGAGGAGGTCGCCGAGCCACGCGTCGGCGAGCTCGAAGACGGCCGCGTAGAACGGCCACAGCCGGGCCGCGAGGCCCGGGTCGTGGAGCGGGCTGCGGGGGTCCAGAACCCCCATCCACACGTGGCCGGCACTGTCGGTCATGGGGGTGTAGTGGAGGAGCAGGTCGGGGCTCCAGCGCGCCAGCGCGTGGTGCGTGCCCCGGCGGACGATCTCGAAGTCCAGCCTGGTGATCTCGAGCATCCGGCGCTCCGCCTCGCCGCTGCCGTGCTCCCAGAGGGTTGGACCGAGGATGCCGCGGCCATAGGCGAGAAAGGCGTCGTCGTGGAAGCCTCCGGCCGCCGCGAGGTACCGCTCCGTCTCGGCCTCGTCCTCGGTTCCCTTGAGGCCGTTCACGCTGCGCTGGTAGAGCTCCACACCGGAGCCGTCGGGGGCGAGTCCGAAGAGACGGAAACGGACGAAGCCCACGAGCCCGCGGCTGGCGATCCGGAACGGCCGGCTCCAGGCGGTGGTGTCCTCGCGCGCGTCCCGTGGCTTCACGACATCCTGGACCGGCCCCGTATCACCTCGTCCACCCTGGCGAATCAGGATGCTGTCGAAGCCGGGGGCGGGATCGGCGGGGTCGTCGAACAGCACGGCGAGGAACGGCACTCCGGCCACATCGAAGGCGAGCTCCCGGATCGGTCCGCGGTGGCGCGGCAGGTGTCGCCAGCCACGGGACGCGGGTCGAAGCCCCTCGGCGCCGAGGACCCGCGGTGGGGCCATCGCGTGCTCGAAGCCGGAGAAGGCGACGAGGCGATCGGGCGGCACTCCGGCGGCCCGCAGGGCGGCCACGTGGGTCTCGACCGGGTGGACCTGGGTGGCGGAGAGCACGACGACGCGCCGGCCGGCCCGGGCCGCACTGATGTACAGCGGCTCGGCACGCAGGGACGTGGACGCGAACCCGGATGCCGTCTCGGTCATGCGGTGCCCGGCCCGGGGGAGGAGCGGCACGGAGTTGCCGGAGATGCCGTTGAGATCGGCCCAGCAGCCCGTGAGCAGTGCCGCATGACCGACCGCCGTCTTGGAGGGGAAGGCGGCCAGCACGTGCGCCGCGCGCACTCCCTCGGAGGCCATGCGGGCCACGGTAGGCAGGCGACCCTCGGCCAGGAGCCGGTCCACGACCCAGTCGGCGCCGGCGTCCCACGAGACGAGGATGACTTGCCGATTCTCTCCCGCCTGGGACGACGCTCCTGTCAGTGCCAGGGCAAGAGCGGCCGGAGCCACCCACCAGCGGCGCGTGGTCGTCGTGCGCACGTGGGATGGTAGCCTGGAAGCGGGCCTCGGACCAAGCAGACGGTTCGCTGTCGGGAGCTCGCAGCTCGCCGTTCGTGGTTCACGGTTTGCAGATCCCGCCGCCCTTCCGTGAGGTTGCCGGCGTTGCGCGGATCGCGACGGACGGGTGTCCGGGGTCGGTCTATGATGGGCGCCGGAGGATGCCCTTGCAGGTGTCTGGATCGGTCGGTAGGTGGGCCTTGCGGTTGTCGGTGCCGACACTTCTCTCGGTGTGCCTCGGGGCCGGTGGGGTGTCGGTGGCGGGGACGGTGGTGTGGGAGGCCGGGCCGGTTCCCGGCACCCATGGTGGCCCGGAGACACTCGAGGGGGCCGCGGCGCTCCATGCCGACGAGGCCCGGAGGGAGCTGCCGGATCTTGTCCTGGCAGCGGACCTCGCGCGCGCGGCGGCGCTCGCGGCACGGTGGATGGGGGAGAACGCCGCCTCGACCCTGCCGGCCGGCCTGGTTGACTTCTCCTTGCGATGGGCCGGCTGCAGCGATCCCTCGGCGGTGGCCGTCACGGTCCTCAGCACCGAGACGTCACCCGGCGAGCTGTGGCAGCGGATGCGCGAGCAGCGCGGCCTGGGATCGCCCGCGACGCACTGGGGGTTTGGCCTGGCGCCGAGCCGGCTCCAGCCCTTTCGGACGACGTGGGTGGCTCTCCTCTCCGAGCGCAGGCTCCAGCTCGATTCCTTGCCGCGTCGGGTCGAGCCCGGGAGTACCCTGGAGCTGCGCGGACGCTGGGTCGGCTCGGGGCTGAGTGCACCGGTCGTCGTCGCACAGGAGCCCTCCGGCAACCTGCTGAGGCAGGAGGCTGCGGTCAGCGACGACTGCCTGACGGCGGTCGTGGGGCCACTGCGCCACCCTGGCGAGCACACCCTGGAGGTTGTGGCAGAAGGTCGCTTCGGCCCCGAGGTGGTTGCCCTCTTCACCGTTGCGGTCGGGGTCGCGCCCGGGACGTCCTGGCATCCGCCTGAAGGACCGCCTCGCGGCGGGGCGAGCGCCATGGAGGTCGAGCTGCTCCTGCTCGACTGGGCCAACGAGGAGCGGCTCCGGCGGGGCCTGATGCCTCTGACCCTCGACGCCCGCCTGCAGGCACTGGCGCGCGCCCACTCGGCGGACATGGCCGAGAGCGGCTTCTTCGGCCACAGCTCGCCGCGGTTCGGGGGCTTCGAGACCCGCTTCCGGGCGTCAGGCTGGCGGGCGCAGCGTGCGGCCGAGAACCTCTCCCGCAGCGAGTCCCCCCGAGATGCCCAGGCGGGATTGATGTCCAGCCCCGTGCACCGGGCCAACCTTCTCGCGCCGCACTTCTCCCACATCGGGATCGGAGTGGTGGTGATCAAGGCCGAGTCCGGTCGCACCGTCTATCTGACGACGCAGGTCTTCGCCCTGCCGATGCCGCCCGCCGCACCATCCCCCTGAGAGTCCAGTTGAGAGTCGAGAGTCGAGAGTTCAGAGTTGAGAGTCGAGAGTTGAGAGTCAAGAGGCGAGAGCCAGGAGGCAACGGGCAACCAGGTCGCTGCTATCCTGCCATCACTCCAAGCTAACTTCTCGGCTTCCGCGCCGCGGACCTGCGGGTGATCACCTGGGACGCGCCGAGCGGATTCCCGGTCTTGCCTCTCGACTCTTGACTCTGGACTCTCGACTGTCGTCTAGCCCCGATCGAAGTGGGGAAGCGTCTCCGGGATGGGGATGGAGATCTCGACGAAGCCGGCGAGCTCGCCATCGACGAACCAGGGGAGCTGGTGGATGACCTTCTTCTGGCCGGCCTTGCTGATGGTGTAATGGTTGGGAGCGGCCGTGGCGTAGAGCTCCTTGAGCTTGCTGCGGGAGGGCTCGGGGTGGCAGGCGAAGACATCGGTGCCGAGAAGCTCCAGGCCGCCCTCCGAGGCGAAGGTGGTCGCCGCCCGCCGGTTCATGGCGGTGATCCTGCCCTCCCTGTCGGTCACGGTCACGGCGGCGGGAAGCTCGTCGACCCACAGCAGGCTGGCCGGGAGGATGGTGTGCTCGGTCATGGGATCTCCTGAGGCGTCGGTGTGGGGAGCGCAATCAGCGCATGGTGAGCAGGAGCTGGAGCGTGTTGCGGGCATCGAGGTTGCGCGGATCGTACGCCAGGATCTTCTCGAGGCAACGCCGCTGCTTCTCGGGCTGACTCCGGAGGCTCCAGTAGTTGGCGAGCATGAGCCACGCCTCGGTGAGCTGCGGGTGCGCTGCGGTGGCCTGCCGCAGGTGCTCCAGAGCCTGGGGCTGGGTCTGGAGGCGTTCGATTTCGATCTTGGCGAGCAGCAGAAGCGCTTCGGGATCGGGGACCTGGGCCACGACGTGCTCGAGCAACCGGAGGGCTCCTCGCCGGTCGCCGCTGGCGATCAGTTGCTTCGCCTGTGCGAGTGTCGTCGCGGGGTCGCCCGATGCGGTTGCGCCTGGCTCATCGAACTCAGGGGACAAGGACCTCTCCTCCCTCCCGTGCACGGGGTGCCGGTGCGGGCCGGCTCGAGCGGGGACAGGATACCCCAAGGCTGGAGGAGCCCGAAATGGTGCCCCCCCCTTCCGGTGGCGCGGCGGTGGACTACAATGCAGGCTGCCCGCCTAGGCGGGGAAAGGAGCCGCCGTGGACGATCGCGAGCAACCGCCTGTTGTGGAGGCCGCAGACCCGGCCCTTGCCGAGCTTTTCCAGTCTGCTCATGTCATCCCCGAGATGAAGGCAGCGACGCGTGACGAGGTCATCGCCGAGGTCGTCGAGGCCGTGGCGGACCGTGCCCTGGTGAGCGACGCGAAGTGGCTCGAGTCGGCGCTGACCGAGCGTGAGCGGATGGTTCCCACAGCCATGCCCAACGGAGTGGCGTTTCTTCACGCCCGCCATCGCGCCGCCGAGAAGTTCCCGCGGCAGTTCCTGTTCCTGGCGCGATCGGGCAAGGGGGTGGCGTTCGGATCGCCGGACGAGCGGCCGACCCACCTGTTCTTCCTCCTCGCTCTCCGCAAGGACATGGCCCATCTGCGCTGGCTGGCGCGCCTCTCATGGATCTGCCGCAACCGCTCGATCGTGGCCAACCTGATGAAGGCCGTGACTCCGGAGGACATCGCCAAGGTCCTTCGTCTGGCCGTGGAGGAGCTCCCCGGCAACCTCCGTCAGCGCACCTGACGACCGCGGCCCCTGGGGCCCCATTGTGTCCGTGCAGACATGCCCGCAAGGGAGCCTGCAGACGTGTTCACGGGTCTGGCCTCAGGCCTCAGACCTCAGGCCTCAGGCACGACAGGAAAGACCGAAGTGGGTGGGGGAGCTGAGGCCTGAGGTCCGAGGCCTGGGTGGGAGGTGGGGGTCAGGCCTCAGGCACGACAGGAGAGACCGGAGTGGGTGGGGGAGCTGAGGCCCGAGGCCTGAGGTCCGAGGCCTGGGTGGGAGGTGGGGGTCAGGCCTCAGGCACGACAGGAAAGATCGGAGTGGGTGGGGGAGCCGAGGCCCGAGGCCTGAGGTCCGAGGCCTGGGTGGGGGGCGGGGTCAGTTCAAGTATCCCGCAAGGGCGCGGACCTGGGAGCTGCGGCGCAGCTTGGTGAGCGCCTGGCTCTCGATTTGCCGCACGCGCTCGCGCGAGATGCTCAGCAGCTCGCCGATCTCACGAAGAGTCAGAGGGTTGTCATCTTCCATCCCGAAGCGGAGCGAGAGGACCTGACGCTCCTTGTCGGAGAGCTTGTCGAGCGCCTCCCGCAACGCCTGCTCGAAGGACTCCCGCAGGATGCGCTCGTCCGTGTCGGGCATCAGGTACTGCTCGAGCAGGTCCCCGAGCTCGGCCTCGCCGTCCTCGTCCACCGGCTCGTTGAGGGAGAGGATCGACTGGTTCGAGGAAAGGAGGAGTCGGACCTCGGCCGGGTCCATGTCCACCTCCTCGGCCAGCTCGGACTCGGTCGGCGCACGCTCCAGCTCGCGTCCGAGGGCCTGTTTGGAGCGTTCGAGACGGTAGAGGACGTTCGCCTGCTTCTGCGGGAGGCGGAAGGTGGCCCCATGCTGGGAAAGGGCGTGCAGGATCGCCTGGCGGATCCACCAGACAGCATAGGTGATGAACTTGACGTTCTTGTCGGGGTCGAACTTGCGGGCTGCCTGGATGAGGCCGATGTTGCCCTCGTTGATGAGGTCGAGAAGGCTCACCCTGGAGTGGCGGAAGCGCTTGGCGTAGGCGACGACGAAGCGGAGGTTCGCCTCCACGAGCTGACGGAGCGCCTCCGGATCCCCGGTCGCCTGGACCTGGCGGCCAAGCACCTTCTCCTCGTCCGGGGTGAGCTGCCGGTACCGCCCGATCTCGTGGAGGTAGCGGCGCAGCAGGGAGGCTTCCGGATCTCGGTAGCGCTCGTTGTTGGTCATTCTCCCTCGCCCGGAACCAGACCGGTTCGGGGTCGGGGGGCGAGGGCATGCGCTCGGGGAACACCGCCGCGGCCGGCTACCTCGCGCTCCAGCAAGGCGGACAGGCGCGACACCTCCCGCTCCAGGACCTCGATCCGGCTCTTCATCCTCAGAATAACCTCAACGCCGGCCAGATTCACTCCCAGGTCCCGCGTGAGGGTGAGGATGTACTCGAGGCGTTCACAGGTGAGGTCGTCGTACAGCCGGGTGTTGCCCTCGCTCCGGGATGGCTGAAGGAGGCCCTCCCGCTCGTACAGACGCAGCGTCTGGGGGTGGATGTCGTACTGCTCGGCCACCCAACTGATCATGTGGAACCGTCGCTGGCGCTCGCTCACGATCCCTCCCGGACCGGCACCCGACGTTTCGGAGGCCTGGGCGCCTTGTGCAGCCGGACGGTGAGCACGCCCCGCGCCAGCGTCGCCTCGGGCGGGGAGGCCAGCTCACCGGGAAGGTCGATCGCCCGGCTGAACCGTCCCCGGGGTCGCTCGACACGCAGAAAGGCGGCGCCCGGCTCTCCCGGGTCCGCGTACTCGCCATGGAGCCGGAGGACGTTCTCGGCAAGGGTGAGCGTGAGGCGATCCGGATCGCAGCCCGGCAGCTCGAAGTCGACGATCACTCCATCGTCCGTCTCGCGGACGTCCGCCGCCGGCTCGGCGGATGCCGAGCCGGCGGGCATGACAGGTCCGTCGGGGTGGGACGTGGCGCCTTCCAGCAGCTCGCGCAGGTGCTGGGTCAGGCGGAGCAGCTCGCCGGCTGATCGGACCACGCCTCCCATGGCAGGTCCCTAGTTGGAGGGCTTGGGGTCGACGTCGACGTACTCGGCGTCCACCACGTCGCCCTCCCCGGTTGCGCCGGGAGCCTGGCTGTGGGGTGCCGGGTTCTCCGGCCCGCCTGCAGGTGGCTGCACCCGCCGGTAGATCTCCTCGGCGAGCTTGTGGGAGGCGCGGGTGAGCTTGTCGTAGGCGGCGTCCATGGCCTCCTTGCGGGACTCCTCGAGGGCCCGCCTGGCCTCGGCCACGGCGCTCTCGATTTCCTGCTTCTGCTCGGCGGGCAGCGTCTCCTGGTTGTCCTTGAGCAGCTTCTCGGTGGAGTACACGAGCGTGTCGAGGCGGTTGCGGGACTCCACCTCCTCCTTGCGCTGGCGGTCGTCCTCCGCGTGCTGCTCGGCCTCGTGCACCATCTTCTCGATCTCGGTCTTCTCGAGACCCGACGAGGAGGTGATCTGGATCTTCTGCTCCTTGCCGGTGCCGAGGTCCTTGGCGGCGACATGCAGAATGCCGTTGGCGTCGATGTCGAAGGTGACCTCGACCTGCGGAATACCGCGCGGAGCCGCCGGGATCCCGATCAGGTGGAAGCGCCCGAGGGTGCGGTTGTCGCGGGCCATGGGTCGCTCGCCCTGCAGGACGTGCACCTCGACCTGGGTCTGGTTGTCGTCGGCGGTGCTGTAGACCTTGGACTTGCGGCTCGGGATCGTGGTGTTGCGCGGGATCACGACGTCGGTGACACCACCCAGGGTCTCGACGCCGAGAGACAGAGGTGTGACGTCGAGGAGCAGGAGATCGCGAACCTCGCCGCCCAGCACGCCTGCCTGAATGGCGGCACCCACGGCCACCACCTCGTCAGGGTTGACGCCCTTGTGGGGCTCCTTGCCGAAAAGCTCGGTGACCAGCTTCTGGACGCGCGGGATGCGAGTCGAGCCTCCCACGAGCACCACCTCGTCCACGTCGCGCGGCTCGATGCCAGCATCCTTGAGCGCCTGGCGGCACGGGCCGAGGGTGCGCTGGATGATCTCCTCCGCGAGCTGCTCGAACTTGGCGCGGGAGAGGCGCACGTTGAGGTGACGAGGGCCGGAGGCGTCGGCCGTGATGAAGGGCAAGTTGATCTCCGCCTCCTGGACGGACGACAGCTCGCACTTGGCCTTCTCCGCAGCC
>JALOLB010000255.1 GCA_025456225.1 Thermoanaerobaculaceae bacterium
CCCGACACGCGGCGGCTTGAGTGCGGTAGAATGCCCTCGTGGATACTGCACGGATCAGCGAGCGCGTCACGACCTGGGCAGCCATGGATGACGAGTTCGACCGGGAGTTCTGGCAGTCGATCCCGCCAGCAACTCGACTGATGATGGTCTGGAAGCTGTCGCGCCGAGCCTACGAGCTCAGAGGGGAGCTGCATCGTGCACCGCGACGGGCTCGACTTGCTGCGTGTGTTCACCGCCCATGACGTCCGCTTCCTCGTGGTCGGCGCGCATGCCGTCGGCTACTGGGCCGAGCCGCGGGCCACGGGCGACCTGGACATCTGGACCGAACCGAACGCCGACAACGCGCGCCGCGCCTGGGCCGCCCTCGTCGAGTTCGGCGCACCTCTGGCCGGCCTGACCGTGGAGGATCTCGCCATCCCCGGGATCATCTACCAGATGGGTGTCCCGCCCTACCGCATCGACGTGATCACCGAGCTGAGCGGGATTGACTTCGCCGCCGGGTGGGAGGGACACGCGGAGGCAACAATCAAGGACGTGAGGGTACCAATCATCAGCCGGGCGGCGCTGGTCGCAAACAAGCGCGCTGTCGGACGTCCCAAGGACCTGATGGACCTCGATCTACTGGAACGTCATCAACCCCCTGCCACGTCGCGCAAGCGTCGCAGGTGAGTTCACGCCCGCCCCTTGACCCCACCGGCGGCACCCGCTACGCTCTAAAACCGAACGGATGATAGGTCCATGAACCAGGCTGAAAAGTCCCAGCGTTCCCGCGAACAGATCCTCGAAGCCGCCCTCGAGCTGTTCTCCACCCAGGGGTACCGAGCCACCAGCGTGCGCGACATCGCGGCCCGGGCCGAGGTGTCGACCGGCAACGTCTACCACCACTTCCAGGACAAGGAGACGATTTTCCGGACGCTGCTGGACCAGTACTGGCAGGCCATCGACAACCCCGAGTTCCCCTTCAACCAGGCCCTTGCCACCGGCACCTTCCCGGAGAACCTGGAGGAGGTCGGGCACGCGGCGCGGGAGTCGGTCCGCCTCTACCGCCGCTACGTCGCCCTCATCTACGTCGACGTCGTCGAGTTCGAGGGCAGCCACATCCGCAAGTTCTACGCCGACATGGCCAGGCGCTTCGCGGACTTCATGGCGGAGCGACCCGATCCCGCCGTCTTCTCCTCCCACCTGCGCCCCGGCATCTCGCCGCTGTCCGCGGTCATGCTCGCCAGCCGCTTCTTCCTCAACTACTTCGCGGTGGAGATCCTGTTCGGCGTGCCCAACCACTTCGGCAAGGACACCGAGTCGGTCATCCACGAGATCGCCGACATCCTCCGCCACGGCATGCTCAATCCTCCCACCGAGTAACCCACCCCTCCATCCAGGCCTCAGGTTCTCCCCCACCCATCCTTCCGGCCTCAGGCCTCAGCTCCCCCACCCACCCAGGTCTGTCTTGCAGTACCTGAGGCCTGAGGTCTGAGGCCTGAGGCCTGTCTTGCAGTACCTGAGGCCCGAGGTCTGAGGTCTGAGGCCTGTCTTGCAGTACCTGAGGCCCGAGGTCTGAGGCCTGAGGTCTGTCTTGCAGTACCTGAGGCCCGAGGTCTGAGGCCTGAGGCCTGGGCGGGTGGGAGGGGGCCGGTTGACGCGCGGCCGGGACCGGGGGAGGATGGCCACCGGAGGAGCCCATGGACAGGCCCCTGGCGGCGTTCGACATCGAGTCCGTTCCGGACGTGGAGGCAGGGCGGCGCCTGCTGGGCCTGGAGGGTGACGACGCGGCGGTCATGGAGGGCATGCGCGCGTGGCGCCTGACCGCCAGCGACGGCCGCACGGACTTCCTTCAGCCTCCACTCCACCGCATCGTGACCATCTCCCTGGCCTGGCTCGACCCGGAGAGCGGCAGCTTCCGCCTCGGCAGCTTCGGCCGGGACTGCAGCGACGAAAAGCGCCAGCTCGAGGAGCTCTTCGACGTCCTCGCGAAGCCGAAGCGCGCACCCCGCCTCATCAGTTGGAACGGCAACGCCTTCGACCTGCCGGTGCTGCGCTACCGGGCGATGCTGCACGGCGTCGCCGCGCCCCACTTCTACCGCACGGACGGCGAGTGGAAGTACAACAACTACCACGGCCGGTACCACGACCTGCACGTGGACCTCATGGACGTCCTGGCGGGCTACGGCGCGTCGGACCGCCTGGGCCTCGACCTCTTCGCGCGGCTGCAGGGCCTCCCCGGCAAGACCGTGACCCACGGCGAGGACGTGCACCTGCACGTGCTGGCGGGCGAGGACGAGGTGGTGCGCGCCTACTGCGAGATGGACGCCCTCAACACCTTGCTGCTGTACCTGCTGTGGACACACCACCGCGGCCGCGTCGATTCGGCCACCCTGCACCGTCACCTCGACACCGTCCGCACGGTGCTCGCGGCCCCGAACGCCAAGCCCGCGTGGCAGGAGTGCGGCGAGGCCCTGCGCGGCTGGCCGCACTGGACCGCCACCCCGATCCAGTCCTGACGAAGCCCACGCCGCAAGAGGCCAGGCTCAAGGCTTCAGGCTCAAGGCTCCGCCTCCCTCCCCGGGAGGGAACGTATCTGACCCTTTGCGGGCGGGCGGGGGAACTGGAGCCTTGAGCCTGGAGCCTGGAGCCTTTCCAGCCGGGGATCCTTCTCACTCCCCGAGGGTCAGGCCGAGGGTGCGCGTGAGGAAGACCGCCATCTGCGAGCGCGGCAGCGCCTGGTCCGGGCAGTACGCGCCACCGCCGCACCCGGTCGTGATCCCCTCCGCGAAGAGCTGCTCGATCCAGTCCACCGCCCAGTAGCCCGCCCCGACGTCGGTGAACACGGTGCCGGTCCCCGCCGGCGGGTCGTACGCCGCCCCGTGCCTGAGCCGCAGCAGGAACACCGCCATCTCCGAGCGCAGGAGCTGCTGCTCCGGGCAGTACCGCAGCGGGTCCTGCCCGCACCCGGTGGTGAGCCCGTCGGCGTGGAGCTGCTCGATGTACGCCGCCGCCCAGTGGCTTGCCGGCACGTCCGCGAACACCGCCCCGCTCGCCGGCGGCGGCACGAAGGCGGCCCCGTGCTTTGCCCGCACCAGGAACGCCGCCATCTCCGCCCGGCTCAGCAGGCTCTCAGGGCAGTACCGCAGCGGCTGCTGCAGACACCCGGTCGTCAGCCCGGCGTGGAACAAGGCCTCGATCCCCGTATACGCCCAGTGGTCCCGCGCCACGTCCGCAAAGGAGTCGCCAATATGCAGCGTCCAGACCTTCACAGTGCCGTCGTTGAGCGTTTCGGTGAACCGCGCGTCCCAGTGCGGCGCTGGCCGAGTCGATCCCCCGGCGAGTGTCAGGCGCAACGCGTCGCCTGTGGCCTCGTACGCACCGACCGTCGCGCCTGCCGGCACCGTTCCGTACCGGGCGCTCCAGTCCGCAAGCGAGTAACCCGCCTCTGCTGGTCCGGTGAACATCGTGGCCGTCGAGGTCAACAGCCGTGCCGCGGCGTCGGCGTTGCGCCAGGAGGGCGACACCATCACGCTTTCGCCCGGCTCCAGCACATCGTTGAGGTCCGAGTCAGTACTCCCTGACTGGACCCTGTCGACGTCGAGAGCAACCGCCGAGAAGTGGCTCGCGACCGCAAGCGAGTAGGTCCGGGAGGCTCCACACCCACCGGCGTCACGCACCGCGACCGACAATGAGACCTGGCCAGGAGCCGTCGGTGTGCCCGAGATCAGGCCGCTGTCAGTGGCCAGCGAGAGGCCGGCCGGTAGCGATCCGGAGGCCACGGAGTACGTGTACGGCCCGGTGCCGCCGCTGGCACTCACCTGCGCCTCGTACGGGTCCTGCGGGAAGCCGCCGGGAAGCCCGTCGGGGCTCAATGCGATCGCCGGACACACCGTCGCTTCGTAGTCCTCCCCGGTGCGGTCGATCTGCACGTCAGTATAGGTGCGGGAGACAGGCTCAAAGCCATGCCCTGTCAGCACGGGAGTCACCGTCCCACTCCAGCGGAGAGGGACGCTCACGGAGTAGCGGCCTGAGCCATCGGTCACGGGATCCCCTGGAAGCCCGAGCAGGCGCACACCCACAAGGCCGGCCCCGCCTGAGGTCACCTCGCCCGAGATGGCGGCCTCCTTGCGGAGACCAAACAGCACCCCGTTCTCGGAGACACCGCCGAACCTCGTCGCCCCGAACACGCGGTCCCCAGCGACCACGAGGACGCCCTTGGGTTGGTTGCCCTCGGCGAGACTCGCGTGGAGAACGTGCAGGGGTTGGAACCCGGAGCCGTCCGGATTGATCCTGAAGACCGATCCGGCCCAGGAGCCGGCACCGCCACACCCCGAGGTCGTACCAAACAGGACGCCGCCCTGGAGTGTGAGCCCTCCCCACGGAAGGCAACCGACGCTGTCCGAACCGCTGCGGAAGCTGTGCAGGTAGGCAAACCCGGAGCCGTCGGTCTTGAGCGTGAAGACGCCTCCGTACCCATGCCAACCGTAGTACATCGTCGTCCCGAATAACGAGTCCCCAGCCAACGCCAAGGGGCCGTTCGGCGCCGCACTCGACTGCCAGTTATCGTGGAACTCCTGCAGCATTCTGAGCTCCGTGCCATCCGTGCGCACGCGGAAGATAGAACCCTTGTCTCCGCCGCTGGTTGAGGCTCCGAAGAGGAACCCGTCTCTCAGGACAAGCGATCCAACCGGATTGGCCCCGTCCGCGTCCGAGAGATGTGCCAGCACCCGGTACTCCGACCCGTCGGTCTCGAGCTTGAAGACCGTCCCCACCTGATTGGCGCCACCCTCGGCCGTTGCGCCGTAGAGCATGTCTCCGTCCAGCAGGAGCGCCCCGACTGGACGGGCGCCATCACCTGGTGGGCCGGCGAACTCGCGCAACAGCGATAAACCGGTGCCGTCAGTACCGACCTTGAAGACTGTCCCGAAGTCACCAGCCCCGCCCTTCTCCGTCACCCCGTAGAGCACACCATCGTGGAGAATGAGCGGGCCTCCAGGGTTCGCTCCATCTCCGGGATTCCCAAGGAAGCTGTGCAGGAGTTGGAAGTCCGTGCCGTCCTCCTTGACCCGATAGACACACCCGAGACCATCGGGCCCACCCCACGCACCGGCGCCGTAGAGCGCCACGCCGTCGCGCACCATCCCTCCGAGCGGCGCAACCGGATCGGGTAGGTGAGGTGCAAACGACCGTAGGACCTGGTACCCCGTGCCGTCCAGGCCAATCTTGAACACCACACCGCCACCCTGCAGACCCCCGCCAGAGGTGGCGCCATAGAGCGTGCTGCCAACACGCACCATTGAGCCGTACGGCGCAGTGCCGTCGGCAGGGCTTCCCCCGAAGGAATGAAGGAGTTCGAACCCGGTGCCGTCAGTCCCGACCTTGAAGATCGTCCCCAGGTCGTTCGCGCCACCAGCCTTCGTGAGGCCATAGAGGAACCCATCGGCCAGGACAAGCGAGCCGTACCCGGTGGCGCCGTCCTCGGGGGAGTCGACGAAGCCGTGCAGCACCTGAAAGCCAGTGCCGTCCGTGTTCAGGCGGAAGACGGTGCCACCTCCGCTGTTGGGCAGCACGGTGGTCATAC
>JALOLB010000256.1 GCA_025456225.1 Thermoanaerobaculaceae bacterium
CGCGGCAACCGACAGCAGGACATCGGATTCCGCCTATCAGGACAAACCCGCCCTCGTAGCAGATTTTTCACAAACTCTGAGGTCTGAGGCCTGAGGCCTGTCTTCCCTGAGGCCTGAGGTCTGAGGCCTGAGGCCTGCCTTTCCTGAGGCCTGAGGCCTGTCTTTCCTGAGGCCTGAGGCCTGTCTTTCCTGAGGCCTGTCTTCCCCGGGTCCGGGTAGAATCGATGCGGGGGAAGGAGGCGGCGATGCGGAGAACGAGCGTGGCGGTGGCGGCGGTGGCGGCGGCGGTGCTGGTGATGGGGGGCGGAGTGGCCCTGGCCCAGTGGGACGAGCCCGTGTGGGGAGGCCAGAGGAAGGGCGAGGGCGCCGTCGTGGTACGCGACGGTGCTCCGGGGTACGAGTCCAAGTCGAGCACCGACGTCAAGAAGACGTTCAAGCGTGGCGACGCCGTCGCCGGCATGCACAAGGAGTTCATCGCCGTGACCTACGAGTTCTTCGAGGAGAACGGCCGCGTGCGCGTGGTCTTCCCCAAGGAGGACTCGGTACTCATGGAGGACGCCTGGATGGACCCGGACGACCTCCTCACCTTCGTCTACGACTGCTGTGACGCCGACTGCATCCCGGTCAAGGGCTCGCTCAAGCGGTCCGAGTGGAACCCCTGCTTCAAGGAAGGGATCAACAAGGCTCGTGCCCAGATGGCGAGCTCGCGTCGCGACAGCCCCCCGAGCAGCAACCGTGAGCAGGGCTCCTCGTCCCGGAGCTCGTCCTCTAGCAAGGAGAAGCCGCTCACCAACGACGCCATCGTGGCGATGGTCAAGGCCGATCTCGGCGACGACCTTGTGATCGCCAAGATCCAGCAGGCGCCGCGCGAGGCCCTCGACGTGTCGCCCGAGGCCCTCGTCGCCCTCAAGGGGCAGGGGGTCTCGAAGGCCGTCCTCGACGCCATGATCAAGCGCGCCGGGAATTGACCAGCACCGCGGCAGGATTGCGTGTGCAGTTTCCGGTTGGCGCGCGTCGCTCTGTTGGGCTAGCGTAGGTCCATGTTCGAGCCGACCCTGCCCGACCCCGACACCATGTATCGCGCCCTGGTCGACAAGGACCCGTCGTTCGAGGGGATCTTCTTCGCCGCGGTGACGACCACCGGCATCTTCTGCCGCCCGACCTGCACGGCCCGCAAGCCGCGGCGGGAGAACGTCATGTTCTTCCCCACCACGCGGGAGGCGTTGCTGGCGGGGTACCGCCCCTGCCGGGTCTGCCACCCCATGGCCCTGCCGGGCGCGCTGCCGGAGGCGGTCAAGGGGCTGCTGGCCGAGATCGAGGCCGATCCGGGCCTGCGCCTGGCCGACACCGACCTGCGCGACCGGGGTATCGACCCGGCGGGCCTCCGGCGCCTGTTCAAGCGCACCCACGGCATGACCTTCCAGGGCTACCTGCGGGCCAGGCGGGTCGGCGAGGCGTTCGGGCAGATCAGGCACGGGGAGAGCGCGACCGACGCCGCCTTCGACCACGGCTGGGAGTCGCTCTCCGGCTTCGGCGACGCCTTCCGCAAGATCCTGGGGGCCTCTCCGACCCGCGCGAGCAGCCCCGTGACGACGGTCACGCGCATCGAGACCCCCCTGGGTCCGATGCTGGCCGGCGCCTCCGACGCCGGCATCGCGCTGCTGGAGTTCGCCGACCGGCGCATGCTCGAGACCCAGATCACGCGCCTGCGTCGGCTCCTGGGGACGCCACTGGTGCCGGGCTCGAGCCCGTTCTTCGAGCGCCTGGCCGACGAGCTCCGCCGCTACTTCGCGGGCGACCTCCACCGCTTCGAGGTGCCGCTGGACCTGCGCGGCACCCCGTTCCAGACCAGGGTCTGGACGGTGCTGCTGACCATTCCCTACGGTCACACCCGCTCCTACGCGGAGCAGGCGAAGGCCGCCGGCGATCCATCAGCAATCCGGGCGGTGGCGCGGGCCAACGGCGACAACCGCATCGCCATCATCGTCCCCTGCCACCGGGTGGTGGGCTCGGACGGCTCGCTCACGGGGTACGGCGGCGGGCTGTGGCGCAAGCGGTGGCTGCTCGACCACGAGCGCCACCACCTCGGGTCGTGACAGCTCGCAGGTCGCGGCTCGCAGATGGCAGGTGGCCCCGCCCGACCGGCAGACAGGGGCAGCGAGAGGCGCTGCGAGCTACTGACTATCCCTGGGCCTTCTTGCGCCTGGGCCGGATCACCTTCTCGGTGCGGCGGAAGCGTTCCTTGTGCTCGGGGGTCATGCGCTCGGTGGCGTACTGGACGATCAGCCGCGGGCAGGTGTTCTTGACCTTCAGCAGCAGCCGCTCCACCGGCTCGGGTTGCTTCTTCCAGACCTCGCGCAGGAACCAACCCAGCCCCTGGTGAACCACCTTCTCCGGGTCGTGGAGCATCGGCTCCACGAACGCCAGCAGCTCGTCCACGTCGCTGCCGGCCTTGAGCACCCGGATGAGCGAGACCGGCACGGCCCGCCGCTTCCAGCGCGAGGCGGCGTCCCGCCACGGCTTCAGGTCCTCGAGCGTCACGGCGCCGCGGATCAGGTGGGGCCCGATGACCTGGGCCGAGATGGTGTCGACGTGCGCCCAGTTGCGCAGGCCGTCGTCGAGCCAGCGCCCCACCCTGTCGAGAGTTGCAGGTCCGAAGTGGGCCGACTGCGCCTCGGCGAACCAGATCGCGAAGGTCGCCTCCTCGTAGGTGCCGGTCGCCACGAGCTGGTCGCCGAGCGCCAGGAAGCCCTCCAGGCCCAGCTCCTGGCCCCACGCAGCGAGCCAGACATCGCGCTGGGACTCCTGGGTCGCCTGATCCAGGCCGAAGGCGTCGTAGCCCTCGACGAAGTAGCGGCTGTACTTCTCCACCCGCACCGGGTCGGCGTGTGCCTCACAGAAGCTCCGGATCTCGGCCAACTTCTCCTCGATGCCCATGCGCTCTCCCTGTCTGCCTCCCTCCCACTCTCGCACCGCGGCCGCCACAAAGCAACGGCTCGGGTTGCCGGCGCGCAGCGGTCGGCCCAGCTTCCGGCAGGAGTGAGTGCGAGTGAAGATCTGGCGGACACGCCGCAACGTGGTCGTGGACGTGGACGTGGACCTGGATCCGTCTCAAGCTCCGGAGGCAGCTCGCACGGACGTGCCGAGTAGCCTGCCGAAATCGCAATGCGAAACGTCGGTGGCCAGAAGGCGGCCGCTGGTGTCTACGACCACGTCCACGTCCAGGTTCGGGCCTTGAAGGCCCTTGTACTACCGCCGCCAGTCGGGATTGTGGTCGTGGCGATGGTCCCGGCGGTGGTGCCGTCGGTGGGCACGGTCGAGCTGCTCCTGTCGCCAGTCACGGTAGTCTCGCCGGAGCATCCGGTGACCGTGGCCGTGCCCACCCCCGACTCCCAGGTCGATGGTCACGTGCGGGAGCGGTGGCAGGGGAGGCAGCAGGGGGAGGACCCGGTGCTCTCGGTGTCCCCTGGGCCGATGGTGCCTTCCCTGGCCGGTCGCCGCAGAGGCCACCCCGGCCGCCGCGGTCGCGCCCAGCGCCATGGTGAGGATCAGGCTGACTCTGAAGAGCTTCTGCCGCGTCATGGTCCACCTCCGCGACGGGTCTGCCGCCGCACCCATGGCAAGGGCAAGCCCCGTGCCAGCCCTGGGATGCGCAGACCGACGAGTCCCGCGAGGCTACCGTCCTCCTGTCCCCCGCGGAGGACACTTCAGGCCGGCCTCCATCCGGAGCCTCGCCCCCTTCTTGCAGGGCGTCCTGCTGGCTCCTGCTCGAGCGGAATCCCCGGTTGGCGCGTGAGCTCGGAGCCTCCCCACCACGCCCGGCGCGCGGCCGGTACCGGCGGAGCGGGAAGCGCAGTCGCTCAGCCCGCAAGCCGCTCGAGGGTGCGCAGCTCGTTGAACAGGGTCGTGATGTCCTGCTGACGCTTCTCCCTGTCCTTCGCGAGCGCCCGCTCCAGCACCAGCACGGCGGGGTTGGGGATCTCGGCTGGAAACCTGACCTGCGCCTCCTTGTGCATGCGCATCACCTCGAGCGGGTTCTTGCTCGCGAACGGCGGCTCCCCGACCAGCAGCGTGTAGAGCATGACGCCCAGGGAGTAGATGTCCGACCGGCCGTCCACCGCCTGCCCCTGACACTGCTCGGGCGACATGTACGGCGGCTTCCCGGCGATCGAGCCGTCCAGCGTGCCGTGGGAGGTGTACTCGTGGCGGGCGACGCCGAAGTCGATGAGGCGCAGCTTGAAGCCACCCTTCGCGCGCTCGGTGAGGATCACGTTGTCGGGCGTCAGGTCGCGGTGGTACACGCCCATGGCGTGGGCCGGCTGCAGCGCCCGCGCCACGCCGGCCACGAGGTGCGCCGCCTCCCGGAGCGGCAGCCGCCGGCGCCGGCGCAGCAGGCGCAGCAGGTCCTCGCCCTCCAGCAGCTCCATGGCGATGAACGGCACGCCGGAATCGCCCCCGGCGCGGCCGAAGTGGAGCACCTCGACGAGCGGTGCGCGCGGGTCGCGGCGCAGCATCTCCTGGAGGACCTGGCCCTCCCGGAGGAACTTGTGCACCAGGTCGGCGTCCCGCATGTGCGCCTCGTCGAGCACCTTGAGCGCCACAGGAGCGGAGCTCTTGTCGAGGGAGTCCGTGGCCCGGTACACCGTCGCCATACCGCCCCGCCCGAGCACCTCGCGCACCACGTAGCGGTCGATGCGGCGGGTCGTGACGCGCTGCGCATGCCCTGGCTGGCGGACGAGGTGGACGAGCACCACGGCCACGGCCACCACCGCGATGCCCAGAATCCCGACCAGTACCCAGGTCAGGAGGCCACCACCGCCGCTCCGGGTCGTAGACGCCCCGCCGCTCGCGCGCCGCAGCTCGAGCGCAAGCCGGTTCACCGGACCCGAGCGCACCGTCACGGCCCGCTCCTGGGCCTCGTACCCCTGGGCCGACACCCGCACCCGGTGCGCACCCGGCGCAACCTCCACCAGGAGCGAGCCGTCGGCGCCGCCCGCGTGACCCACCACCCGCCCGTCCACCTCCACGGCGGCGCCGCCGACATTGCCGCTCACCAGCAGCCGCGCCAGCTCCGCCGGTGCCACCGGGGCGGCAGGCACCGAGAACCCAACCTGCGTCGCCAGCGCCGAGCTGCCCACCGACACGTCCTGGCCCAGCCTCCGCCCGTCCTGGAGCTCCAGCTCCACCCGGGCCGGGCCAGGCGTCACCTCGTCCACCAGCAGGCCGCCATCGCCCCCGGTGCGCCCCACCGGCACCCCGTTGACCAGCACCGTGAGACCCGGGCTGGAGGGCGTGGTCCGCACGATCACCGGCCCGGCCCCGGCCGACACGGCCAGCAGCAACCCCAACACCAGCCACCCTGCGATTGCCAGCCGCGACGTGCTCACCTCAGCGTGCATCCTCAACCCCGACCTCCATGACCTTCCAGTCGTGGCCTTGAGCCGGCCACGGGATTCCCCCGGACCGCGGGCATCCCGGCCCGCTCCCGGCTCCTACGGCCAACGGCTCAGTCAGCCCTTCCCCCGCGAGCCACCTGAGAGGTGGACGCGGCCCTGCGGG
>JALOLB010000053.1 GCA_025456225.1 Thermoanaerobaculaceae bacterium
CCGGCTCCCGGACCCCGGACCCCGCACCCCAGCCAACCGCACTTCCCATGGACCCAGTCATCTGCTCCCGACCCCGTCAGACCTTTGTCCTGCCGCCCAATTGGTGCATACTTCCAGGTCACGCGCGGCGCCCGCGTCGCGCCTGACGAGGTGGCGTCATGTACAAGGACACGTTGAACCTGCCAGCGACCGAGTTTCCCATGCGCGCCGACGCGGCGCGCCGCGAGCCCGAGCGCCTTGCCGCCTGGGAGTCTGGCGACCTGTACGGGCAGATCATCCGTGCCACGGCCGACAAGCCCTCGTTCATCCTCCACGACGGCCCGCCCTACGCCAACGGCAACATCCACATGGGCCACGCGCTCAACAAGATCCTCAAGGACATGGTGGTCCGCTCGCGGTCGATGATGGGCTTTCATGCCCCGTACGTCCCGGGCTGGGACTGCCACGGTCTGCCGATCGAGCACAAGGTCGACCGCGAGCTGGGCAGCAGGAAGGCCGAGATGTCCGACCTCGAGATCCGCGCCGCCTGCCGGGACTACGCGGCACGGTTCGTCGCGATCCAGCGCGAGGAGTTCAAGCGGCTGGGCGTCCTCGGCACGTGGAGCGACCCGTACCTGACCATGTCGTCGCGCTACGAGGCGGACATCGCCGCGGCACTCGGGAAGTTCATCGAGGCCGGGCTCCTGTACCGCGAGCGCAAGGCGATCCGCTGGTGCTGGCACTGCCGCACGGCGCTCGCCGAGGCCGAGCTCGAGTACCAGACCAGGAGCGACCCGGAGATCACGGTGGCGTTCCCGGCCGTCGACCCGGCCGCCGTGCGGGCGGCGTTCGGCCTTGGCGGCGGCGCCCCGGTGTCGCTCGTCATCTGGACGACCACGCCGTGGACGATCCCCTCCAACCTCGCCATCGCGGTGCACCCCGACGCCGAGTACGTGCTGCTCGAGACCGCGAGCGGCGGCCTCGTGGTGGCGGCCCAGCTCGCGGCCACGGTGCTGGCCGCCGCGAAGCTCGAGGGGCAGGAGTCCGGACGTGTCCACGGCGCGAAGCTGGTGGGGCTCACCTACACCCACCCGCTGCCCGCCGGCTGGCGGACCGCCGTGCCCGAGGGCTCGCGCGTCTTCGTCGTCGTGCCCGCCGACTACGTGACGATGGACACCGGCACCGGGCTCGTGCACACCGCCCCCGGCCACGGCGAGGAGGACTTCCGCACCGGCAAGGTGGAGGGGATCCCCATCGCCTCGCCGGTGGACGAGCGGGGCCGCTACACGACCGAGGTGGCGGACCTCGTGGGCGTGCACGTCTTCGAGGCCAACCCCCGGGTCGCGGCGGAGCTCGACCGCCTGGGCGCGCTGCTCGCGCAGGCCCAGGGCGAGCACGAGTACCCCCACTGCTGGCGGTGCAAGAAGCCGGTCATCTTCCGCGCCACGGAGCAGTACTTCATCGCCCTCACCCGCGAGGCGGCGCCGCATGCGCGCGTCGACCTGCGCGAGCTGGCGCTCGCCGAGATCGCCCGGGTGGCCTGGACGCCGCCGTGGGGCGAGGCGCGCATCGGCGGGATGGTCGCCAACCGGTTCGAGTGGTGCGTCTCCCGCCAGCGCCGGTGGGGCTCGCCGATCACCGTGCTCAAGTGCGCCGACGAGCGCTGCGGGCAGGTCTGGCCGGACGGCTCAGACCCCGAGGCCGTGCGTGCCTTCTTCGCCCGCGTCGAGGAGCTGTTCGCGGTCGAGGGCGCCGACGCCTGGTACGCGCGGCCGGCCGAAGAGTTCGCCCCGGCGGGGCTCGCCTGCCCGCGCTGCGGCGGCACGGCCTGGGAGAAGGAGCGCGACATTCTCGACGTGTGGTTCGACTCCGGCGCCTCGCACCTCGCGGTGTGCGACAACCAGCGCTTCCCCGGCCTCGCATGGCCGGCCGACCTCTACCTCGAGGGGCACGACCAGTACCGCGGCTGGTTCCAGTCGTCGATGCTCGTCGGCGTGGTGACCCACGGGACCTCGCCGTACCGCGGCGTCGTCACGCACGGCCACTTCCTCGATGAGGACGGCCGCAAGATGTCGAAGTCCCAGGGCAACGTCATCGCGCCCAAGCAACTGCTCGCCGAGTACGGCGCCGACGTCATGCGGTTGTGGGTGGCGGCCGTGGACTTCCGCGAGGACATGCCGATCTCCAAGGAGATCATGACCCGCACCGCCGAGAGCTACCGCAAGATCCGCAACACCCTGCGGTTCCTCGTCTCGGTGCTGAACGACTTCGACCCCGCCCGCCACACCGTGCCGATCGAGAAGCTGCCGCCCCTCGACGCCACCTTCCTGCGGCGCGGGCGGCAGCTCGCCCTGCGCCTGCGGCAGGCGTACACCGACTACGAGTTCCACGTCGTCTACCACGCCCTCAACAACTTCTGCGCCGTGGACCTGTCGGCCACCTACCTCGACGTCCTCAAGGACCGCCTCTACTGCTCCCACCCGGACGACTCCGGCCGGCGGGCGGCCCAGACCGTGGTCTACCGCATCGCCCGCATGCTGGCGACCCTGGCGGCCCCGGTGCTGGTGTTCACCGCCGACGAGGTCTGGGAGCACCTCCCCGGCCCGCGCGGCGCCTCCATCCACCTGGAGGAGTTCGACCTGCTGGCCGACGTCGGCGACGACCCGGCCACCGACGAGCGCTTCGGCCGCCTGCTGGGGCTGCGCGAGGAGGCCAACCGGCTGCTCGAGCTGCTGCGCCGCGAGGGCGGGATCGGCAAGTCGCTGGAGGCGACACTCGTGCTGTCCGGCGACCGGACCATGCTCGACGCCGACCTGGCGGCCACCGGCGTGCGCCTCGAGGAGCTGTGCATCGTCTCCCAGGTCGCGGAGGGCGAGGCCAGTGTGGCCGTCGCCACCTACCCGGGCCTGCAGCTCGGCGCCCGCAAGGCCGCGGGCACGCCGTGCCCCCGCTGCTGGCAGGTGCTGCAGCCGGCCGGGCACCCGGAGCATCCGGAGCTGTGCCCGCGGTGCCTCGACGCCGTGCTGCGCCTGGGTGGGGCCGCCTGATGACTCGCGCGCTCCTCATCGCGGCGGCGGTGCTGGTGACGGACCAGCTCACCAAGGCGTGGATCGTCGTCAACTACCCCCTGGGCTGGGAGCAGCAGGTGATCCCGGGGCTGTTCCGGCTCGTCCACACCCGCAATCGCGGCGTGGCGTTCGGGCTGCTTGGCTCCTCCGGACCCGTGGTGCAGATCGGCCTGCTCGTGCTCATCGTCGCCGTCGTGGCGTTCATCATCTGGCAGCTCGCCAGGGGCGGGACGGACGGCCTCACGCGCATCGCCCTCGCCCTCGTGCTGGGCGGCGCCGTCGGCAACCTCGTGGACCGCGTGCTGCGCGGCGAGGTGGTGGACTTTCTCCTCTTCTACGTCATGAAGGGCGGCCGCGAGCTGCAGTGGCCGGCGTTCAACGTCGCGGACTCGGCGATCTCGACCGGGGCGTGCCTCGTCATCCTGGCCGAGATCATCACCGCCACACGGAGCAAGCGTGTTCCCGTCGATTCTTGACCTCGGGTTCTTCCGCATCCCCACCTACGGCGTGCTGCTGGTGACGGGGATCGTCGTCGGCCTGTGGACCGCGCACCTGCGCGCCCGCAAGGCCGGCGAGATCGACCCGGAGCGCGTCGTCGACTTCGGCATCTGGGTGGCGCTGTGGGGGCTGTTGGGCAGCAAGCTGCTGCTGGTCCTCACCGAGCCGGCGTACGTGCTGTCGTTCGAGGGGATCAAGGGCCTGCTGCGCGCCGGCGGCGTGTTCTACGGCGGCCTCATCGCCGCGCTGGTGGCTGCCGTCGTGCTGGTGCGCCGCTACCACCTGGCGTTGGGACCGCTCGTGGACACCCTCGCGCCGTCCGTGGCCCTCGCCCACTTCTTCGGGCGGCTCGGGTGCTTCGGCGCCGGGTGCTGCTACGGCGCCCACTGCGAGAAGCCGTGGTCGGTGATCTACAGCCACCCCCTTGCAGCCGAGGTCTCGGGCACGCCGCTCGGGCAGCCGCTCCACCCGACCCAGCTCTACGAGGCCGCCTTCAACCTCCTCAACTACGCCTTCCTGGCCTGGCTCTTCGGCCGCCGCCCCCGCCCCGGCCGGGTGCTCGCCTCGTACCTCGTCGTCTACGGTGTCGGCCGCTTCGTGCTCGAGCTCTGGCGCGGCGACCCGGACCGCGGCTTCCTGCTCGGTGGTGCGCTCTCCACCAGCCAGGGCATCGCCATCGGCATGATCCTCGTCGGGGGGGGGATCTTCGCCTGGACCCAGTGGACGGCAGCAAAGCAGTCGAGAGTCAAGAGTTGAGAGTCGAGAGTTCCCCCTCCCAACGCGACTACTCGACTGTCGGACGATTCCCGTTCTCTCGACTCTTGACTCTTGACTCTCGACTCTCGACTCTTACGGAGTGACCGACCCGACCCCCATCAGCCTCGTCGTGCCCCCGGAGCAGGCAGGGTTGCGCGCGGACCGCTTCCTGGCCGGGGCGGGCCAGGGGTGGTCGCGCTCCCAGGTGGCGCGCTGGATCGACGACGGCCTGGTGCTGCGCAACGGCAAGCCCACCAAGCCCTCGGCGCTCGTGCAGCCGGGGGACGAGCTGCTGGTCTCGCCACCGGTGCCGGCACCCTCGGAGCTGGTCGCCCAGGACATCCCCCTCGACGTGCTCTACGAGGACGCGCACCTGATCGCCATCAACAAGCCGCCGGGCCTCGTCATCCACCCGGCCGCCGGCAACCCCGACGGCACGCTCGTCAACGCGCTGCTCGCCCACTGCACCGACCTCTCGGGGGTCGGCGGCGTCGAGCGGCCCGGCATCGTGCACCGCCTCGACAAGGACACCTCCGGGGTGCTGGTGGTCGCCAAGCACGACCAGGCGCACCGGGCGCTGTCCCTGGCGTTCCGCTGGCGCACCACCGACAAGCGCTACCTCGCCGTGGTGTACGGCATCCCGAAGGCCGCGGAGGGCGTGGTCGACGCGCCGATCGGCCGCCACCCCACCGAGCGCAAGCACATGGCGGTGGTCGCCGACGGCCGGCCCTCCCGCACCCTCTGGACCGTGCGCGAGCGCTTCGACGGGGCGAGCCTGCTGGAGTGCCGGCTGGTCACCGGCCGCACCCACCAGGTGCGCGTGCACATGGCCCACATCGGCCACGCCCTGGTCGGCGACCAGGCCTACGCCGGCAAGCAGTGGCGCAACCTCACCGACCGCCAGAAGGCCGCCGCCTGCCGCGACTTCCCCCGCCAGGCGCTGCACGCGTGGAAGCTGGCCATCACGCACCCGGTGACCGGGGAGCTCATGACCTTCGAGGCACCGGTCCCGGCGGACATCGAGGCGCTGTTGGACACCCTTCGGGAGGGGAGAGGATAGAGGGGAGAGCCCCGCCCACCCACCCAGGACAGGAACGTCACGTCCCTTGCCCTCCGGATTCCGGGACCGATCGAGCCACCGAGCTGCCCCTTGAGCCGACCGAATTCTGCTCAGGCCGGCACGCCTCACGGACCGAAAGGTGGGCCGACGGTCCCCCATCGCGCCTCGACGCCGGAGGCTCCGACGCGATGCGCGGTCGGGACGACCGCGCCACCTTGGCTCAACGGCACCGGATCGGCTGCCGTAGACTTGGGTGGCTCGGAGGTCCCCATGGCCAGGGCATGCTCGCTTGCGATCGCTCTCGTCGCTCTCGCTCTTCCACTTGCCGCGCAGGAGGTCGAGGACCAGGACATCTACGCCATCAGCCCCAACAAGACCCAGCGCGTCTGGGTCGTCAACCCGCCGAAGACCTACACGGTGCAGGGCAAGGTCAGCGTCGACGGACCGATCCCCCAGGGCAGCATGGTGGTGCTCCGCGACGTGCTGGTGCCGCCCGTCGGACCGAAGGACACGACTCGCCTGATCAGCGCCGGGACGCTCACCGCGGACGGCTTCACCACGATGGTGGTGGGGGTCGCCGGCCAGATCAAGGACCAGATGGTGAAGGCCGGGGAGGTGGGGGCGTTCCTGGTCCCCGACGACGAGCTGGTGCAGCGGGCCCTCGACGAGAACGGGCAGCTCCTCTTCCCGGTCGAGGTCAAGGCCAGCACCGGCGGTGGCATGCCCCCGTACTTCTCCTCCACCCAGTCGCGTGCCACGGTCGCCTTCCCGCGCTACCGGGTGCTGCTCTACAACACCTCGGACAAGTCGGCCACCGTCACCGTCTACGCGTACCTCTCCAACTGACCCCCAGCCGCCCAGTGATCAGTGCTCGGTGGTCGGTGCTCGGGGGGAGCTTTCGACCAGAGGCCTGGCGCCGCACGCACTCGCTCATGCCGAATCACCGTGGTCCCGACCAGTCCTCTGACCACCGACCACTGATCACCAGCAACCGGTGTCAGAACGTGCGCGTGTAGACGTAGACGAACGGACGGGGCTTGCAGTCGCGCACGGGCGGGGCGAAGCGGAGGGCGCGCAGCTCGCTCTCGGCCTGCTTGCGCAACCCCTCGTCGCCGGTCGAGTTCTCCACCAGCTTCACCGCGGTCACCTCGCCCCTGGCGCTCACGGTCGCTTCCAGCACGACCCGGCCGGTGCCGGCCGAGCGCAGCACGGCGTCCGGCTCGTTGAGGATCTCGGCCGTGCGCTTGTCGGCCGGGCAGGGCTCTTCCTTCCTGACGTACCTGGCGTTCACCCATCCCACCTGCTCGGGACGGACCTGCACCCGGATCCACTCCCCCTGCTCCTCCATGACCAGGAGGCGGTCGTTCTTCCTGGCCTTGGCGATCGACTTGAAGCTGGTTCCTGCACCCTCTCGCACGTTGAGGCTCGACCCGGTCACGCGCACGTACACGGGAGGAGGTGGCGGGGGCGGGGCCACGACAACCTCGACCGGTGCCGGCGGAGGCTCCGGCGGCGCAGGAGGCGGGGGCGGAGCCGAGGCACACGCCTGCAGCACCAGCAGTCCCACCAGAAGACCCAGAGCCCCCAGCACCCTCCACAGCCTCGCACCGGTGTGTGCCATGCACGCCTCCCGCGCCGCGCACTCTACCGCAGGTCCGGCCGGGCGGTCTCGCCAGGCACGACCCCCAGAGGCCACCGCCGGGCTCCCTGGATCCCGGCTGCGTCGACGAATCCCCATGGTTTCACAGCCCAGAAACGAAGAAGACCAGCCGAAGCAGCGATACGGCGAAGAGTCATCACCGGCCTCAGCCCGGCTGCTCTCCCCCTCGAGATGTCCGGCCTGTGGCCCCGGACCGCGACCCAGAATCCAGGGACAGCACCTTAACCGCCAGCCACGAACACGTTACACATCTCCACGAAGAAGCCAGTGAGCGGTCGTTTGTGCAGGAAGGGTGCAGCGGTGGACATGCGTGGAATGCCCGGGATTCCCGTCCGCTGTTCTGCCTGGCAGGAGAGCGAATCAAACGTCCTGCATGCCAGAAGCGCCGAAACAGATGTCGCAGTGTCGAATCATTCGTCATAGAGCTGGTCCGGCATCGTTCATACGGACAACTCGCACGACCTCTTGACACGTCGCCGGCACGAGCTACGCTTCGCCAGCTTTTCTCGGAGGGGGTCCCGCCATGCCTAGCCGCCATCACACCATGAGGACCGCGTGTGTGCTCGCCGCCGCGATCCTGACGCTGGCCGTGTGCGCGTCCGCGCAGCCGACCGCCGACACCAACGACCACTTCGTCGCCTACATCGGCAGCAATGCGTACCAGTTCTCGCCGAAGCTGCCGGGCGAGCTGGGGCGGGTCAAGCTGCACACCATCCTCTCCCACCCGGATGTCGCGGTCACCCGGGACCTGGGGCGTGCCTTCTGGATCCTGCAGATCCACGATGCCAGCGGGGTGCTGCTCCGCACCGCCCACGGCCGGGTCGACATCGACGACCTGGGCTACGCCTTCGCGGAGTTCTCGTGGGATGGGCGCGACCGCGCCGGCAGCCTGGTGCCCGCGGGGATGTACCACTACACCTTCCGCAGTCGGTTCCTGCCCTACTCGAAGCTCGCTGCCGCGCAGCCCGACGGGTACGAGCAGGTCGAGGTCGAGCACGAAGGTGACGAGGCCTACGCCTCCACCGGCGACATCATCGTCAACTACAGCCTCAACATCGAGGACTCCCTCGAGCTGCGCGCGAGCCGCGCTGCCGGGGCGTGCCAGATCCAGCAGAACACGCCGATCGAGTCGGGCTTCGCCTACAACTTCTACTACGGCGGCACCCACAGCCACTCCAACTACTCCGACGGTGGGTACAACCCGTCGAGCTGCTCGTCGGGCGGGAGCTACGGCTCGGGCGCCTACGGTCCGACCGAGGCGTACGACTTTGCACGCACCCAGGCTGGCCTCGACTTCTGGGCGGTCACCGAGCACAACCACCTCATGCCCGAGGCGATGACGTATCAGAACCCACCGCTGTCCGAGGCCAAGATCAAGCAGTACTACCAGTCCGGCCTCGCCAAGGCCGCCGCCGCCAGCGTCGACGGCACGTTCGTGGCACTCTTCGGCATCGAGTTCGGGGTCACCACCAACTCCGACCAGGGGCACGTCATCGTCCTGGAGAGCCCCAAGTTCATCAACTGGGAAACGTGCTCCACCTGCGGCGCCACCCCAGAGTGCACGCCGGGCACCAACTGCTACTTCGACGTCTATGCCCCCAAGCGCTACGGCTACCTGCAGTTCTACCAACGCTCGGCGGAGAACCCCTCCCCGGCGGGCGCCCTGGGCATCTTCTGCCACCCTGGCAGCAGCGAGTTCGACAACTACGCCTACAACGCCAACGCCGACGCGGCCATTCAGGGCATCGCGGTGCGCTCCGGCTCGGCGTTCTCGACCGCCACGACCTGCGCCGACGCCAACGCCGGCACGGCCGACTACTTCTCCAAGTGGACCAAGGCGCTGTCGGTCGGCTTCCACGTCGGCCCGACCGGCGAGTCGGACGCCCACTGCGCCAACTACGGCGTCGCCGTGCCGACCCGGACCGTGTACCTGATCCCCAACGCCAGCACGCCGGTGCTGACCAAGACGAAGCTCCTCCAGGCCCACAAGGCGCGCCACTTCTACGCCACCGAGGACCCCAACCTGCAGCTCATCTTCGCCACCTCCGACTCGAGCCACGTCATGGGCGACATCTTCAGCGCCGGCTCGGTGACACTGCGGGTGGCGGTGGGCGACCCGGACGGCGAGGCCACCTCGACCATCGAGATCTGGCGCGGCCAGGCGGGCTCCGCCGCCCCCACGGCCGCGTACGCCAGCACCACCAACCAGGCGACGTTCTCGATCACCGAGAACCTCGCGTCCGGCACCTACTACTACTTCGCCCACGTGCGCCAGGCCGACGGGCACGACGCCTACTCGGCGCCGATGTGGGTGACCTTCTCGGGCGCCACCACCTACTCGATCTCGGGCAGCGCCGGCACCTCGGGCGCCACGGTCACGGCCGGCTCCGCCTCGGCGCTCTCCGACGCCTCCAACGCCTACACGATCACCGGGCTCGCCGCCGGCACCTACACGGTGACCCCGAGCAAGAGCGGCTGCACGTTCTCGCCGGCCTCGATGTCCGTGACGGTCGGGCCCAATGCCACGGGCAAGAGCTTCACCGCCACCTGCCAGGCGCCCACCTACTCCATCTCCGGGAACGCCGGCACCGCCGGTGCGACGCTCTCCACCGGCTCGACGACCGCCACAGCCGACGCCTCCGGCGCCTACACCCTCCCGGCCCTGCCGGCCGGCACCTACACGGTGACGCCCAGCAAGACCGGCTGCACCTTCTCCCCGACCTCCCTGTCGGTCACGGTCGGCCCTGACGCCACGGGCAAGAGCTTCACCGCCACCTGCGGCACAACCGACGTGCAGCTTCAAAGCGGCGTGGCCCTCACCGGCCAGAGCGTCGCCTACCAGGCCTGGAAGTACTACTACATCACCGTGCCGTCCGGCGCGACGAGCCTCGAGCTGAAGACCACCGCCTCCACCGCAGACATCGACATCTACACCCGCTTCGGCAGCAAGCCCGACGCCTCGAACTACACCTGCCGGCCCTACACCGGCTCGGGCGACGAGACCTGCACCGCAGCCAACCCCTCGGGCGGCACCTGGTGGATCGGCGTGTACGGCTACGCGGCCGGCAGCTTCACCGTGACCGGGACCGTCACCCTGCCCGTCACCACCTACTCGATCGCCGGCAGCGCCGGCACGAGCGGTGCCACGGTCACCGCCGGCTCCCTCTCCGCTACCTCCGACGCCTCGAACAACTACACCATCGCCGGCCTGGTCGCCGGGACGTACACGGTGACCCCGAGTAAGGCGGGCTGCACCTTCACGCCGACCTCCCTGTCGGTGACGGTGGGTCCCAACGCGACCGGCAAGAGCTTCACCGCCACCTGCGGGAGCGGCGACACCCAGCTCACGAGCGGCATCACCATCGGCAGCCAGACGGTCGCCCTCGGGGCCTGGAAGTACTACTACATCACGGTGCCGGTCGGGGCCTCCAGCCTCGAGCTGAAGACCACCAACGCCACCGCCGACGCCGACATCTACACCCAGATCACCAACAAGCCGACCTCGTCGAGCTACATCTGCCGGCCGTACGGATCCACCGGCAACGAGACCTGCACCGCGACGAACCCCGCCTCCGGCACCTGGTGGCTGGGCGTCTACGGCTACAAGGCCGCCACCTTCTCGGTGACCGGCACGGTGGTCATGGGCAGCACGCCCACCGAGCGGCTCCTCAACGGGACCTTCGAGTCAATCACGGCGAGCGGCAACACCGCGCCGGACGGCTCCTGGACGCGCAGCGCCTACACCGGCACCAGCTTCTCGGTGCTCACGGCGGCGGGCGCCTACCCGCACCTCGGCACCGACTACGCGACGACCGGCCAGTACAGCAGCTCTTCCCAGACCCTCGACTCGGCGCTCGTCACCCTTCCCGCCGCGGCCACCACGGCGACCCTCTCCTTCTGGGTGTCGATCGTCACCGCCGAGACCTCCACCACCGCCTACGACACCCTCAAGGTCCAGCTCGTCAGCTCCTCGGGCACGGTGCTTGCCACCCTGGCGACGCTTTCCAACGCCAACAAGACCGCGTCCGCCAGCACCTACGTGCAGAAGAGCTACTCGGTGCTGAGCTACAAGGGCCAGCAGGTGAAGGTGCGGTTCGTGGCCACCAACGGCTCGACCCTCGTGACGACGTTCCGCATCGACGACGTGTCGCTGAAGTCGGATGGGTGAGCCCCCACCCACCCGGGGGAGAGGGAAGAGGGGAGAGCCCGCCCACCCAGTCCAATCCTCATGTAACAGCTCGCGGTCCCAGCCGGCCCCCTTCATAGGGGGTCGGTCGTCCTGATGGCCGGCTCTGGTCAGGGGAGACGGGTGAGGTGGCGGCGGGGCGGGCGGGGCTCGTGCAGGACGGGGAGCAGGAGGCGCGACGCGTGCTGGCCCCCTCGGTGGATGGTCTGGGTGGCCGGCTGCCGCGCCGTGCCGGTGGCGAGGTCGTCGAAGTGGTTGCGGTGCGCGTCGTACGCCGGGTGCTGGGCCGAGCTGACCAGGGCGCCCACCCGGTGCCCGAGGGGAAACTCGTAGGCGGTGGACCAGAGGTCGACCCGCACCATGACCCGCTCTCCGGGCACCAGGGGTACGGCCTGCTCCACGCCGGCACGGAATCGGGCGCGCGTCATCCCGTGCTGGATTCCGACCACCTTCCCGTTCGGGGCGATGTCGACGAGCTGCACCCCGATGTCGGTGTCCGGAGCAGAGGACTCCAGCCAGATCTCGGCGCCCACCTCCCCGGCCACCGGCAGCGGCCGCTCGAGGGGAGGGGTCGCGTAGAGCCGCACGTCGGGGCGCTGCACGACCGTGCCGAGGCTCAGCGGCACGTGCCCGAGCAGCAGCGCCCAGAGCTCCGCAGGCTGGGGGTCGGCGATCGGGGTGGGGTCGGCCGGGTCGTAGACGTACGAGTCGGAGCCCTCGACCGGCAGGTCGGAGACCAGCGACCCGCCGGCATCGAGGTAGAGCGGCTCGATCCGGGAGCGCTCGGGAGGCCACTCGCGGGCCTCGAGCCAGGCGTTGCGGCCCATGAGGTAGTACTCGACCGCCGCGCCCGCCCGCATCCCGTCTCCCCGCAGGTGCCGCTCCTGCCAGTCGCCCATCAACTGGACCCAGTCCCGGCTCGCGTTGGCCGGAAACTGCAGCTCGCCCCAGCTCGGGGTGTACGACAGGGAGTGCTCCCACGGACCCAGGACGAGCTTCGAGCCGTCACGGACCGCGGGGCTGGCGCTGCGACGCAGCGCCTGGAAGATGCGGATCGCCCCCGGCTGATCGCGGTCGAACCACCCCGTGCCCAGCAGGGCCGGCACCGTCACCGTCGGGAGCCGGTCCTCGAAGGAGCGGGCGCGCCAGAAGTCGTCCCACACCCAGTGGGTGAGCCAGCGGTCCCACCAGGGGACGCTCACGCCCGCCAGCTCGTCCCAGCCGTTGATCGGGGCGGTGCGCACGATGGCCGCGTAGTCGGCGTCGGGCGCCGACTCGCCGGTGCGGCCTCGCACCTGCAGCCCCCACAGGTAGCCGGCCACCGTCAGCGGTCCGTCGTCGAACGGGATGTTGCCGAACGGGTCGGGGGGACAGACCAACAGGATCATGGTGGTGAGCGGGGGCACGCCCTCCACGGCTGCCAGGACCTGCACCCACGCGTCGTAGGAGCCGCCCTGGGTTCCCACCTTGCCGTTGCACCAGCTCTGGGCCGCGGCCCACGCGATGACGTCCGCGCCGTCCTGCCCCTCGTGCAGGATCGGCTCCCACTCGCCTCCCGAGCCGTAGCGTCCCCTCACGTCAACGGCCAGGAACGCCAGGCCGTGGGTCGCCAGCAGAGGCGCCCACCCGCCGAAGTTGCCATGCCCGTAGGGCGTGCGGAGCACCACCACGGGGAACCGTCCGGTCGCTGACGGCAGCCACAGTGTCCCGGCCAGCCGCACGCCGTCGCGCATGGGAATCTGGACCGAGGAGCTGCTGGCCTGACCTCCCTCGGGCAGCGACATCGCCAGGACCGGCCCGTCGAGCGGGATCGGAGCTCGCGGACCCGTGACGGGCCGCACCCCGGAAGCGCTCCACCCCACGACCGCCAGCGTGACGATGCAGAGGCCACCCAGCCAACCCCGAATCCGGCAATCCCCGGTCATGCTCCCTCCCACGTTTCAAGCATACCGCCCTGCCGCCAGTCGCGACGATGCACCAGTCCACGGGTGAGGAACTCCATCCGGCCATGCCGCGCAGTCCGATCGGCACGCCTGCCCCGACCTCCCTGACCCGCCTTGTAGGAGCGGCATTCCTGCCGCGACCCCACCGCTGACCTGGCAAGGCGGTCCCGGTCGGGCAGGCATACCCTCTCCAAGACATCGAAGGATCAGAACGTGATGCCGAGCGTGAGCTGCACGGCCATGAGCCGGGCGTCGAGATCGGCCCAGTCGGAATGGAGGGGATCGATCTCCTCCACCTCGAGGGAGCTCCAGGTGTGGCGCACCTGTATCCCGGCCCGCCACGCCCCGCCCCCGAGCGCCACGTCGGCGCCGGCCAGCGCGCCGTACTCGAATCCGCCCTTCACCTCCCGGTCGGAGCCATGGAGGTGGGCATCGTCCGGCCACAGCCAGCCCACCACCACACCGCCAAACACGTCCACCTGCCGCCGGGCCGGGAGGTGGAGCACCACGCCGAGGTCCACCCCGCTCAGGCCGACATCGTCAAGGGACTCCTCCCGCTTGTCGGAGAAGTCGACTCCGGAGCTGGGCCAGCCCTGGCTTTCGGACCGCAGCCGCATACTCCCCCGCCACACGGTCGCATCCAGCCCCACCTGCGGCGTCAAGCGATAGCCGAGCGTCAGACCCGCAACCGGGCGATCGTCTTCCAGCCCGTAGCGGTGGACATCCCAGCACAGCCCCTTGTCGAAGGGAGCGCACTCCGAGGGCGCCAGGCCACTGGCTCTCGTGGACATCGATTCACCGCTACCCCGCATGCCGCCCGCCTGCAGGCGGAGCGACCAACGGGGGTCCTGGGCCGAAGCCGACCCGACCAGGAGGATGCCGACCACACCAGACGACAGAACCAAGCGAGCTCGCCACATCATTGCCTCCGACAGTTCGCCTTGCCACGATGCATCCTCAGCAAGAGAGGTGCCACGAGCAGGACCGTGCAGATTCCTGCAGAATCGTGCGATTCGTGATCTGCTGCTCGCCTGCGAGCGTCCTGCTGGCAGAACATCTGTCCCATCACCCGGACATCCGCCCGCCCCGCATCTTCAGCTACCTTCGGATTGACTCCAGCCAACCCTCGATCCTCCCGAGGTTCCCGCAGGAGGGTCGCACGACCGTCCAGAAGGTGGCAGCCGAGCGTCTCGAGGGCGCGGGTTCGGGGCAACGCACCCGACGTGCTATCGTTTGAATGGGGAGCAGCATACCGACGACTCGCCACCGTGGGGGTCCCTCGTGAGGGCGACCGGTGGATCCATCCCCGAATGGGGGTTACATGAGCACGCAGCCACCCACCTCGACGACGCCGACCCGCAGCCGCACCTACGAGAAGGCGCGGACCCTCGCCGAGTACGTCAACCTGTGCCTCGAGACCTACCGCGAGCACCCGTTCCTCGCCGAGCTGCGGGGACCGAGCATCACCTACGAGGAAGCGGCTGCGCAGATCGCCGCACTGCGCCAGACCCTCAAGCGCGTCGGCATCCGTCCGGGCGACCGGGTGGCGTTGCTCGGGCAGAACTCGATCCACTGGGCCCTGACCTACCTCGCGACGGTCACCCACGGCGCTGTTGCCGTGCCCATCCTCAACGAGTTCAACCCCGCCGCCATCCACAACATCCTCAGCATGTCCGGGAGCCGGGCGATCTTCGTGACCGCCGCGCTGGCGGAGAAGCTCCAGGGAGGGTCGTTCCCGGATCTCGAGAAGGCTTTCCTGCTCGAGGACTTCAGGGAGTTCGACCTGCAGCGCCTGCCCGAGCTCCTCAAGCAGCTCAAGGAGAAGGTGGCGGCCCTGCGCGACCGCGCCGAGCAGTTCCTGGCCGACCGCAACTTCCCCTTCGCCAAGGGCGAGCACACACCCCAGCCCGACGACCTGGCCGCCATCGTCTACACCTCCGGCACCACCGGGCACTCGAAGGGGGTCATGCTCACCCAGGCCAACCTGGTCACCGACGTCATCGCGGCGGTGCGCTACGTAGACCTCACCCCCGCCGACCGCTTCCTCTCGCTCCTGCCGCTCGCCCACACCTACGAGTGCACGTGCTGCCTGCTCGCCTCCATGCACTCGGGCAGCTCCGTCACCTACCTGCAGCAGAAGCCGAGCCCGAAGATCCTCCAGGAGGCGTTCGCCGAGGTGCATCCGACGATCGTCTTCGCGGTGCCGCTGATCATCGAGAAGATCTACCGCAAGAAGGTCCTGCCCCGCATCCAGGGCAAGCTCCTCCTGCGCGGCATGGTCAAGCTGCCGCTGCTGCGGCGCGTGGTCTACCGGAAGGCCGTGGAAGGGCTCATGCAGGCCTTCGGCGGCCAGATCAAGTTCATGGGGTTCGGCGGCGCCGCGCTGCCCCCGGATGTTGAGAAGTTTCTGCGCATCGGCGGCTTCCCCTACGCGATCGGCTACGGCATGACCGAGTGCTCGCCGCTCATCTCCGGCTCCACCACCGCCGAGACCCGCCAGGGGAGCTGCGGCACCCCGGTGCTCGGCATCGAGCTGCGGATCGCCGATCCCGACCCGAAGACTGGGGTCGGCGAGGTGCAGGTCCGGGGCCCCATGGTCACCCAGGGGTACTACCGCAACGCGGAGGCCACGGCAGCCCTGTTCACGCCGGACGGCTTCCTCAAGACGGGCGACCTCGGCCTCCAGGACCGGGACGGCTACGTCCACCTCAAGGGCCGCTCGAAGAACGTCATCCTCGGCCCGTCCGGCGAGAACATCTACCCGGAGGAGATCGAGTACCTGCTCACCCGGTCGCCGTTCGTCGTCGAGTGCCTGGTGGTCAAGAGGGAGGCCGGCCTGACCGCCATGATCTTCCCCGACTACGACCTCCTCACCCGCGAGCTGCACCTGCACGGGATGTCCGACTCGCGGATCCAGGCCCGCCTGCAGGAGCACTTCAAGGCCCTCATCGCCGAGGTCAACACCCAGCTCGCCGCCTTCTCGCACCTCGTCGCCTTCCGCCTTGTCGAGCACGAGTTCGCCAAGACCCCGACGGAGAAGATCAAGCGGCATCTGTACGAGTGACCGTGGCCCGGGGTCCGGGGTCCGGGGTCCGGGGTCCGGGGTCCGAAAGAGGCGACTTCTGCTGTCCCTGCCTGTCAAGAAGACGGCCGACCAGTTGACGGCGAGTATCATGCCCGCGGGGGTGCCACATGCGCTGGATCGTGCTGCTGTCGACGTGTCTGGTGGCGTCGGTGGTGATGGGGGCGGACCGGCCGGGCGGGTGGTCGTTCGCGACACGGTCGCCGGTGCTGGCGCGGCACGGGATGGTGGCGGCGGCGCACCCGCTGGCGGTGCAGATCGGTCTCGACGTCCTCAAGCGGGGGGGCAGCGCCGTCGACGCGGCGATCGCCGTCAACGCCGCGCTCGGGCTCATGGAGCCGACCTCGTGCGGGCTCGGGGGCGACATCTACGCCATGGTGTGGGACCCGGACGCGCGCAAGCTCTGGGGGCTCAACGGGTCGGGCCGCGCGCCAGCCGCCCTTACCATCGACAAGGTGCCGCCCGAGCAGGACGGCACGATCCCGGAGTACTCCCCCTTCGCCTGGACGGTGCCGGGGTGCGTCGACGGCTGGATCGAGCTGCACCGGAAGCTCGGGCGCCTGCCGCTCGGGGAGCTGCTGGCTCCCACAATCGGCTATGCCAGGGAGGGCGTTCCGGTGCCCCAGGTGATCGCCGGGAGCTGGGCGCGCAGCGTGCCGCGTTTCAAGGACAAGCCCGGCTTCGCCGAGGTCTTCATGCCCGGCGGCCGGGCGCCCCGGGAGGGCGAGCCGTTCGCCAACCCGGCGCTCGCCCGCACCCTCGAGGTGATCGCCGCGAAAGGCCGCGACGGCTTCTACGCCGGTCCCGTCGCCGAGGTGCTGGTGGCTTACTCCCGGAAGGTCGGAGGTTTCTTCTCGCTCGCCGACCTGGCCAACCACCACAGCGAGTGGGTGGAGCCCATTTCCACCACCTACCGCGGCCACACCGTCTTCGAGCTGCCTCCCAACGGTCAGGGGCTGGCCGCGCTCGAGATGCTCAACATGCTGGAGGGCCACGACCTCAGGGCGATGGGGCGCGCCAACCCGGACCTCTGGCACCTGCTCGTGGAGACCAAGAAGATCGCCTACGAGGACCGGGCTCGCTACTACGCCGACCCGGCGTTCGCCGAGGTGCCGGTGCAGGGGCTGCTCGACAAGGCCTACGGCGCGCGGCAGGCGGCGCGGGTCGACATGGCGCGGGCGGCGCGGCGGCTGGAGCCGGGGAACCCCGCGCTGCGGCACGGCGACACCACCTTTCTCGTCACCGCCGACTCCCGCGGCCAGATGGTCTCCCTCATTCAGTCCAACTACACCGGCTTCGGCTCGGGCTACGTCGTGCCCGAGCTCGGGTTCGGCATCCAGGATCGCGGTGCCCTGTTCACGCTTCAACCCGGTCATCCCAACGCCCTGGCGCCCGGCAAGCGGCCGTTCCACACGATCATCCCGGCGTTCCTCGGCAAGGACGGCGTGCCGTTGCTGGCGTTCGGCGTCATGGGCGGTGACATGCAGCCCCAGGGGCACGTGCAGGTGCTGCTCAACATCCTGGACTTCGGCATGAACCTGCAGGAGGCCGGCGACGCCCCGCGCTTCTACCACACGGGCTCCTCCGAGCCCACCGGCACGGTGATGGAGGACGGGGGGATCCTTCACCTGGAGTCCGGCGTGCCGTTCGAGGTGCGCCAGGAGCTCCTGCGCCGCGGCCACCGCCTCCAGGAAACCAACGGCATCGCCTTCGGCGGCTACCAGGCGATCTGGCGCGACCCCGCCACCGGTATCTACACCGGCGCCACCGAGTCCCGCAAGGACGGCTGCGCGGCAGGGTACTGACCCCCACCCACCCTCCTGGCCTCAGGATTTCCGCCCACCCCTCCGCCCGGCCTCAGGCCTCAGGGCACCCCCACCCGACCACCCGGGCCTCAGGTTCTCCGCCCACCCCTCCACCCGGCCTCAGGCCTCAGGTCACCCCCACCCGACCACCCGGGCCTCAGGTTCTCCACCCGCCCGACCAACCGGCCTCAGGCCTCAGCTCCCCCTCCCACCCGAATCTATCTTGTAGTACCTGAGGCCTGAGGTCTGAGGCCTGAGGCCTGAGGCCTGAGGCCTGAGGTCTGTCCTTCCTGAGGTCTGAGGCCTGAAGCCTGAGGCCTGAGGTCTGAGGCCTGAGGCCTGGGTGGGTGGGCGGCGGAAAAAGGGTGTACAATCCCTGGCTCAGCCCAACGGGTGAAACCCGTGGCTGCGCCTGGAGCAGGGCCAGGCGGCGAGGATCAGGATATGAGCGA
>JALOLB010000257.1 GCA_025456225.1 Thermoanaerobaculaceae bacterium
TGCTCCGGCGCCATGTAGTTGGGGGTGCCGATGAACTGGCCGGTCGCCGTGAGATTCGAGGACTCCAGGCGCGCGACGCCGAAGTCGGTGATCTTCACGAGACCCTGGCCGGTCAGGATGATGTTGGCAGGCTTGATGTCCCGGTGCACGACGCCCTTGCTGTGGGCGTAGTCCAGCCCCCCGGCCAGGGCCGTGCCGATGCGCGCGACCTCGCTGAAGGTGAAGGGATGACCGCTCCGGATGAGCTCCTTGAGGCTCCGCCCCTCGATGAACTCCATCGCCATGTACGAGAGGCCGGTCGAGGCGTCGACGCCCGCGTCGTGGACCGTGACGATGACCGGATGGCTCAGGCGACCGGCCGCCTGGGCCTCCCGCAGGAACCGCTGCTGGAACTCCTCCGCCTCGTCGGTCTCGGCCGGCACTGCCAGGGTCTTGAGGGCGACCTGGCGGCCGATCACGGGATCGCGCGCCAGGTACACGACTCCCATGGCACCCCGTCCGAGCACCCTCTCGATGACGTAGCGACCGAGCTGCGTTGCTTCCATAGGTCCCTACAGGCTGCGTCCCACCGCAGCCCCGTCGGTCCGGCCAACCGCCCTGGCTTCCGGCACGATCACCAGCACCTCGCCCGGCGCCACCACATCCAGGGCCTCGCGGGCGGCCCGCTCGCGAGCCGTCTTCTCGTGCTGCAACGAACCCACCTCCCTGCGCAGCTCGAGGTTGGCCCGTACCAGGTACTCCCGCCGCGCCTGCAGCGTCTGCAGCTCCTCGCGGCTGCGTCGCGCCTGGGCGACACCTTTCCACGCTCCCCAGGCCACCAGCCCAGCGAGACAGGGCGCCACCGCCCAGAACCCCCAGCGGAGCAGCCTGTTCACCGGCCGAACGGCTCTCGGCCGGCGAACCGCGCTGCGCTCCCGAGCTCGTCCTCGATGCGCAGCAGGCGGTTGTACTTGGCGATGCGATCCGAGCGCGACGCCGATCCGGTCTTGATGAGGCCACAGCCGCATGCCACGACGAGGTCGGCGATCGTGGTGTCCTCGGTCTCCCCCGAGCGGTGGGAGACCATCGCCCGCCAACCCTGATGGAGCGCCATGGTCACGGCTCGCTGGGTCTCGCTCAGCGTGCCGATCTGGTTCAGCTTGATGAGCACGGCGTTGGCCACGTTCTCCTTGATGCCGCGGGCGAGGATCCTGGGGTTGGTCACGAAGATGTCGTCCCCGACCAGCACCACCTTGGCCCCGAGCCGCTCGCGCAGCTTCTTCCAGCCGTCCCAGTCGTCCTCGGAGAGCCCGTCCTCGATCGAGACCACCGGGAAGTCCCGCACCCACTCCTCGTACAGCCCGATGAGGTCGTCGTTGGTCAGGCCGTGCCGCCCCTCACCAGGCAGGAAGTAGCCTTCGCCCGTGCGCAGCTCGCTGCCCGCCGCATCCAGGGCGATGGCGATCTGCTCGCCCGGGCGGTAGCCGGCATCCTCGATGGCGGCGACCAGGAACTCGAGGGCCGCGCGGTTGCTGGGGAGGTTGGGCGCGAAGCCTCCCTCGTCCCCCACCGCGGTCACGTGCTTGGCCTTCTTCAGCCGCTCGCGCAGGGCGTGGAACGTCTCGACCCCCGCACGCAGCGCCTCCCGAAAGCTGTCGAAGCCCAGTGGCACCGCCATGAACTCCTGGATATCGAGGGAGTTGTCGGCATGGGCACCGCCGTTGATGAGGTTCATGCACGGCACCGGCAACAACGTCGCATCGGTACCACCCAGGTAGCGGTAGAGCGGCAGGCCGAGCTGCTCCGCGGCACCACGCGCCACGGCCAGGGAGACCGCGAGGATGGCGTTGGCCCCGAGCCGGCTCTTGTCGTCGGTGCCGTCCAGCTCCACCAGGCTCCGGTCGATACCCGCCTGGTCGCGGGCATCCATGCCCAGCAATGCGTCGGCGATCTCGCCGTTGACGTTGTCGACCGCCTTGAGGACACCCTTGCCCCGGTAGCGACCCTTGTCCCCGTCCCGCAGCTCCAGCGCCTCACGACTGCCGGTCGAGGCTCCGGACGGCACCAGGGCATGACCCACGGCGCCACCGGAGAGGGTCACCTCGGCTTCCACCGTCGGGTTGCCTCGAGAGTCCAGGACCTCGCGTCCCACCACTTCGTCAATCTCGAACATCTTCAACCTCCTCCTCGGCCCGGCGCACCAGCGTCCGCGCCTCGCGCACCAGGGCGTGCAGGCGCCCGATGGTCGGCGCCTCGGCGTAGATCCGCAAGCGCGGCTCGGTGGCGGCCGGCCGTATCAGCACCCAACTGCCGTCTCGAAGCTCCAACAGCACCCCGTCCCGGAGGTCTTCCCGGACCACCGGCTGCCCACCAAGCTCCTGCGGTGCCCGCCTCGACAGGCGAGCGAGAGCCGCTCGCGTGCGATCGTGGAGGGGGAGCTGCACCCGCCGGGACAACAGGGCGCCATAGCGGGCAAAGAGGTTGCGCACCAGCTCGTCGAGCGGGCGTCCCTCCACTGCCACCATCTCCACGACCACGAGCGCAGCGTACAGACCGTCGCGTTCGGGCAGATGCGTGGCCACCCCGAGACCGGCCGACTCCTCGGCCGCGACACCCAACCGTCCCGACACCAGGTCCGGACCGAAGTGGTAGAAGCCGACTCCCGTCTCCACCACCTCGCGGTCGAACGCGCGGCCGATCCGATCCACGAGCCGCGTCGTCGCCACGGTCCGCCCCAGACCGCCGGCCAGGCGTCGATGCCGGAGCAGATACTCCATGACAAGGGCGATGGCGAGGTTCGGGGTCACGACCCGACAGGCGTCATCGATGATCCCGAAGCGGTCCCCATCCCCGTCGGTCGCCAGCCCCAGGCTCGCCCTCTTCTGACGCACCAGCTCCCGGAGCCCGGCCAGGTTCTGCGGTGTGCACTCCGGCGAGTAGCCTCCGAAGTACGGGTCCTTGGTGCCGTGGATGACGTGTGTCGCGACCTGGTTGGCAAGGAGGATGCGGTCCAGGAACTCACGCGCCGTCCCCCACAGCGGATCCACGGCCACCACCAGCCCGCGCCTGCGAATGGCCTCCCAGTCGATGCCCTCCTGCAGGCTCCGCAGGTACTCCTCGGTCAGCGGCGCCCGCGACAGTAGCGGTCGCTGTGGGACATAGAAGTCCTCGTGGCTGGGGGTCAGCGCAGTGACGGCCTGCTCGATCTCGTCAGTTAGGTCACGCCCGGCCACTGTGCCGTCGCGGGTAAAGAGCTTCACGCCGTTGTATTCGGGTGGGTTGTGGGAGGCTGTGAACATCACCCCGAGGCTGGCGCCACGAGCCCGCACCGCTGCCGCGACGCAGGGACTGGGCAGGTCGCGTTCGGACAGCACGGCGTTGAGGCCGTGGTGGGTCAGGACGCTGGTAGCCTCGCGGGCGAACTTCTCCGAGAGCAGCCTGGTGTCGTAGGAGACCACCACCTCGCCACGCTCGCCGCGGTGCCGCAGCACTCTCGCGACGGCGTCCATGACGAGCCGCACATTGCGGAAGGTGAAGTCCTGACCGACGACGCCCCGCCAGCCCGAGGTCCCGAACCGGATCATATCTACCGCGCTGAGGCTATCACACCCGCCCCCCCGCCGCACTGGCCTGCCGGCGGCTCAGCGCATCAGCACCCCCCGGTCGGGTGGGGGCCTTGAGCCTTGAGCCTGAAGCCTTGAGCCCGGGTCGGTGGGGGACACGACTACCTGGCGGGTGGGGCGAGGGTCGCGTACCGATTGCTGCCCAGGTACAGCAGCGCCGCCACCTCGCGCACCCTCAAGACCCCGTCCTCGTCGAACGCCTCCGCAGCCGCGTGGACGCCCTGCACCTCCCCCACCAGCAGGGTCTGGTCGCCGAAGTGGTGGCGGTCCACGAGGGAGCACTCCACCGCCACGTAGGCGTCGGCCAGCCACGGGGTGCGCAGGGCTGACGGCTCCGCGAGGCGGACGCCGAGCGTTCGCACCTTGTCGACGCTCCGACCGGACAGCCGCCCCATGGCGGCGACGAGCTCGGCGTGCTCGTGGGAGAGGTAGGAGACCGAGAACTCGCCGGTCCTGAGCACCAGGGCATGGCTGTGGTTCTGGGGAGACAGGCAGATCCCGAAGAGCGGCGGATCCGTGGACAGGGGGGTCGCCCACGTGATCGGCGCCAGATTCACCGTGGGGACAGCCTCGTCCCGGACGCCCACGACGCAGACCAGACGCGGGTAGTAGAAGTAGCAGGACCCTGGCGCGGCGGAACCCTGGAGCATGGCCTTCCCCCCGGGCATCCAGGCTGGGATGCAGCCTCATGCTAGGAGCCTGTCGGAGAAATGGAAAGGCCCGTCCGCGGTCTCCAGGTGGCTCCGGTCGGCTTCCAAAGGCCATGGCCCTGTGCGATCATGAGCACCCGCTCCGGGCCGACCCGGGAGGGACACGAAAGAATTCGAGACAAAGGAGAACGAAGATGGCCAAGTACCGAATCGCCTGGCTGCCCGGTGACGGCATCGGCAACGACGTCATGGAAGCCACCAAGATCGTCCTCGACGCCATGCAGTTCGACGCGGAGTACATCCACGGCGACATTGGCTGGGAGTTCTGGTGCAAGGAAGGCGACGCCTTCCCGGCGCGCACCGTGGAGCTCTTGCGCAACGTCGATGCCTCCCTGTTTGGCGCCATCACCTCGAAGCCGGTCAAGGCCGCCGAGGCCGAGCTGGTACCGGAGCTCAGGGGCAAGGGCCTGATCTACCGCTCGCCGATCGTGCGCATGCGGCAGCTCTTCGACCTCTACACCTGCTTGCGGCCCACGAAGGGTTACCCAGGCAACCCGCTCAACTTCAGGGAGGGCATCGACCTCGTGGTGTTCAGGGAGAACACCGAGGACCTCTATGCCGGCGTCGAGTTCAGCCCGGTGCCGGCCGAGCTGGCGGAGACCCTGACCAGACTCTCGAAGCCGTTCGCGGCGTTCAAGGACGTACCGCTCGACCAGTACGCCATCTCCACCAAGATCAACACCCGCAAGGGGTGCGAGCGCATCATCCGGGCCGCCTTCGAGTTCGCCGCCAAGTTCGGGCGCAAGAAGGTGACCTGCGTGCACAAGGCGAACGTCGTGCGCGCCACCGACGGGCTGTTCCTGGAGACCTTCAAGGAGGTTGCGAAGGACTTCCCCGGGATCGCCACCGACGACGCCAACATCGACGCCATGTGCATGTGGCTACTGAAGAACCCGTTCAACTACGACGTCCTGGTCGCGCCCAACCTGTACGGCGACATCATCTCGGACCTGTGCGCCCAGATGGTCGGCGGCCTTGGCTTCGGCTGCTCCGGGAACATCGGCGAGAAGCTGGCCGTGTTCGAGCCCACCCACGGCTCGGCCCCGAAGTACGCCGGCCTGTACAAGACCAACCCCATCGCCACCATCCTCGCGGCCAAGATGATGCTGGACTGGCTTGGCGAGAAGGAAATGGGCGTGCGGCTGGAAGCGGCCGTGGCGGCGGTCATTGCAGAGGGCACGGTTCGCACCTACGACATGGGCGGCAGCTCGTCGACGCTTGAGATGGCCAGGGC
>JALOLB010000054.1 GCA_025456225.1 Thermoanaerobaculaceae bacterium
TCGCGAGCGCCGAGCACGGCGCGCGCCTCTTCTCCCTCGCCGAGCCCGGCCACATCTACTCCCGCATCTCCAACCCGACCGTGGAGGTCCTCGAGCGGCGCCTCGCCGCTCTCGAGGGCGGGCTGGCCGCGGTCGCCACGTCGAGCGGCCAGGCGGCCCAGCTCCTGACTCTCACCACCCTCTGCGAGACCGGCGACAACGTCGTCGCCTCGACACGTCTGTATGGTGGCACCACGACCCAGCTCAAGATCGCCCTGCCCCGCCTGGGGATCGAGACCCGCCTCGTCGACGGCGACGACCCGGCGGCGCTGGAGCCGCACATCGACGGGCGCACCCGGGCGCTGTACGTGGAGACGATCGGCAACCCCAGCTTCGCGGTCCCCGACCTCGAGGGGCTGGCCGAGCTGGCGCGCCGGCACGCCATCCCGCTCGTGGTGGACAACACCTTCGGGTGCGCCGGCTTCCTGTGCCGGCCGATCGAGTGGGGCGCCGACATCGTCGTCGCCTCGGCCACCAAGTGGATCGGCGGCCACGGCACCTCCCTGGGTGGCGTCGTCGTGGACTCCGGCCGTTTCGACTGGGGGTCGGGGCGCTTCTCGGCGTTCTGCGAGCCCTCCCCCGGCTACCACGGCCTGCGCTTCTACGAGGCGTTCGGCCCGTCCAGCCCCTCGGGCAACATCGCCTTCGCGACTCGCGTCCGCGTGGAGGCGCTGCGCGACCTCGGCCCCTGCCTCTCGCCGTTCAACGCGTTCCTGCTCCTTCAGGGGCTGGAGACGCTGTCGCTGCGGGTGCAGCGGCACGTCGACAACGCCCTGGCCCTGGCGTGGTGGCTGCACGCCCACCCGGCGGTGGCGTGGGTGAGCTACCCCGGCCTGCCCGACCACCCGTCGTTCGCCCGCGCCCGCCGGTACCTGCGGCACGGCTCGGGCGCCGTGCTGGCGTTCGGCATCAAGGGCGGCGTCGAGGCCGGGCGGCACTTCATCGACTCGGTGCGCCTCGCCTCCCACCTCGCCAACGTCGGCGACACCCGCACCCTCGTCATCCACCCCGCCTCCACCACCCACCAGCAGCTCAGCGAGGAGGATTTGGCTGCGTCGGGGGTCGGATCCGACCTCATCCGGGTCTCGGTGGGCCTCGAGCACATCGACGACATCGTGGCCGACTTCGCCCAGGCGCTGGAGATTGCCGGGAGGGCGTCATGAGGTACGCCGCCCATCACTCGCCGGACACGCTTTGTCTCTCGCTGCCCGGGCCGTTCGAGCTGGAGTGCGGCGCGTGCCTGCCCTCGGTGGACATCGCCTACCGGACCTGGGGCCGCCTCGCCCCGGGCGGCGACAACGCGGTGCTGATCTGCCACGCGCTCACCGGCTCGGCCGACGCCGACCGGTGGTGGGAGGCACTGCTCGGCCCCGGGCGCGCCCTCGACACGGACCACGACTTCGTCGTCTGCTCGAACGTCCTCGGCTCCTGCTATGGCACTACCGGGCCGGCCAGCAAGCGCCCCGGCTCGCGCCGCTACTGGGGCCCCGACTTCCCGCCCGTGACGGTGCGCGACATGGTGCGCCTCCAGGCGCTCCTGCTCGACGCCCTCGGGGTTCGCCGGCTGCGCCTGGCGGTCGGCGGGTCGCTCGGCGGGATGCAGGTGCTGGAGTGGGCCGCCTCGTTCCCGGATCGGGTGGACGCAATCGTGCCGATCGCCGCCCCCGGGCGCCACTCGGCGTGGGCGATCGGGTTGTCGGAGGCCCAGCGCGCGGCCATCGAGGCGGACCCGCTGTGGGATGCCGGGCGGTACCGGCCGACCATCCCGCCGGCCGCTGGCCTGGCAGCGGCTCGCATGGTGGCGATGTGCACCTACCGGAGCTGGGAGAGCTTCGGCCTCCGCTTCGGCCGAGCGCTTCGCGGCGACCACTTCGCGGTGGCCGACTACCTCCGCCACCACGGCGACACGCTGGTGGACCGCTTCGACGCCAACTGCTACGTCACCCTCACCCGCGCCATGGACAGCCACGACCTGGCGCGGGGCCGCGGCGAGTTCCGCGACGTGCTGCGCGGCCTCCGGACGCCGGCCCTCGTCGTGGCCATCGACTCCGACGCCCTCTACCCGCCCGAGGAGCAGTGGGAGCTGGCCGAGCAGATGCCCAACGCCCGGCTCGCCTGGCTCCACTCCCCCCACGGGCACGACGCGTTCCTCCTCGAGACTTCAAGCCTCGCAGCGCTTGTCTCCGGGTTCAGGCGGGATGCGCTCGCCGGGTTTGGGCCAGTCAAGAGTCGAGAGTCGCGGGAAGTCGAGAGTCGAAAGTCGAGAGTCGAGAGTCCCCCCACCCCCACCAGCGAAGCGGATGACTGCCTGAAGACCAGTCGGTCCCCAAGCCGACACCGTAAGGCTTGGCCCGGCAAGCAGCAGAAGCCAGAGGCGTTGCCGCATCTTGATCCCGCATATCCGTCCAAGGACGAGGTCAGCCTGGAGCCGTGCCTCTCGACTCTCGACTCTGAGCTTCCGAACTCCCGAGCACTCTCGACTCCCAACTCTCAACTCTCGACTTCTTGCAACTCTGAACTCTCGACCGGGCGGGAGGTGGAACGGGGGGTGGTCCGATGCGCATCCTGAAGTTCGGGGGGACATCGGTGGCCGGGCCGGTGCGGCTCCGGCAGGTGGCCGGGATCGTCGCCGCGGCGGTGCGACGGCACGAGGTGGCGGTGGTGGCCTCGGCGCAGGCCGGTGTGACCGATGCCCTGGTCGCTGCGGTCGACCGGCGTGAGCGCGCCGGACTCGTCGAGCACCTGGCAGCCCGCCACCTCCGCGGCATCGAGGCGCTGGGAGGTCCACAGGCCGCCGCGGCCGCGGAGGCGGTGCGAGACCGGCTCACCACACTGGAAGCCCTGCTCGGGGCCGAGCCCGCCAACGGCGAGCACGCCGCCTGGCGGGACGCGGTGCTGGCCACAGGGGAGCGGCTGTCGGTCCACCTGGTGGCCGCGGCGCTGGCGGCGGTCGGGCTGCGTGCTCGAGCCGTGGACGCAGCCGAGCTGATCGTCACCGACTCCGGCTTCGGCAATGCCAACGCCCAGCCGGCTGCCACCCGCGAACGGGCGCTGGCCTGGAAGGGTGCCTGGCCGGATGGAACGGTGCCGGTGATCACCGGCTTCGTCGGAGCCGACCCACAGGGTCGGACCACGACGCTCGGTCGCGGCGGCTCCGACACCTCGGCGGCGGTGCTGGGCGCCGCGCTCGGGGCCAGGCGCATCGAGATCTGGACGGACGTCGAGGGCGTCCTCACGGCGCCGCCACGCATCGTGCCAAACGCCGTTCCACTGCCAACGCTCTCCTTCGGGGTCGCCAGGGAGGTCGCCCTGCTGGGAGGCAAGGTCCTCCACCCCAGGACGATGGAGCCTGCCGAGGCGGCCGGGATCCCGATCGTCGTGCGCAGCACCTTCGCGCCGCAGCAACCCGGAACGGTGGTGGGGCCGGCGGACCGCAGAACGGCGCACGCCCGTGTCGTCACGGGGCTCGATGGCGTTGCGCTCCTGTCGGTTCCAGCACACGGATGGTGGAGTGGAGGCTTCGGCACCCCTGCAAGCCGGCTGCAGGAGGCCGGCATCACCGTTCTCGGCTTCTCCCGGGACGAACCCAGCCGGGTGACGGTTGCCGTGCCGCAGGGCGAGACCGAACGGGCCGCCGACCTGCTCGCGCCGGATACGGACGCCGCCTCCCGCGTCGACCGTCGCGCCGATTGCTGCCTGGTGGCGGTGGTGGGGGACGGGATCGCGGCCGGGTGGCGGGCCGAGGCAAGTCTGGGCGATCTTCTTGACCGGCTGCACCTCCCGGTCGTGGCGGTGCTCCGGCGGTCGTCCCCCGACGCCGTGGTGGCGGTGCTGCGCGGCCACTTCCTGCGCCGGGCGATCAAGGCGCTGCACGGCGCCGTGATCGCGGCCGATCGGTTGTCCCGCCTGGAGAGGACCACCCATCCGAGCTCGCCCCGTTCCTGGGGCGAGACCCGCTTGGCCTGGCAGGGAGGTCGACCATGAGACCCCGCATTCCAGTCGGAATCCTGGGCGCCACCGGCACGGTCGGCCAGAAGCTCGTGCGGCTCCTGCAGGGCCACCCCTGGTTCGAGCTGACCAGGTTGATGGCCTCCGAGCGGTCGGCCGGCCGACCCTACGGCCAGGCCGTGCACTGGCTCGAGCCGGAGCCCCTGCCGCCGCACCTCGCTGCCATGCCGGTCGAGCCGGCCGAGCCCGGCGGCTGCGAGCTGGTGCTCTCGGCGCTCGACGCCGCGGCGGCACGGGCGATCGAGCCCCGCTTCGCATCCGCCGGGTGCGCCGTTGTCTCCAACGCCTCGGCGTTCCGCATGGACGCCGACGTGCCGCTCGTCGTCCCGGAGGTCAACCCCGACCACGTCGAGCTCGTCGGCCGGCAGCCGTGGCGCGGCTGCGTCGTCACCAACCCCAACTGCGTCGTGGCCGGGCTCGTGCTGGTCCTCAAGCCGCTGCAGGACGCGTTCGGTCTCGATGCCCTGCAGCTCACGACCCTCCAGGCGGTGTCCGGTGCCGGCTACCCCGGCGTGCCGGCGCTCGACATCCTGGGAAACGTGATCCCCGGCATCGCCGGCGAGGAGGAGAAGCTCCAGCAGGAGCCCGGCAAGATCCTGGGCCGGCTCGACGGCGACCACGTCGAGCCGGCGCCGCTGGCCGTCAGCGCCCAGACCACCCGCGTGCCGGTCCTGGACGGTCACCTCCTCTCGATGTCGGTGCGCCTGGGACGACGCGCCGGGCCTGCCGAGGTCCTCGACGCGCTGCGCGCCTTCCGCCCGCCGGAGCGGGTCCGGGAGCTGCCCTCGGCCCCGGCCCGGCCCCTGGCGGTGCTGGACGACCCGTTCGCGCCGCAGCCGCGCCTCCACGCCGGCCTCGGGAACGGCATGACCGTCAGCGTCGGACGCGTCCGGGCCTGTCCCGTCCTCGACATCCGTCTCGTCGCGCTCGTGCACAACACCGTCCGCGGCGCCGCCGGTGCGGCGCTCCTCAACGCGGAGCTCCTCGTCCGGGAGGGAGTCGTGTGAGTCCCCCGGGAACGTGAGCGTGCTACTTTTCCAGCGGCGGCCAGCGCGGCGCCGGGAGGAACCTGTGAGACGACACCTGGCTGTCTGCACGCTCGTGAGCCTGGTCGCGGCCACGCTCGCGCTGGCCCAGGCTCCGCCCGGGCGGCCGCTCCTCGTCACCATCGACGACCTGCCGGTGGCGGGCGGACGCCTGCACACCGACCAGCCCGAGCGGGCCAGGATCACGGCGGACCTCCTGGCCGTGCTGGCCCGGCACAAGGTCCCGGCCCTGGGTTTCGTGGTCTGGAGCCAGGTGAAGGACGCGCGGGACACGGCGCTCCTCGAGCAATGGCTCGCCGCCGGGCTCGAGCTGGGCAACCACACGGCACGGCACTCCGACCTGGGGAAGACCGACACGGAGACCTATCTTGCCGACGTCGAGGCGGGCCGGGCCGGGCTCGCATCGTTGCTCGCTCGCCACGGGAAGACCCCGAGGTTCTTCCGGTACCCCTTCCTGCGGGAGGGTGAGACCCGGGCCAAGCTGGACACGGTGCGCGCGGCCCTCGAGCAGTCCGGGCAGCGGGCCGTGCCGGTGACGATCGACGACCAGGACTGGTCGTTCGAGGAGCCCTGGGTGAAGGCGCGCCGCGCCGGCGACAGCACGGCCCTGGCCCGCACCGCCGAGGAGTACCAGCTCGCGCTGCGCCTCGAGGTGCTGACCCAGACGGCGCTCGGCGACGAGCTGTTCGGCCGACCGGTGGCCCAGGTGCTGCTCCTCCACGCCAACGAGGTGGGCGCGGCCCAGTGGGACGCCCTCTTCACCTGGCTCGAGTCGCGGGGCTACCGCTTCGCCACGGCGGATGAGGTGCTCGCGGACCCGGCCGTCGCCGCACCGTCGAGCTTCGTCGGCACCCACGGCCCCGGCCTGTGGGTCCGCATTGCCCATGACCGGGGCCGGGAGGCCGCCCGCACGGCCGTCACCACCCTGCTGCAGGAGCAGGCGGCGGCGTGGAACCGCGGCGACCTCGACGCTTTCTGCGCGGTCTACGCCGACGACGCCGTGTTCGTGACCCCCAAGGGGATCACCCGGGGCCGCCAGGCGGTGCTCGACCGCTACCGCACGTCGTACCCGACCCGCGAGGCGATGGGCACCCTGACCCTGGACCCGGTGGAGATCCGGGAGGCGTGGGGGTTCGAGCCGAACCCCCTGGGGGACGCCCAGCCGTCCCGCGTCCACGGCCTGTCCCTCGTGGCGCACTGGAAGCTCCAGAAGGCCGACGGCACCGAGGCGTCGGGGCTGACTCTCCTGGTCTTCCACCGCCAGGCCGGGCGGTGGCTGATCGTCCAGGACGCGTCGATGTAGTGCGGGAGGGACAGGGGACGTGATCCGCGCCCGGCACTGGTGGCTCGCGATGGCCGTCGTGATCGTCGCAGCTCTTCTCGTGTCGCTGCGCACCGGCCGCCAGGTCCCTGTGGCGGAGCAGCCCGGCGCCTCACCCGCGGCCGCGAGCCCACCCATCGCTCCGCCCACTCACACCCCAACTTCGCCACCAGCCACCCCGACTCCCGCCCCGGTCGCCGGCTCGTGGTCTGTCACGCTCCCCATCGAGCCCGAGCCCACCGCCACATGGACGCCTGTGCCGCCCACGCCGACCGCGACGCCAACCCCCGCCCGCTGCGTGACGGCGGAGTCGAGCTTCTACCAGGCCTTCGGCCCGCAGCCCCACGTCGTCGTCGAGGTGGATCTGGTCAACCGCTGCAGACGGGACTTCGAGCCCCTGGACATCTGGGTGCGCGTGCAGGGGTGGCGGCAGGGCGGCCTCGTGCAGCAGGTGAAGGGGCACCCGTTCTCGCGTCTGTACGCGGGCGGCCGCCAGCGCTTCGGGCTCGGGCTCCCGGGGTCCCAGGACTGGTACGACGAGATCCGCGTCGAGGTCGAGGAGCCGGGCGCCCCCTGAGCCGGACGTTGTCACGAGCCCCTGGCATGGATATCCTCGCCCGGGTCAGCCGGCCGGGTACCCGGTCGGCGTGGCGGAATCGAGGTGACCACGGCGCTGGCGACCGCATCGGGTAGGGCATGGGCGACGAGCCGGCCGCTGGCGGCCCTGATCGCCTGCCTGCTCGCAGCGCGGCCGACCGCCGGAGGCCCGACTCCCCTCCCCTTCCCGTTCGCCCGGAACCTCCTCGGCCTCGAGTCCGGTGAGGCTCGCGTGGTGCGCGTGCTGCACTTCGGCGACTCCCACATCGCCTCGGGTCCCGAGGCCGGCATCCTGGGCAGCGCCCTGCGCCAGCTCTTCGGCGACGGCGGCGCGGGGCTCGGCCTGCCCTGGACGCTGCCGCGCTACCAGGTGCGCGACGGGCTCCGCAGCGGTTGCTCCCGGGGGTGGACCCGGGTGGCGTGGCAGGCCGGTGACCCGCCCCGCGCGGCGTCCCTGGTCGGAGCCTACCTCGAGACGTTCCAGCCCGGCGAGATGGCCTGGATCGAGGGCGAGGGCGAGCACTTCCGCCTTTCCTTCCTGCGCCAGCCGGCCGGCGGAAGCATCGAGGTTCGCCGCGATGGCCTCCATGTGGAAGCCGTGAGCCTCGTCGGCCCCCAAGGCATCGGTGAGCTGCGGCTCGTCGCGCCGACAGCCGGACCGCACCGCTGGGAGCTGCGCACCACGGCTCGAGGTGCTGTCCGCCTCCTCGGCGCGGCACTCGAGGGCGGGAGGGGGGTGGCGTACAGCCCGCTCGGCCAGAATGGCGCCACGATCGACATGCTTCTCGCCTGCGAGGACCGCACCTTCCGGGAGCTGCTGCAGATCGAGCGGCCCGACCTGGTGATCCTGGCGTTCGGCACCAACGAGGCGGGCGACCCCCGCTTCGACGCCGTGGCGTACGAGGCGCTGGTGGACCGGATCCTGGCGCGGTTCAGGGATGCCCGCCCGGAGACCGGGCTGCTCGTCGTCGGCCCCCCCGACCGTGGGGATCGCCCGCCAGGCACCGGCGTGGTGTCGGCCGTGAGCCGGGCGCTGGCCCGCGCCTCGGCCGGCGCCGGGGCGTTGTTCGTGGACCGGCTGACCGGCATGGGCGGCCCCGGCAGCGCCGTCCGCTGGGCAGCCGCCACCCCGCCTCTTGCCCAGGCGGATCGCGTGCACTTCACGGCCCAGGGCTACACCCGGCTGGCCGGAATGGTCCTGGAGGACCTTCTCGGCGCCTTCAACCGCACCAAGGCCTCCCCGTCGTTCCGCAGCTCGCTGCGCCTGCGCGAGCCCCAGGCCGCAACCCTGCTGGCGGCGGCCGAGCGGCCGACGCCATCTCCGGCTCTGACGTCCGCCCGGGTCGGGGGCACGCGTGCCACGGCGGTCACGCGACAGACAGAGGGCGGGGTCGTGGTGGTCCGTGACGCCGAGGGGCGGGTGCGCATCACCAATCTGGCCGCCGCGGCGGAGCCCGCCGATGGCACGGAGCACAAGCTGGGGGGCGGTCCCCTCGGTGGAGGCAAGAAGTGAGGCGTGGCGCGTTCCTCCTTCCGGGTCTCCTGCTGCTGACCGAGGTCGCTGCAGCCGGCTCGACGAGCCCCGGGAATCCCGGCACGAGCGCACCGCACCCCAGGCCTGCCCCCGAGCCTCGCCCCGTCGCCATCGAGAGTCCGGCCGCCCTGACCAGGTTCTTTGCGGCGCTGCAGGCCCTCGAGGCGGCCAGGACCCGGGGCGAGCCGGGCCAGCTCGTCCGCATCCTGCACTTCGGCGACTCCCACGTTGCCGCGGACTGGTGGGGCAACGCGGTGCGGCGGCGGCTGCAGGCCCGCTACGGAGATGCCGGCCCCGGTTACGTCATGCCGGGCCGGGCCTGGAAGTACTTCCACCACGAGCGTGCCCTGGCGCCGCGGGCCAACTGGCAGACCCTGGGCCTCGGACGCGGGGAGACCGGCGGGTTCTGGGGCCTGAGCGGCGTCGCGCTGGCACCCAGGCCCGGAGCGGCCGAGGCAGCGGTGATCGCCGAGGTCACCGACTACGAGGTGCAGGTGGGGCTGCGCGACGGGGAAGCCTGTCTCGAGGTCCGCGTGGACGGCGCCCCCGTGTTCGAGGGATGGGTCGGCGACGACTGGGCCGTCCCCGCCCCAGGCGACGGACCGCTGGAAGTCGAGGTCGTTCCGGTGGACGAGCCCGGCACGGCCCGACCCGTGGTGGGGAGCTGCCGCCGCCTCGTCTTCCTCCGCAACGTCAGCCCGCTCCCGCCCGGCTCCCACGTCCTGGCGGTGGACAACGGGTGCGGGGGAACGCCCCTGGTGCTCGGCATGGACCTGCGCACGGGTGCCGGGGGCGTCCTCCTGGACACCCTTGGGCTGAACGGCGGCGAGCTCGAGCGGCTGGACCGCTTCGACCCGGCGGTGCGCCGGGCGCTGCTCGCCCATGCCAGCCCACAGCTCATCATCATCTCCTACGGCGCCAACGACATGACCGCATCCGGCTTCACCCGCGCAGGATACACGGAGGCGGCCCGCGGGATCCTGGCCGGCCTGCGGGCCGACGCGCCGGGTGCGGCGATCCTGGTGACCGGCCCGACCGATCGCAGCCACCGCCGCAAGGGGCCGCGGCGCGAGCTCGTCCGCACCAACGAGCCACTCATCGTCGCCGCGCTGCGCGACGCGGCACTGGCGAGCGGATGCTCCTTCTGGGACGCGCGCGAGGCGATGGGCGGCGAGGGATCGATCGACACCTGGCGCCGCAAGGGCCTGGCCGGCCGGGACCTGGTGCACCTGTCGGAGGCCGGCTACGTCCGGCTCGGCGAGCTGCTCTCCGACGCGTTGCTGGACGCCAATCGCCAGTGGCAGGCGGCCCACCCATCCCGGCCTGCCGGCGAGACCACGCCATGAGCTTCACCAGCACCTTCTACCTGCCGTTCCTGGCGCTCGCGGTGGTCGCGTGGTTCGCGGTGCGGCGCTGGGGTCGCGCTCCCCTGGTGGTCCTCTCGGTCTCCAGCCTCGCGTTCTACGCGACCTGGAACCCTCTCTACTGCCTGGCCCTGCTTGGCACGGTCAGCCTCGACTGGTGGGTCGGGCGGCGTCTCGGCGCCACGCCCGATCCGCGGGCGCGCAAACGCCTCGTCGTGCTCTCGCTCGTGTACAACCTCGGAACGCTGGCCGGCTTCAAGTACTTCAACCTCCTCGCGGACACGGCCCAGGCCGCGGTCCGGGGGGCCGGCGGGGAGCTGGACATCCCGCTACGCATCGTCTTTGCAGTGGGGATCTCCTTCTACACCTTCCAGTCCCTGAGCTACGTCATCGACGTCTACCGCGGCGACCAGGCCCCCTGCGGCTCCTGGCTCGAGTACCTCTCGTTCGTCGCATTCTTCCCGACGCTGCTGGCAGGCCCCATCACCCGCGCCGAGACGCTCCTGCCCCAGCTCGCCCGGCAACCTCGCGCCCTCTCGGACGAGCAGACCGGCCAGGCGTTCTTCCTGCTGGCCCTGGGTTTCGCCAAGAAGGGCGCCGCTGACTACCTGGCGCTCAACCTGGTGAACCGCGTCTTCGACCTCCCCGCGATGTACTCCTCGGCCGAGATCCTCGCCGGCATCTACGGCTACGCTGCCCAGATCTACCTGGACTTCTCGGGCTACTCGGACATCGCCATCGGCTCGGCGCTGCTCCTCGGCATCCACCTCAAGGACAACTTCAACTTTCCCTACCGCGCCTCGGACCTGGCGGAGTTCTGGCGGCGCTGGCACATCTCGCTCTCCACCTGGCTTCGCGACTACCTCTTCTTCGCCCTGCCCGGGAAGGACCCTCGCACGCCGTGGCCGTACCTCAACCTGGTCATCACGTTCGCCATCGGTGGCCTGTGGCACGGGGCGGCATGGACGTTCCTGGTGTGGGGGGCGCTGCACGGCATCGGCCTGGCAGCCGTGCGTCTGCTCGGCGGCAGGCCGGGTCCGAAGACCGGGCGGCGCACGCTTGGCGGGGCCGTCCTGACGTTCCACTTCGTGGCCTTCTCCTGGCTCCTGTTCCGCTGCGAGACCCTGGGCGAGGCCGGCTCGATCCTGGCGCTGCTGGCGCGCGGGACCCCCGGAGTGGGCAACGTCCCGCTGGCGGCGGGTCTACTCGTCATCGTGGTGCTAGCCTCGCAGTGGCTCCCGGAGGGCTGGTTCGGCCGCGCGCAGCGCGCCTTCGTGGAGCTCCCCGCCCTCGGCCAGGTCGCGTGCCTGCTGGCCCTGGCCGTGGCCCTGCGTCTGGCGGCCGGCAGCGCCCCCTCGCCGTTCATCTACTTCTCGTACTGAGGCCTTCGCGTGCCCAACCCCACCGCCCCCGCGTCCTGGTTGCCCCGCAAGGCGGCGGTGGTGCTGCTGGTCCTGGCCCTGGCCGTCCTCCTCACCTATCTGGTGCCGGTATTCGCACGGTTCCGCCCGCTCCAGGCTGGCGAGCTGAGAGGGGGCATCCAGGCCCTTGCCTCGGTCCGTCCGGCGGCGCCCCTGGTGCGGTGGCAGGAGGATCCCCCGGCCCCGGCCTGGCCTCCTCCGATCTCGTGGGCCGACACCCGGGCCGGACAGGACGAGCAGCACCACGCGCGGGCCGGGCTCGAGGTCGCCGCGGTCCTGTGGGCACGGGCGGAGCGCAGCAAGCAGGCAGCGTTCACGATGCCGCCCTCGTCCCGGGCGGTGGTCCCCGGTGCCGGCATCGAGGGGCCCTCCGGGGCGCTCCGCCGGTTCTTCGACGCCCTGGCGCGTACCAGCGCCCGGGAGCCCGATGCCGTGACGCGCATCCTCCACTTCGGCGACTCCCCCATCACCGGCGACCTGATCGCCGGCGGCGCCCGCCAGCGCCTGCAGGAGCGCTTCGGCGACTCGGGCCACGGGTTCATCTTCGTGGACCGACCGTGGGGGTGGTACAACCACCGGGGCGTGGAGCTGGAGGCGTCGGGCTGGCACGCCCGCTCGCCCCTGCTGCACAACGGCGGGGACGGGCTCTACGGCCTCGCCGGGGTCGCGTTCACCGGCACCGGGCCGGGGGCTCGGACCGCCATCCGGACCGCGGAGAAGGGACTGGGCGGCTCCGTGAGCCGCTTCGACCTCTACCTTGGAAGCCGCCCGGGCGGCGGCACCCTGCGCGCCCAGGTGGACGACGGCGAGGTGGCCGACATCCCCACCGTCGCGACGGATCCCGGCTTCTTCGTGCACAGCCTGGCCGTCCCCGACGGCCCCCACGAGCTGGCGCTGTGGCCCGCGGGCGACGGCCCGGTGACCGCGTACGGCGTGGTCCTCGAGCGCGACACGCCGGGCCTCGTCTACGACTCCCTCGGCACCAACGGCGGCACCGTGCACTTCCTGGCGACCTTCGACGCCGAGCACTGGGAGACCATCCTCAAGGTGCGGCGGCCGGACCTCGTGATCCTCAACTTCGGCACCAACGAGGCCGGCTACGGCTACCTCCCCCTCGGGGCCTACGCCGCCGACATCCGCACCGTCGTCGGCCGCATCCGCGCCGCCGTCCCCAGCGTTTCGATCCTCCTGATGGCGCCGATGGACCGCGGCACCACCAACGAGTTCGGCGAGATCGTCACCATGCCCACCCTGGCCGGGATCATCGCCACCCAGCGCGCCACGGCTCGGGAGCTCGGATGCGCCGTCTTCGACACGTTCCAGGCCATGGGCGGCCCGGGCACCGCGGCGCGGTGGTACCGCGGGAGCCCCCGCCTCATGACCGGCGACCTCACCCACCCCACCGGCACCGGCGCCGACGTGGTCTCGGGCCTCCTGGTCGACGCCATCGAGGCCGCCTACCAGGAGTACCGAGCCGCCACCCAACCGGCCGCAGGTTCTCCGGCCCAGGCAAGATAGGCCTCAGGCCTCAGACCTCAGGCCTCAGAAGAAGCAGGAGATGCCAAGACAGGCCAGGGACCTGAGGTCCGAAGCCCGAGTTGCTTCGCGGGGGGCTGAGGCCTGAGGCCGACGGTGTGGTGGATGGAATCCGGAAGCCTGTCTTTGCTGAGGCCTGAGGTCTGAGGCCTGAGGCCTGGTCGGGTGGGCGTGGGCACCGAGGCCTGGGTGGGTGAGGGGTGCTACCGGCGGGCGTCGACGAGGCGGGCGATCTTCGCGACGGTCTCGAGCCGGCGGGGCACGACCTCGCTGTCGGGAATGCGGATGCCGAACGCCGCCTCGAGGGTGCGCGCCAGGGCGAGCAGGCCGAAGGAGTCGATGATGCCGAGGTCGAAGAGCGAGGCGTCGTCGTCCGCGGGAAGCGGGGCCAGGGCGATCGGGGTCAGGATCTGTCGGACCTGCTCGGACGTGGTCATGGGCGTTCCTGCCTTCGCAAACGGCGCCGATCCTACCACGCCCTATACTGCCGGCCGTGGACGTGACCGTCGCCGCCGGGCTCGCTGTCTACGCCGTCGCCCTCGTGGCGCTGGCCTGGCGCTCCCGCACCCGTGAGCAGCTCGAGTACCTGGCGGCGGGGCGGCGGCTGACCCTGCTGCCGTTCGTGGCGACCCTCGTCAGCACCTGGTACGGCGGCGTCCTGGGAGTCGGCGAGTACTCGTTCCGCTACGGGATCTCCAACTGGCTCGTCTTCGGCCTCCCCTACTACGTCGCGGCCCTGCTCTTCGCGTTCGTGCTCGCGAGCCGCGCGAGGCGCAGTGCGGCGCTGTCGATCCCCGAGCAGCTCCGCTCCGCGTACGGCCCGGCGGCGGCGAGGATCGGGGCGGGGCTCGTCCTGCTCCTGGCCATCCCGGCCGCCTACGCCCTCATGCTGGGGGACCTCGTCCGTATCTACCTCGACATGCCCCTCGGCTGGGCCATCGCCTGCGGGCTGGTGTTCACCATGGCCTGCGCGGCGGCGGGCGGCTTCCGGACCGTCATCGCATCCAACACCCTGCAGTTCGCGCTCATGTACCTGGCGTTCATGGTGCTGCTGCCGGTGGCGCTGGTCAGGGTCGGCGGCTTCGGCGCCCTCTGGGAGGGCGTGCCGGCCACCCATCGCCTCTGGGACGGCGGGCTGGGCGTCCAGGCCGTGCTGGTGTGGTACTTCATCGCCCTGCAGACCCTCGTGGAGCCGACGTTCTACCAGCGCTGCTACGCCGCCCAGACACCCGCCACGGCTCGCCGGGGGGTGCTGGTGTCGGTGGGGCTCTGGGTCGTCTTCGACTTCCTGACCACCTTCTCGGGGATGGCCGCCCGGGTGCTCCTGCCGGCCAGCACCGACCCGGTCCTCGCCTACCCCGCCCTCGGGCGACTGATCCTGCCGCCGCTGGCCAATGCGCTCTTCGCCGTGGGGTTGTTCGCCACCGTGATGTCGACACTCCACTCCTACCTGTTCCTGGCAGCGGCCACGATTGGCCACGATCTCGCGCCGGAGCTGGCGCGCCGGGTGGACGAGCGCCGCTGGATCCTCGCGGGGCTCGTCCTGACGGGAGGGGCCGCCGCGGCCCTGGCCCTGGCCCTGCGCTCGGTGGTCGCCATCTGGCACGACGTCGGGAGCATCGTCACCGCGGCGCTGCTGCTGCCCGTGGCCACGGCCCAGGCACCCCCGCGCTGGCGCTTCGGCGGCCGCGGCGCGGCGGTGGCGCTGGTGCTGGCCGGGCTCACGGCCACCGCGTGGATCGCGATGCGCCGGCCGGACGGGAGCTACCTCCTCGGCCTGGAGCCGATCTTCCCGGCGCTGGCGCTGTCCGGGCTTTGCTGGGTCGTGTTCCGGCCGCGCGCTACCTGATCTTGCCCAGGGCCTCCCTCGCCGCGGCCAGGAGCGCCTCCGACGAGATCGGGCCGCCCACGGCGCCCCGCATCCAGGCGTCCGGCGTCACCAACCCCTGCCGCGCCATGCGCTCGAGCTCGGTGCCGAACGCCGGACCCTTCAGCTTCGCCCCGACCTGGAACGAGATGATGTGGCCGATGGCGTAGTCGGGCAGGTACAGCGGGTTTGTCACGGTGTGGGAGTAGATGGCCAGGATCTCCTGGTCGCGAAGCCCGAACACCGGCGCGTAGTACTCGTTCCAGACCTCGCGGGCGGTCTGCAGCGTCGCCTCGCGGAGCTGCGCCGGGGTGGCTTCGGGGTGCGCGTACAGCCACCGCCACACCCGCATGTCCACCAGCGACACGCCGGAGATCTCCCACACCGCCCAGAGGTCGTCGAGCACCTCACCGCCGGTGTCCTCCTCGCCCGGCTTGAGCAGGCCCAGCAGCTCCAGGTCGCGGCGCTGGAAGGCGTAGGCGAACGCCTCGGTGAAGGCGGTGTTGGGCACACCGTTGAGGAACCACCGGTCGATGCCGTTGAGGGAGAACACCTGCTCCACGTTGTGGCCCAGCTCGTGGACGGCGATGTTGTACCCCTTGTAGTTCATGCCGCCCTTCGCCACGCGCGTGCGCAGGTGGGCCTTGTCCTCCCGCCGCCCTGCCCCCATCGCGTGGCCGGCCCCGCGGGAGGGGTCGACGACGATGTGGTCCGCGAGCCACTGCGCCTTGTCTGCTGCGAAGCCGAGGGTGGTGAGGATGCGCGGCAGGTCGGCCTGGAACGCGGCCGCCGTGGGGTACCGCTCGGCGACGATGCGGTCGAGCTCGGCCTCGGAGAACCGGGAGCGGCCCTTCAGCCCGTTGTACCAGATGTCGAACGGCTCCAGGGAGCGCCCGAGGCGCTTCGAGATGAGGCCGCCGAGCTGCTTGAGGTCCGGCGCCGCGAGCACCGAGACGAGCAGCTTCTCGACCTCGGCCTCGGGCATCTGCCGCCCCTGCTCGAACGAGCGCGCGATGAACGTGGGGGCGGTCGGCACGTGGCGATCCACCGCCCGCTGGGCGTGGAAGTAGTCGAGGATGTGCTGGAAGCGGGTGTCGGGCTCGCGCTCGGCAGCCGCGCTCACCGCCCCCGGCGTGTCGGCCCGGACCTCGTTGGTGTCGGGGCGCCACAGCAGCGAGGGGTTGCCGATGACGCTCGCAGGGATCTCCTGCCGCGTGATGCGCCCCATGACGCGGGCGATCAGCCTCTGCCGGTCGAGTCCGCCGGGCTGGCCGTACTGGGACTTCAGCTCGTCGCGCAGCCCCCAGTGGGTGATCAGGCGCAGGTCGGCCGGGAACGGCCGGCTGCCGTCGGTCGCGATCAGGTTGCCCATGAAGATGTTGTAGTCGGCGATGTACTGGTCGGCCGCCGTCGTGACGCGGGTGACCTCCTGGGCCACGGCGGCCGGGATGCGGTCGGCGAAGGCGTCCATCATCCGGGCGCGGGCCCAGGTGGAGCGGTCCCAGGATGGGCCGTCCTTGAGACTCTCGCCCAGGGTGCGCACCGGGAAGTTGAGGAGCGCCAGGAACGCCACCTTGCTCTTGAAGAGGTCGTCCCCCACGTGGGACTGGAGGTCGAGGTTGGCGAGCAGCTCGTCGGCCTGCGTCACCGGGCCGGTGTCGAGATCGAGGGGCGTGATGAGCTCGCGGCGGATCTCGTGGAGGTGGCCCGCCACCTGCTCGAGGACGGCCTCGATGCGCCTCGCGGCCCGCTCCAGCTCGGCCTCGTCGGTGATGAACGACTCGAGGCAGAACGTCTCGAACGTTGCCGCGTCCCCGTCCTCCGGCCACCACCGCTGGGCCGCCTGGGTCACGCCCAGCCGAATGCGCGCGGCGTGCTCCGCGCCGTGTCGGGCGGTGAGGCCCTTGACGGTCGAGTCGACCACCTGGGACGAGACCGGGGTGGGCGTCGCCGCCACGACGACCAGCGGCACCAGGAACGAGAGGCAGGCCAGCAGGAAGCACACGCGAGTCATGGGACCTCCAGGGCCGTCAGTATACCCACCGTCATGCGGCCACGCAGCGGCGTCACCGTGTCGGCGGCACGGACCTCGCCACGGCCACAGCGCAGGGATGCGTCTCAGCGCAGCTTGAGCGAGAGGCCGGCGACCAGCATCAGGAAGAAGGCGATGATCCAGAACCGGATCACGACCTTGGGCTCGGCGATGCCGCGCTCGGTCTGGGCGTGGTGGAGCGGCGCACGCAGGAAGATGCGGCGCCCGATCCGCATCCCGACCTTCTCCTGGAGGAGCGACGACGCGATGTTGGCGACGAAGATCCCTCCCACGATCGGGAACAGCATCTCCTGGCGGGTGAGCAGGGCGAGGCTCGCCAAACCACCGCCGATCGCCAGGGAGCCGGTGTCGCCCATGAACACCTCGGCCGGGTAGGCGTTGAACCACAGGAACCCGAACACCCCCCCGGCCAGCGCCGCGGCGAAGACGGCCATCTCCCCCGCCCCGGGCAGCATCGTGAAGATCAGGTAGCGCGACAGCACGGCGTTGCCAAGCACGTAGGCGAACACACCGTAGAGCAGCGCCGTGGTCACGGCCGGGCCGGCCACCAGCCCGTCGAGCCCGTCGGTGATGTTGACGGCGTTGACCACCGAGAAGAACACGAACATCGCGAAGACCGCGAAGACGAGCGGGCCGGGGTCCCCCAGCGACCCCTTGACGAAGGGCAGGAAGACCTGGGTCCGGACGGAGGCAGGCAGCGGCGAGAGGCTGGACACCAGCCAGAGCCCGAACGGCACGATGAAGGCGAGCTGCAGCAGCGTCTTCACCATCTGCCCGAGGCCGAAGAGCGAGGACTTGAAGCGCACCTTCTGGGCGTCGTCGAACCACCCGACCATGCCGAAGTACACGAACGCGGCGCCCACGGCCAGCAGGTAGGCGTTGTCGAGCCTGCCCCACAGCGCCACCGCCACGACCACCGCCATGAGCACCAGCACGCCCCCCCCGGTCGGGGTGCCCCGCTTCGAGTGGGCGTCGAGGGATCGGTACTCCCCCCCCGCGTCCCGGAAGCGCTTCCGGTACAGCCAGACGATGACCCGGTGGCCGAGCATCAGGCTCAGGAGGAGCGAGGTCAGCGCCGCCATGATCACCCGGAAGGTGATGTACTCGAAGAGCCGGAAGTACCCGTGGTCGATGCCCAGCAGACGCAGCAGGTGGATCGTGAGGTCGACCATGCCTACCCCCGCCTGGCGCTGCCGAGGCGCCGGTACAGCTCCACGTAGCGCTCGCGAATTCGGAACTGGGGCGAGAAGTCGGATGTCGTGATGAGCATGTCGTTGAGCAGGCGCTCGGCCAGCTCGAGGTCCCGCTCGCCGAGGCGTTCGGCGTCCAGGGCGGCCAGCACACCCTCCAGAATCGCCCGCCTGACCCGCACGTTGGCGTCGAACCGGAACCGCCAGGCCACCCGCATGTAGGCCGAGAACGGCAGCAGCATCGGCAGGCACCGGAGCCCCTCGACGCGCACCTGGAAGTGCTGGAAGCGCCGGTCCACGGCCTCGCGGAGGCGCTCGACCAGAGCCGGGCTCCGCGCCACCCGCGCCGAGTGGGCCGTGGCGAGGGGGAACGCCGCGGCCCGCACCTCGAAGTAGGAGTCGCCGACCGCCTGCCCCACAGCGCCACCGCCACGACCACCGCCATGAGCACCAGCACGCCCCCCCCGGTCGGGGTGCCCCGCTTCGA
>JALOLB010000055.1 GCA_025456225.1 Thermoanaerobaculaceae bacterium
CATGACGCCACGCTCACCGGCAGCGGCACCTCTGGTTCGCCCCTCGGCCTGGCCAACAGCGCGGTGAGCAAGAGCAAGCTCGCCGCCACCGGCGGCACGGACGGCCAGGTGCTGGGCACCGACGGCACCGGCCTGGTGTGGAAGGCGGTGTCGAGCGCCTCGGGCGGCGACATCACGGCGGTGGGCGCCGGCGCCGGGCTGGTTGGCGGGGGCGCCACCGGTGACGTGACACTCTCCGTGGCCGACGGCGGGATCACGACTGCCAAGCTGGCCGCCAACGCAGTGACCTCCGAGAGGATCGCCGACGCCACGATCAAGACCGCTGATCTGGCAGACACCTCCGTGACCGCGACCAAGATCGCCAACGGCTCGATCCAGACCTCTCACTTTGCGATGAAGGCCGTGACCCAGGGGGTGCTCGCGGCGACGGGCGGCGGCACGGCCGGCAAGGTGCTCGGCACTGACGGCTCCGGCCTCGTCTGGCAGACGGCCAGCGGGTTCACGCTCCCGTACAAGGGCGAGGCCGGCGCCACCTGGGCGCTCGAGATCGAGAACACCCTCTCGTCAGGACGTGCGGCCATCCTCGGGTACACGGAGCACGGCGCCGTGGTTGGCGTCAGGGGGGAGAACAACTCCACCACCGGTGAGGGCACCGGGGTCCTGGGGTACTCGAAGTCCACCTCCGGTGTGGCCGTCGTCGGCGTGAACGCCGCCACGTCCGGAGCCGCGGTCGGCGTCCGTGGGCAGACCCTCAGCGGGGGTGGCGCCGGTATCCACGGGCTGGCGCAGGCCTCGGGTGGAGGTATCGGGGTCCTGGGCGAGGCATCGGCCGCCACCGGGACCGGCGTGAAGGGTGCTGTCTATCACCCCACGGGCGCGACCTTCGGGGTGTACGGCCAGGTCTCGTCCCCGTCCGGCGTGGGAGGCTACTTCACCGGCGGGAGCGGAAAGGGGGTCGTCGCCGTCTCGAACGGCAGCGGGCTTTCGCGCGTGCCGCTGGAGGCGATCAGCACCAGCAGCTCGGGCGTGGCGTTCTACGCCCATCAGAGCTCCAACGACGCCATCATCGTCGGCGCCAACACCGGCTCCGGGGACCTCCTCAAGCTGTTCTCGGGTGCTGACGGCGGCAACCTCAGGCTCAAGGTCACCAACATCGGGGGCCTGGCCATCGACGGAGGCGTCGGCACCGGCGGGGTGGACGTGGCCGAGGCGTTCGCCGTGGAAGGCGACATCCGGGACTACGAGCCCGGCGACGTGCTCGTGGTCTCCGAGTCCTCGGACCTGCGCGCCGAGAAGAGCTCCGGTCCGGCGTGCACCCGCGTCGCCGGCGTGCTCGCAACCAAGCCGGGGTTGCTCCTCAGCCGGCGCGGCGCCGAGGAGGACATGAGCGAGGCGGTGCCACTCGGCGTCCTGGGGGTGATTCCGACCAAGGTCACCGACGAGGGAGGGCCGATCCGCAGGGGCGACCTGCTGGTCACCTCGTCGACACCCGGCCACGCCATGAAGGCGACACCGGTGATCGTCCGCGGCGTGGCGATCCTCCCGACCGGCGCCGTCCTCGGCAAGGCGCTACAGGAGTTCGACGGCCCCGGCACCGGTCTCATCGAGGTCCTGGTCAGCGTGAGGTAGAGGCAGCGATCCACTCCCCGATGTGACCTGGCGCACCCGCCCTCCCGGTTGACTCGGGAGAGCGGGTGCATTTCAGGTATCCTTGCGCAGGATCAGTTGTCGAGGAGGTCCTCATGACGACCCGTCACGCTCCACGCCTGTTGACCACGGCCATCGCCGTCCTGGCTGGTGTCTGCACGGTTGTACCGGCCCTGGCCGGCTTCACCGGCACCGACGTCTTCCTGCCCTCGGTCGGGCGCGGCCCCGGCTCGGGCGGCGCGGTCTGGTACACGACCGTGTGGGTCCACAACCCCGAAGCCGCGCCGGCTCAGGTGCGCGTCTACCTGCTCGAACGGGACAAGGACAACTCCAGCGCCCCGGTCTACAACCTCACCGTTCCCTCGGGGGACACCCAGCGCCTCGAGGACACGGTGTGGACGCTTTTCGGCAAGGAGGTATTCGGCGCCCTCCGCATCACCTCCGACCGCAAGGTCCTCGTCTCCTCCCGCATCTACTCCCGTGTGGGCGACATCGAGGATTCGGTCGGCCAGTTCTTCGCCGGGGTCCCGGCCTCATTCGCAATCGCCACCGGCCAGTCGACCGAGCTGCTGGGCGTGTACCAGACGAAGCCCACCGCCGACTCCGACTTCCGCTACAACTACGGCTTCGTCGAGACGACCGGCCGCGCCGCCACCGTACGGGTGACGCCGATGGATCAGACCGGCGCCCCCCTGGCCGCCGCCAGGGACTATGTGCTCCGGCCCTTCGAGCAGAAGCAGCGGGGCTTCAAGGACGAGTTTCCCGCGATCTCCACCGAGAACGCCCGCCTCCAGGTCACGGTGCTCTCCGGCACGGGCAAGATCGTGGCGTTCGGCTCCGGCCTCGCTAACGGCTCCCAGGATCCCTTCACCTTCGAGATGAAGTTCCGGGACGACCTGCTCGGCTCAGGCGGCACAGGTCTCGCCACGGTGAGCCACGACGCGACCCTGGCCGGCGACGGCACGGCCGCGTCGCCCCTCGGTCTGGCCAACAACGCCGTGACGACCGCCAAGATCGCCGACGCCGCCGTGACCAATCCGAAGCTCGCACCCGCCGCCGTGACCCAGGCCAAGCTCCAGGTCGGCGGCACCCTCGCGAACGGCAAGGTGGTGGGGACCGACGGCACCAACCTGCTGTGGCTGAACGCCTCCGGGCTGAACCTGCCCTACAGGGGCGCCGCCGACACCTCCGGCTGGGTGCTGGAGCTCTACAACACCGCAGCGGCCACCCAGAAAGGCGCAATCATGGGACAGGCCGAGTCCTTCAAGGGGTTTGGCGTCTGGGGTGAGAACACCTCGCCCACCACCGAGGGGAGCGGCCTGTTCGGCCAGGTGAGGTCGGTCAGCGGGTTCGGCGTCTGGGGTACCAACCTCGCCACCACGGGAACGGCCACAGGGGTCAAGGGCACGACCGCCAGCCCGGATGGCATCGGCGTCCTCGGGCTCGGTCTGGCCACTGGCTCGGGGATCGGGGTCCTGGGTCAGGTGTCCTCCAGCTCGGCTGTCGGCGTCAAGGGTCTCAACCTGAGCACGGCCGGCAACGCCTTCGGCGTCTTCGGTCAGACCCCGTCCAGTGCTGGCACGGCCGTCAAGGGCGTGGCCACATCGACCTCGGGCTCCGTCAACGGCGTCTTCGGCGAGGTCAGCTCGCCGGCCGGAGTCGGCGTCAGGGGTCACTCGAATGCTCTCACGGGGAGCAGCTACGGCGTGTACGGCGAGAGCCGGAGTGCCGGCGGCGCCGGAGTGCGTGGCGTCTACGAGGGACAGGGGAACGGTGTCGGCGTGAGCGGCCGCTCCAATGCGCCCCTCGGCATCGGTGGGCACTTCTCGGCCACCGGACACGGCGTCGTGGCGGTCTCCAACGGTGCGGGGTTCGAGAAGGCCACCCTGGACGTGGAAAACACCAACAACGCCGGCATCGCCATCTACGCCATCCAGGACTCGACGGAGGCCACCATCAGGGGCATCAACACCGGCACCGGCGACCTCCTGCAGCTCTACTCGAACCCGCCGGACGGCACCGAGCTGCGCTTCCGGGTCCGCAACAGCGGCAACGTCTTTGCGGATGGCTCCTACAACTGCGGCCTGGCTTCAGGGTGCTTCAACTCCGGCGCCGGCGCCGACCTGGCCGAGCGCATCGACGTCGCCGGGACCCTGGAGCCGGGCGACGTGGTCGAGATCGACACGACCCGCGAGGGCCACTTCCGCCTGTCGTGCACGCCGCTGTCCACCCTGGTGGCCGGCGTCGTCTCGACGAGCCCGGCCATGACCATGAACAACAACGACCTGGCTGGCGACCCCAACGAGCGGACCGAGACGCGGCCGTTGCTGGCCCTGGTCGGGCAGGTGCCGGTGAAGGTGACCGACGAGGGCGGGAGCATCGCGGTCGGCGACCTGCTGGTGACCTCGTCGTCGCCAGGGCACGCGATGCGCTGCAGCGACCGGCACCTCTGTGCGGGGGCCGTGGTCGGCAAGGCCTTGCAGGCCCTTGCGAGCGGCCGGGGCGTCATCCTCATGCTGGCAACGCTGCAGTAGCGCAGGAAGGTGAGGCAGACAGGAGTGTCTGCCCCACAGGGAACAAGCTGTGGTGCAGGCACTCTTGCCTGCCGCCATTCCTGACCTGTGCGCCAGGGGTTCTCGGGGACGGCCCGGTCCGACCTCGGGGAGGTCAAGAAACCAGTCTGAGCCTCTGACGTACCATGCAGCGTGCTTCCGATCGGTCAGCTCCTCGGTGAAGGCGTCGTGGTCGGCCTCGCCGGCGGCACCGGATGCCTCGCCACCTGCGGACCGGTGCTGCTGCCCTACCTGCTGGCCGAGGAGGGCCGGTCGCGTTGGGCAAGCGTGCTGGCGCTCGGGCAACTCCTCCTGGGCCGCCTGGTCGGGTACCTCGCCATTGGGATTCTCGCCTGGCTCGCGGGCATGACCGTGCTGGCCAGCCCCCGATGGCGGGCCTGGCTGGTCGGAACCGCCTACCTGGGCGTGGCGATCCTGATGGTTGCCTATGGCTTCTCGCCCGCGGCCAAAGGGTGCGCAGCCACTCCGGGCGCCGGCATCCTCGCCCGGGTGCGGACACGTTGGCCAAAGCTCCTCCCCGCCGCGCTCGGGCTCTTGACCGGCCTCAACCTCTGCCCGCCCTTCGTGGTGGCCATCACCCGCGCGGCCGACGCCGGGGGACTGGCCGGCAGCCTCGCGTTCTTCTCGGCGTTCTTCGTCGGCACCTCGGTGTACCTCGCGCCGCTGCCCCTGCTGGGATGGCTGCGGCGCCCGGAGGCAGTGCGCACGACGGCGAGGCTGGCCGCCGGCGTGGTCGGTGTGTATTTTGCCTACCTGGGACTTGTGAACCTGATTGGAGGACTGCTCGCATGAGCTCCACCCCCACGACGACCTCGCGACCCTGGAGCCCCGGTTTGAGCTGGCCAAAGACGGCGCTCGCGGCATTGCCGATGCTGCTGCTCACGGCGCTCATGCTCCTCGGCGGTAGGCCGCTGCCCCACGACCCCCTGCGGCTCGTGCCGCTGCTCGCCGTCTTCGTGCTCAGCAACGTGCTCTTCGTGCTGATGCTGCGGACCGGCAAGACCGATCGCTTCCGGGCCATCCTCTTCGTCACCGTGGCGGTCTGTTTCGTGCTCTCGTTCATCCCCAACCTGCTGGAGGTGCGCGGCAACATCGGGCTCACCGGGGACGACCTGGTGCAGGGCAAGACCCCCTTCTGCCACATGGTCATCCCGATGACCGTGATCCCCGCCGCGCTGACCCGGACCATCATCTTCCCGGGGTCGATGCTCACCGGCTTCGCCGCCATCGGCAGCATGCTGGTGCTGTGGCTGGCGGCCACCCTCGCCCTGGGCCGGGGGTTCTGCTCCTGGGGGTGCTTCTTCGGGGGGCTCGAGGACGGCCTCTCGCGGGTCCGCAACCGCCCCCTCGTCAAGGCCATCGGCAAGAGGTGGACCTACCTGCCGTACGCCGTGCTCGGGACCGTGGTGGTGATCTCGGCCCTCACGCTCACCCCGACCTACTGCGAGTGGTTGTGCCCGTTCAAGAGCGTGACGGAGTTCAACGCCCTCACCAACACCAGGGCGGTGGCGCAGGCGGTCATCTTCTTCTCGTTGTTCGCGGGGCTCGTCGTGGTGGGGCCGGTCGTCACCCGCAAACGCACCCAGTGCGGCCTCTTCTGCCCGATGGGCGCCTTCCAGGGGTTCACCAACAAGCTCAACGCCTTCGAGGTACGCGTCGACCGCGAGCGCTGCTCCGACTGCGGCCAGTGCGAGAAGGTCTGCCCGACGTTCTCCCTCGACCGCGAGAGCCTGGCCAAGGGAGGGACCCGGGTCTCCTGCGTGAAGTGCGGGAAGTGCGTCGACGCCTGCCCGAAGGGAGCCGCCGCGTTCCACATCAAGGGGACGGCGCTGCGACCCCAGGCCCGCTCGGCACGGCTGCTGTTCCTCTACCCGGCGTTCCTGTTCCTCACGGTGTTCGGCAGCGGCATGATCCAGGACGGGCTGTACCGCGTCCTGCTGCTGGTCACCACCGGCAGCATGATCGCTCACTGAGGAGGCGGCCATGGCAAAGCTCAAGTCGGTTCTCGGCACGATGTGGGCGCTCACGGCGCTGCCGCTGCTGCTTGTCATGTTCTTCGGGTTCACGCACTGGCCGAAGCTCCTGGTCGCCGCCACCGGCCTCGAGGTCTCGCCCTGGTTCACCGGCGGGAAGGTGGTGGCCTCGGTCGACCGGGAGGGGTACGCCATCCGGGTGCACCGGCCGGTGTTCGACGCGCTCGTGGGCCAGAGGGCGAAAGGGTTCGTGCAGATCGACTTCGTGCCGCCCGAAGGCGGGTCGCTGCCGGCGGTCGTCGAGGAGAGCGTCGACGTCGGAGGGAACCCGGCGCTGGCGATCCGGGTGCGCGTCGACACGGCGACGAGAACAGCCACGCTGGGCGCCTCCGGCACCCATGTCGATGGGGTCGAGGGCGTGTACGGGCTGGCACGAGGGCTCGGCGTACGCGTGGCGCTCCGCAACCCCGCGTAGCCGGTTTCCCCGCCCTGTTGCGCCGGAGCGGTCTCCGCCCGGAACGGGCAGCGGGGGCATCCCGCCGGCAGCCCGGTGATCGCGGACCGGGGATGTCGTAGTATCGGCACCGATGACTCGCACCTGGATGAAGCTGGGGCTGGCCGTCCTCCTCATCTCGGCGGCCGTCCGGGTCAGCGCCGCCCCGCCAGAGAGCGCTCCTTCCCCCCCCCAGCGCCCGAGGATCGGCCTGGTGCTCTCGGGCGGTGGGGCCCTCGGCTTGGCCCACGTTGGCGTCATCAAGGTCCTGGAGGAGCTGCACGTGCCGGTGGACTGCGTGGCCGGGACCTCCATGGGCGCCATCGTCGGCGGCCTCTATGCGGCCGGCTACTCACCCGAGGAGCTCGAGCAGCTCGCCACGACGCTGCCATGGCGGGAGATCCTCCTCGACCGCCCGGACCGGCGGCACCTGCCATACCGCCGCAAGATGGACGACCTCACGTACCTGACGCGCTGGGAGATGGGGTTCTCGGATGGGCGGCTGCGCATGCCGCCCTCGATGATCGCCGGCCAGCGCCTGGGGGTGGAGCTGCGGGTGCTCGGCCTGCGGGCCGCCGGCATCACCGACTTCGACGAGCTGCCCCTGCCATTTCGAGCCGTCGCCGCGGATCTCGACACCGGTGAGGTGGTGGTCCTCGGGAGTGGCGACCTCGCCACGGCGCTGCGAGCCAGCATGGCGGTCCCCGGCGTCTTCGCCCCGACCGAGGTGAACGGGCGCGTCCTGGTGGACGGCGGCGTCGTGGCCAACCTGCCGGTGGAGACGGCGCGCGCGATGGGGGCCGACATCATCATCGCCATCGACGTGGGGGTGCCCCTGGCCAGCCAGCAGCGCCCCGACTCCATCGCCGGCATCCTCTCGCGCACCAGCTCCTTCCTCACCCGCCTCAACGTCGAGCACGTGCTCCCCGGTGTGGACATCCTGATCCGGCCGGAGCTCCGGGAGTGGAAGCTCCTCGACTTCCACGGAGCCGCGAAGATCCTGCCCCGGGGCGCCGACGCCGCCCGAAAGCAGATCGAGGCGCTGCGTGCCCTCTCGGTGGGCGAGGATGCGTGGAAGGCGTACCTGAGGCGGCAGCGGCGGACCGCCCCGGCCCTGCGCCTCGCCAGCGTGAGCGCCGACCCGGGCCCCGGCCTCGAGGCCAACACCGTCTCCAAGAAGGTCCACTCGCAACCCGGGCACGAGCTGGACACCCCCACCGCACGCGGCGACCTCAAGCGGTTGTGGGAGCTGGGCGAGTTCGTGACCACCGACTTCACCCTGGTTCCCGAGGGCGACGCCTGGTCGCTGCGCTTCACCGGACGCAGCAAGCCGTGGGGACCCAACTACCTGCGCTTCGGGCTCGCCGTCGCCACGGACCTCGAGGGCGAGAGCCAGTTCGACACCCAGGCGGCGCTCACCATGACACGTCTCAACCGGTGGGGTGCCGAGCTCAAGACCGCCGTGCAGGTGGGCCAGAGCCCGGGTGCGCAGGCCGAGCTCTACCAGCCGCTCACCACCTCCCGCATCCCCTTCCTGGCGACCGGCGCGAGCTTCTCCCAGGTCAAGACCCAGATCCCGATCGACGCGAGCACCGAGCAGTACCGTTTCTGGGTGCAGCGCCTCACCCTCGACGCCGGGCTGGCCCTCGGTCGGTACGGCGAGCTGCGGGCCGGCATCCGCCGCGACAGCACCAACGGCCGCGCCCAGGGCGAGAACGCCGACGACCTGCCCCAGTTCGACCGCTCCGACGGAGGGTTACGCCTCAACCTCACGATCGACCAGATCGACTCGGTGAACTTCCCCCGCAACGGCCTCCTCGCCTTCGTCGATCTCTTCGAAGCGAAGACCTCCCTGGGCGCCGACATCCCTTACGAGCGCCTCGACTTCAACGTGGTGCTGGCCGGGACGCATCGCCGCCACACGCTCGTCGGCATCCTGCACGGCGGCAGCGCCCTGGGCGGCACCCTGCCCCCGAGCGAGCGCCTGCACCTCGGCGGGCTCTTCAGCCTCTCCGGCCTGCCGCGCGGCGAGGTGAGCGGCTCCTACGGCGGCGTCGCCACCCTCATCTACTTCTTCCGCCTCGGCCGCCTGCCCAACTTCGGAGAGGGCATCTACGTCGGCGCCTCGCTCGAGGCAGGCAACCTCTGGGAGACCCAGGACCAGGTCAGCCGCCACGACCTCCTGTGGTCCTACGCCATCGTCTTCGGCGCCGACACCTTCCTCGGCCCCGTGTACTTCGCCCACGGCGTCAACTCGGGGGGAAAGGACTCGTTCTACCTTCTCCTCGGACGCACGTTCTAGGCCACCACCCGCCCGGTCGAAGGTCGAAGGTCGAAAGTCTGAGGTCAAGAGTCGAGAGTCGAGAGTCGAGAGTCCAGGGCTCCGTGCGATGAGGGTGGCGCGGTGTCCGGCGCGCGACGGGGCGTCAGGGCGTCTACCGAGGCTCGCAGGGAGGGCAGCCGCTGTCGAGCACGATCTTCCAGCTCCCGTCCTTCTCGCGGCGCCAGGTCGACGTGAAGGTGCCGACGCGCGTGCCGGCCGGGTCGAGCACCGGCCCGGAGCTGAGCGCCAGCGTGCCAGAGGCAATCACCGCCACCCGCTCGGGGGCCCACGAGAACGGTGCCTGCGGCCCCTCGAAGAAGCGCTTCCAGCCGTCGGCCACGGCCTGGCGCCCACGCAGCGCGCTGCCGCCCCAGAAGACGGCCTCCTCCGCGATGAACGACACGAACGCCGCATGGTCACGGTCGGCCATGGTCTTCGCGAACGCCGTCTCGGTCGCGCGCACCTGCTCCTCCAACGCCGCCACGTCCTCTCCTGCGACCGCCGGCACCGCCAGGGCCAGGATCAACGCGCCAATCCATGCTTGCCTGATCATCGAGACCCTCCGAGCACAAGGATAGGACAGGGGGAACCACGCGGGGAAGAGCAGAACCCCGACAGGTGTTGAGGCGTAGACTGCCCCGGCGCCGGCGGCCCGGGGTCGGGTCGCGGTGTGAAAGCAGGAGGTCGAGATGCCATCCAGTCGCAAGCTGACGAGTGGGCTGTCCCTGAGCACGGCGTTGATGATCCTGGTGGCGAGCGTTGCGGGGGCCGGCGAGCCGGCGCTCTGGCTCCGCTACCCGGCGATCTCCCCCGACGGCGCGACCGTCGCCTTCAGCAGTCGCGGGGACATCTGGACAGTGAGCTCCGCCGGGGGCACGGCTGTGCCGCTCACCGTCAGTGCCGCCCACGACTTCATGCCGGTGTGGTCGCCGGACGGCACGAGGATCGCGTTCGCCTCGGATCGCTACGGCAACTTCGACATCTTCGTGATGCCGGCCGCAGGCGGGGAGGCGAGGCGGCTGACCTTTCACTCGGCCGACGACTTCCCCCAGAGCTTCACACCCGACGGCACCGCCGTCCTGTTCAGCTCGGCGCGCCTCGACGCGGCCAGCACCGTGCAGTTCCCCACCGGCGCCCAGCCCGAGCTGTACCGGGTCGCCCTGACCGGCGGGATGCCGGTCCAGGTGCTCACCACCCCGGCCATGTACGCTGCCTTCAACCGGGACGGCACCCTCCTCGCCTACTCCGACCAGAAGGGGTTCGAGATGGAGTGGCGCAAGCACGACACCTCGTCCTTCGCCCGCGACGTGTGGATGTGGGACGTGGTCGCCAACCGGCACACCCGCCTCACCGATCTCGGCTTCGACGACCGGCAGCCGGTGTGGAGCCCCGACGAGCGCGCGCTCTTCTATCTGTCCGAGCGCAGCGGCAGCTTCAACGTCTGGCGCCTCGACCTGGCCGACCCCGGCCACCCGGCGCAGGTGACCCGGCATGCGACCCACCCGGTACGCTTCCTCAGCACATCCCGCCAGGGCGACCTCTGCTACGCCTGGGACGGGGAGATCTACGTGCGGCCCGCGGGCGCGGCCGAGAGCCGGAAGCTCGAGGTCACGACCGCCACCGACCGCCGCCAGAACGACGTCGAGCGGCTGGACGTGGGCAGCGAGATCAGCGAGCTCGCGCCGTCCCCGGACGGCAAGGAGGTCGCCTTCGTGGCCCGCGGCGAGGTGTTCGTCGCGTCGACCGAGCACGGCACCACCCGGCGCATCACGACGACGCCGGAGCAGGAGCGCTCGGTCAGCTTCTCTCCCGACGGCACGAGCCTCCTCTACGCCTCCGAACGTGACGGGAGCTGGAACGTCTACCGCACCGACCGTACCGACCCCAACGAGCCCGCGTTCTTCAACGCCACGGCGCTCAGAGAGACACCGGTCATCGCCACGCCGGCGGAGGAGTTCCAGCCCCGATTCTCCCCGGACGGCAAGGAGGTCGCGTACCTCGAGGAGCGCACCATCCTCAAGGTCGTGCACCTGGCCACCGGCGCGACCCGCACCGTGCTCCCCGGCGAGCTCAACTACTCCTACTCGGACGGCGACCAGTGGTACGAGTGGTCCCCGGACGGCCGCTGGTTTGCCGTGCAGTTTCTCAGCCCCACCCGGTGGTCCGGGGAGGTCGGTCTGATCCCCTCCAGCGGCGAGGGCAAGCTGATCAACCTCACCAAGAGCGGCTACGAGGACGCGCTCCCCCACTGGGTCGGCAAGGGCGACGTGCTGATCTGGGCGACCGACCGTCACGGGGCGCGCTCCCAGGCGGGGTGGGGCCAGGAGTACGACATCTTCGCTGCGTTCCTGACCCGCAAGGCGTGGGACCGCCACCGGCTCGACGAGGCGGCCTTCGGCCAGCTCATGGCCAGGGAGAAGGACGCGGAGAAGGAAAAGGACAAGGCCAGGGAGGGCACCTCGGCCAAGGGCAAGGAGGTCAAGCCCGAGGACAAGGCTCCCAAGCTGCCCGACGCCGTCGCCTTCGACCTGGACGGCCTCGACGACCGCATCGTGCGACTCTCGATGCACTCAGCCGACCTCGCCGGCGCCGCCCTGACGCCCGACGGCGAGACCCTGGTCTACCTGGCGAAGTTCGAGAAGGGGTACGACCTGTGGAAGTACGTGCCCCGCAAGAAGGAGATCAAGCTCCTCGCCAAGCTCGACGCCGAGGAGGGGGCCGACCTTCAGCTCGACCGGGAGGGCAAGAAGGCGTTCGTCCTCGCCGACAAGGCGCTCATGACCGTCGACCTGGAGTCCGGCAAGACCACCCCGGTCAAGGCCTCGGCCCCGCTCGAGCTCGACGCCGCCGGGGAGCGGGCGTACTTCTTCGAGCACGCCTGGCGCCAGACGGAGAAGAAGTTCTACGTCGAGACCATGCACGGCGTCGACTGGGCAGGCATGAAGAAGGCCTACGCCCGGTTCCTGCCCCACATCGACAACCACCGCGACCTCGCCGAGCTGATCTCGGAGATGCAGGGCGAGCTCAACGCCTCGCACACCGGTGGCCGCTACCGGCCCAAGCGCCCGACCGCCGATGCCACCGCGGCGCTCGGGTTCTTCCCTGACCCTGCCCACCACGGTGAAGGGGTGCGCATCCTCGAGGTCATGGACGGGGCGCCGCTCCAGCAGGCCGGAACCAGGGTGCGGCCTGGCGTCGTGATCGAGGCGATCGACGGCACCCGCATCACGGCCGGGGCCAACTGGTACCCCCTCCTCAACCGGAAGGCCGACACCCCCGTGCGATTGGCGCTCCTGGACCCCGTCAAGGGCGAACGCTGGGAGGAGACAGTCAGACCGATCTCGGGGAACGACCAGGGCCGTCTGCTGTACCACCGCTGGGTGCGCTCCCGGCGCGCCGAGGTGGAGCGGCTGTCCGGTGGCCGGCTCGGGTACGCCCACATCCGGGGCATGGACGACGGCTCGTACCGGGAGATCTTCGAGGAGATCTTCGGCCGGGAGGTCGGCAAGGATGGCATCGTCCTCGACACCCGCTTCAACGGCGGTGGCAACCTCGTCGAGCCGCTGACGGTCTTCCTCTCCGGGGAGGTCTACTACCGGGCGGTGCCGCGCGGGCGCCAGGTCGGGGTCGAGCCCACCCAGCGCTGGACGAAGCCTTCGATCGTCGTCATGAACGAGGGCAACTACTCCGACGCTCACTGCTTCCCGACCGCCTACAAGTCGCTCCGGCTCGGGGAGACGGTCGGCATGCAGGTGCCGGGCACCTGCACCTCGGTGTGGTGGGAGCGCCTGCAGGACCCCTCGCTGGTCTTCGGCATCCCCGAGGTCGGGTACCTCGACACGAACGGCGACTACACCGAGAACAAGCACCTGAACCCCGACCACGTGGTCGACAACGACCCGACGCTCGAGGCCGCCGGCCGCGACCAGCAGCTCGAGAAGGCCGTCGAGGTCCTCCTCGCGACGGTCGCGAAGAAGTAGCGGGACGAGGCATCAGGGAGCCGTGGGGACCCGACCGCACGCAGGTGCTGGCTGGCGGTTCGACGACTGTCTCCTGCTCCCGGCCCAGATCGACCCCGCCGTCACCAGAACGCCTCTCCCGGCTCTGGACCCCCCACGGACCGCACTCCCCGGGGCCAGGGTGAGCAGCGGAGCCCCTGTCTACCTTGACCTGCGAGGAGTCTGCTCCTAGAATGAAGTCAAAGTCGCGCTGAGGCTGTGGGGTGATCGTGTGCCGGAGCATGGTCACATCCCAATGCCCGGAAAAGGGGGATGACGATGCGTCGATCAACAGGATTGGTGGTCTTCTTGGCATTGTGCCTTGCACTTGCCGCACCGGCGACGCTCCTGGCACAGGGGTTCGTCGAGATGGAGCTGCCCGACGGCCAGCTCCATCAGGTACCAGTTGGCGGGCCGGCAGCCACACCCGACCGGGCCAACGCGCCGGAAGAGTTCGGCACCAGCGGCATCTTCGCGTGGCAGGGCGCAGCGGCGTTCCGCCCCGACGATTCGACCACGGTCTACGACACGGGAAGCACAGGCACGTATTTCTACCTGTACAAGACCGCCGGGTCCGGCTGGTTCGTGGCACCGTTCGAGGTGCCGTCGGGGGCGTACGTGACCCACGTTCGCCTGTACCTGAACGACACGGACGCGAGCAACGGCCTCACCCTTAGCCTTTGCCGCAACTGGGTCAACGATTCCACTGGTGTCAGCCCTGGGGCCGACTGCCCCTGGAGCGTGACGACGACCGGCACGCCCGGCTACTCCAGCATCGCCCTCACTCCGAGCACGAACCTCCTGCACTGGTTCGACGTCGATAGCGACGGCACTGACGAAGACGTCAACTACTCGTTGTGGGTCTTAGTCGGCGGCACGACCACAGCCACCTCCTTCATGGGCGTCAGGACGTTGTGGAATCGGCAGGTCAGCGCGGCGCCGGCGTCGGCGCACTTCACCGACGTCCCGACCTCCTACTGGGGGTTCCAGTACGTCGAGGCCCTGCGAAGCGCGGGCATCACCTCCGGGTGCAACCCGCCGACCAACAACCAGTACTGCCCCGAGAGCTACGTCAAGCGCTCCGAGATGGCGAAGTTCCTGGCCGTGTCGCTCGGCCTCCACTGGCCCTACTAGGAGCACTGCCCTGGCCCGGCCACCGCGTCCCGGAGCGGTGGCCGGGCCGTAGCACCTCGTTCGCGGCGACCCGGTGCTCGACGACATGAGCTGAGGCCGCTCGCTCGACGGGCCCCGGCCGAGGTTCCCGCGGCAAACCTGCCACAGCACGGTGGTGGCCCATCTGGCCCGGACCCTCTACGCGCATCCTGCAACGGCCTTCGCGGGCCCTATCATGGCGATGCCACGGGCTGCACGTGGATGGAGGCGCGGTGCTGGGGACGATCGGGTTCGGCGAGCTGCTCATGACGGTGGTCGGGATCGGCGGCACCCTGTTCTGGATCTGGGCACTGGCCGACTGCATCCAGCACGAGACCTCCCCGCAGCAGCGGCTGATGTGGGCCGTCATCATCGCCCTCGGGCACGTCATCGGTGGCCTCGCGTACTTCTTCATCCGGAGGCCGCGCCGGCGCGCCAGCCGGCCGTGACGGCCGGCCCGCACCCCGGGCGCGCCCGGCGCCCATCGCACAGGTCCGTGGAATAATCGGGGAAGCGTTTCCGGGGCATAGGCGGCTGCAGGGGAGGCTGGCCATGGTGCGAAGCGTCGGGGTGATCCGGAGAGCTCTCGGAGCGGTGCTGGTCGTGGTGGCGGGGTCGTTCGAGGTGGCCGAGCCGCTCGACGCCGGGCTGGTGGTCGAGACGGTGGTGGCCGGCTCCGCCACGGCGGCGGCCGGGCTGCAACCCGGCGACACCCTGCAGCGCTGGGACCGCACGCCGCCTCAGGCTGCCACAGAGGGAACGCAGCAGGCTCTCGCAGAGTCCCTCGCCACCCCGTTTGACTGGCTGCGTCTGCGCAGCGAGCACGCGCCACGAGGGCCGATCGAGCTGGTCGGACGGCGTGGTGACGGTGCGCATCACTGGCGTGTCGAGGTCGGAATCTGGGACGCAACGGTGCGGCCCCCCCTCGCCACGGGACCAGCCGAACGCCATGGTCAGGCGCGCGCCCTCGCAGCGGCCGGCCAGCCAGCCGAGGCGGCGCCGGTGTGGGAGGCCCTGGCTCGGGACACGGCCGAGCCGCCGCTGACACGCGCCTGGCTCGAGCTGCAGGCCGCCAGCGCCTGGGCCGACGCGCGGGGCTGGCCCGAGTCCCGTGCGGCGCTCGACCGCGCGCTCGCCGCCAGCAGCGACGACATCTGGGCACGAACCATCATCCTGCACGCCCAGGCCCGAACGGCGGAGCGCCAGAACGACCTCGCGCGCGCCGATGCCATTTACGGGGAGGCCGCGACCGCACGCGAGGCGGCCTTCGGCGAGTCGCTGGGGCTGGCGGAGAGCCTCAACCAGCAGGGCATGGTGGCGCGCAAGCGTGGCGACCTCGACCGCGCGCAGACGTGCTTCGCCCGCGCCCTCCAGGTCCAGGAGCGGCTTGCGCCCCGGAGCCTGGAGGCGGCGCTCTCCCTCAACAACCTGGGCGTGGTGGCGTTCTGGCGCGGCGACCTCCCGACCGCCGAGGGCTACTACCGGCGCGCCCTGGAGCTACGCGAGCACCTGGCGCCCGACAGCCTCGAGCTGGCGGCCTCCTACAACAACCTCGGCAACATCGCCAACGACCGCGGCCAGATTGGCGAGGCCGAGGCGCTGCACCGGCGCGCCCTCGCGATCCGGGAGAAGCTGGTGCCGGACGGGATCGAGGTGGGATGGTCGCTCAACAACCTGGGCAACGCGGCATTCAACCGCGGCGACGTGGCGGCCGCGGAGGCCGCGTACACGCGGTCCCTGGCGATCAAGGAGCGCCTCCAGCCGGGTGGGCCGGACGTCGCCATGACGCTGCGGAACGTGGGCATGGTGCAGTCGGTGCGGGGCAACCTCGACGGGGCCGCGGTGACCTTCGCCCGCGCGCTCGAGATCTACTCCCGGCTGGCGCCGGGCAGCGTCGAGGAGTCCATGTGCCTGTACGACCTCGGCACCCTGGCCGTGAACCAGGGCGACTACGCCCGCGCCGTGGAATTGCTGGGCAGGGCCCTCGCCATCCAGGAGACGCTCGCGCCCGACAGCTACGACGTCGCCGCCACCGAGCTCAACCTGGGGGAGGCGATCCGTCTCCAGAAGGACCTCCAGGGCGCGGAGCGTCACTTCGAGCGCGCCCTGGCCATCCGCGAGAAGCTGGCGCCGGGCGGCCTCGACGTCTCGTTCGCCCTGGTCTGCCTCTCGGAGCTGGCCCGCGAGCGCGGCGACCTCGACCGGGCCGAGCGCCTGAGCCTGCGGGCCCTGGCCATCCGCGAGAAGATGGCGCCCCAGAGCTACGACACGGCTCGCGCGCTCCACGAGCTCGGCCTGGTGGCCCGGGCCCGTGGTCGCACCAGGGACGCGGCGGAGTGGTTCCGCCGTGCCATTGCGGTGGTCGAGGCTCAGCTCCAGCAGCTCGGCGGCACCCGCGAGGAGCAGGCCGACTTCCGCGCCCGTTACCTCGGCTACTACCGCGACGCCATCGATGTGCTCGTCGACCTTGGCCGGGCCGAGGAGGCCCTCGCCGTGATGGAGAGCTCGCGCGCCCGGCTCCTCCTGGCGATGCTGGCCGAGCGCGACCTGGTGCTGGCCCCCGATGCCCCGGGCGACCTTGACCGCGAGCGGGCGGCGCTCTCCCGGGAGACCGACCGGTTGCAGGGCCAGCTCCGGGATCCCGGCCGGGATTCGGATCCCGCCGAGATCACGCGGGTGCAGGAGCGGCTCAGGAAGGTGCGGGAACGCCAGGAGCTGCTCCGCGTGGAGCTCACCCGGCAGGCGCCCCGCCTGGCGGCGCTTCGCTACCCTCAACCCCTGGATGCGGCAGGCGTCCGTCGATCCCTCGACCCGGGCACCGTGCTGGTTGGCTTCTCGACCGGGAAGGAGCGCTCCGTGGTCTTCGTGGTCACCCGGGAGGGCGTCAGTGCCACGCCGCTCGCCCTCGGCGTCGCCGACCTCGCCGATCAGGTGCGCGCCTTCCGCAACCTCCTCCAGCGCGCCCCGGGCACGATCTCCGAGGACACCCTGCGCGAGCGCGCGCAGCGCCTGTACGACCAGTTGCTGCGCCCGGTCGAGGGCCGCCTCGCGCCGGCCAGCCGCCTGGTGCTCCTGCCGGACGGTCCGCTCCACCTGCTTCCCTTCGGCGCGCTGGTGCGGAACACGGCGGCCGGCGGCCCGCCCCGGTACCTGGCGGAGTGGAAGCCCCTCAGCGTCGCCCTGTCCGCCACGTTGCTGGCCGAGCTGGGCCGCCACCGCCCCGCAGTGGAGGACAGCGGACAGCCTGGTCCCCTGGTGGCGTTCGGGGACCCGGTGGTCACCGGGCCATCGAGCGACAGCCCGGGCACGCAGCCGGCGCGGCAGGCGCTGCTGGACACCCTCCGGCGGGAGGGGATGGACCTCGGACCTCTGCCGGCCACACGCCGGGAGGTGGCGTCGCTCGGAAGCATGTGGGGGGACCGGGCGAGGGTGCTGGTCGGCGAGGCGGCCACCGAGGAGCAGGTGATGGCCCTGGGCCGCGCGCCGCGATTCGTGCACTTCGCCTGCCACGGCATGGTCGACGAGCGCTCGCCCCTCGACTCCAGCCTCATCCTGAGCCCGCCATCGCGAGCCGGGGACGCCCAGAACAACGGCATCCTCCAGGCCTGGGAGGTCTTCGTGGGAGTGCGTCTGGACGCCGAGATGGTGGTGCTCTCGGCGTGCGACACCGCCCTCGGACGGGAGCTCGACGGCGAGGGGTTGATCGGTCTCACGCGAGCCTTCCAGTACGCCGGTGCGAGGGCCGTGGTGGCGTCGCTGTGGAGTGTCGCCGACGACTCCACGGCCGCGCTCATGACGACGATGTACGAGGGCCTGCGTGCCGGCCTGCCGAAGGACCGGGCGCTGCAGGCCGCCCAGCAGGCCCTACTCCACCGCAGGGTCCCGACCGCCGAGCCCGGCGGCGCAGCGGTGGAGATGGACGCCTCCAACCCGTTCTTCTGGGCCGCCTTCCAGCTCTACGGCGACGCTCGCTAGCCCGCATTTCTCACCGGGGTTCGTGACGAGACCTCGCGGGGGCAGGGGTGGGGGGCGAGACGCGGGCGCGAGCGCTGCCGTACTTCGACGAGGGG
>JALOLB010000258.1 GCA_025456225.1 Thermoanaerobaculaceae bacterium
GCGCGGTCGGGGCGGCTGGCCTGTGCCCGTGGCTCACCAGCGTCACCCTTCCCCCTTCGGCCCTCACCGGATGCCGTGAAGACGAGCCTCGCACGGGGTTTCTCCTCGCCCGCCCACGCGCAGCCAGCGACTTCGAGGTCGTGTGGCGAAGCAGCGCCGGGGTCGAGCATCCCGTTCTCATCTGGCCACGCTGGGTGCGGTCACCCGTCCTGTGGCAGGATGGCTCCTCGCTGGTGTTCGTGGACCCGCAGGGAGTCTGGGTGGTCGCCCTCGATGGCCGGACTGCTCCCTCGTTGCTGGTCAGCGGGGGGTTCCGCAGCCTCGCGTCGAGCCCTGACGAGCGCATGGTCGCGGCCGCTCGCTGGCCCGAGCCGGAGACCTGGCTGCTCGCGGGGCGGGGCGACCCGGTGCGGTTGCCGGCCTCCGGCAACGCCGGCGTCGCGTGGCTGGAGAACGAGGTTGTGGCGGTCGCGAGCGGCGAGCACATTGGCCTGTTCTCACGCCAGGGTGAGGGTCGCCCCCAGGCCCTGCCGTCGCCCTGCACCACCGCCATGACCGCCCGGGCCGGCAAGCTCTACCTCGCCGAGGGTGCTGCCTGCGATGTCGCCGTGTGGCGGGTGGACCCATCGACCGGGCAGCGGGAACGGCTGTTCGCTCCACCCGGTCCAGTGGCGGCGCTGCGCGTGACCACCGACGGGGTCGTGCTCATGGCGACTGCAAGCGGTCTCTGGCGCTGGCAGTCCGGCGGTGCGCCGGAGCGATTCAGCGACGGCCTGACCGTCGGACCGTAGCCCGGCTGGCCGGGCTAGCCGAGCTCGTCGAGCTCGGCGCGGATGGCGAGGTAGGAGCTGTAGCGACGCGGAGAAACCGTACCCGCGTCCACGGCAGCGCGAACCGCGCACCCCTCGTCGCTGCCGTGCCGGCAGTCATCGTGCCTGCACGCCGGGACATGGGGGGCCAGGTCCGGGAAGCACCGCGCCAGCTCCTGCACCGAGAGGTCCCAGAAGCCGAACTCCCGCACTCCCGGCGTGTCCACCACGAAGCCCCCGCCGGGCAGCGGGAAGAGCTGGGCCGTGCTCGTGGTGTGCCGTCCCTTCCCCGTGGCCTCGGAGATGGACCCTTCCCGAAGGCGGTACCCGGGATGAATGGCGTTGAGCAGCGCCGACTTCCCGACCCCCGACGGACCGCAGAAGAGGGTCGTGCGCCCGCTCACGGTCCGCTTCAGACACCCCATGCCCCGCGCCGTGCGGGCCGACACCATGAGCACCTGATACCCGGCCTGGCGGTAGTCGTCCACCCAGCCGTCCACGAGGTCGGTGCCCCTGTCGATCTTGTTGAGGCACACCACCGGCTCGATCCCGGCGTGGTGGCAGGCCACCAGGAACCGGTCCATGAGGCGCGTGTTCGGGTCCGGCCCGGCGGCAGCGAGGATGACGACCGCCTGGTCGACGTTCGCGGCCACCACCCGCACCCGGTTCTCGCCGGGAGCTCGCCGGGTGAGGACGGTGCGACGCTCGAGCACCTCGGCAACGGTCATGGCGGGAGGTTCGCCCTCCAGCACCACCCGGTCGCCGACCACCAGACGGGGATCCGTGGGGTCGCCGTGCCATCGCAGGCGACGGCGTGGGGACATCACCAGGACCTGCTCGCCGACCTGCACACGGACCAGGGGTCCGTAGACCGCGGTGACGACGGCATCGGGGTTCCCCGCCACGGCGCTGAGTATAGCCGAAGGGGCTCCACCGCAGGTCACCGCCCGCGGGCGCCCCTCCGGCATGCTGATCAGGAATGGGCGGCGACCCGTGGCACTTGTTGACCTCGGAGGTTGTGTCGTGATGGGTGGTTTGCTCTCAGCCCTGCGCCGACCGTCCACGGGAGTCACCCTGGCGGTTGGGGGAGTGGTGTCTGCCGCAGGGTTGTGGCTCGCCGACGCAGCGATGGAGACGTTCGTCTTCGGCCTCGGCCCCTTCGGGGAACGCCTCCTGACCCCCGGGGACCACGAGGGCACCGAGCGCATCCTGGGGATGGCCCTGATCGCGGTGGTCTTCGTCCTGCTCTATCCCCTGAGCGAACGGAAGCGACGAGCCGAGCGCGCCCTCCTGACGAGCCAGGCCCTCTATCGGGCGCTCGTCGAGAACGTCGAGGACGGCGTCGTGCGTGTGGGGGCCAACGGGGTCGTCGACTACGCCAGCCCGGCTGCGGCCAGGCTCGTGGGGCTGACCCCCCAGCAGATCGTCGGCCTCCACTTCGCCACCTTCGTGCACCCCGACGACAGCAGCAGGGTGGAGGCCTCGTTCGCCCGCTCGATGAACGGTTCCGCGGAGCTCACCTCGCTGCGCCTGGTGGGTGCCAGCGGCGAGGTACGGCTGGTTCGGACGTCCTCCCGGTTGCTCATCCAGGATGGCCAGCCGTCGGGCATCCTGGGTGTGGTCACCGACCTCACCGACCAGCGTCAGAACGAGGAGCGCCTGCGCCAGCTCTCGCGGGCGGTGGAGGCTTCATCCTCCGTCGTGGTCATCACCGACCGGTCCGGCCTGATCACCTACGTCAACCCCAAGTTCACCGAGGTGACCGGCTACCGCGCCGACGAGGTGCTGGGGCAGAACCCTCGCATCCTCAAGTCGGGAGAGATGCCGCCCGACACCTACCAGGAAATGTGGGACACGGTCGCGGCCGGGAGGGAGTGGCGGGGAGAGTTCTACAACCGCCGCAAGGACGGCAGCTCCTACTGGGAGTCCGCATCGATCTCCGCCGTCCATGACGAGGCCGGAGACATCACCCACTTCGTCGCCGTCAAGGAGGACATCACGGCCCGAAAGCTCGCCGAGCGGGCAATGACGGAGAGCGAGGAGAAGTACCGGCTGCTGTTCTCGCGACAGTTCGACGCTGCGGCGCTGGTCGACGACGAGAACGGTCGCTTCATCGAGGTCAACGACGCCTTCAGGCAGCTCTTCGGATGGAGCCAGCAGGAGCTGGGCGAGATGCGGGTGGAGGCGCTCTGGGCCGACGGAAACCCGTCGGTGTCGCTGTCAGAGGGCACCACTCGGGAGCTGTGGTGCCGACGCAGGGACGGCACGACCTTTGCGGTGGAGCTTGCCGCTGGCTCCTTCTCGTGGCACGGAAGGTCCGTCACCTGCCTCATCCTGCGCGACATCACCGAGCGGATCGAGAGCCAGCGCCGGCTCGAGGAGCTTTCGGTCACCGACGGCCTGACCGGGCTGGCCAACCGCCGTGCCTTCGACACCCAACTGGAGAAGGAGTGGCGGCGCGCCGTGCGGACCAGGTCCGCCGTCGCCCTGATCATGGCCGACCTCGACCACTTCAAGGCCTTCAACGACACCTGCGGACACCTGGAGGGGGACGCGTGTCTCCGCAAGGTCGCCGCCGTGCTCGCACGGGCCACGCGGCGGGCGGCCGATCTGTCGGCCCGCTACGGCGGCGAGGAGTTCGCGGTGTTGCTCTCCGACACCACCTGGGAGGCCGCGGTGGCGCTGGCGGAGGTGCTGCGGGTCGGCGTCGAGTCGCTGGGCATCGCGCCGCGTGGGGCCGGGTCAGGCACCACCAGGGTGACATTGAGCCTTGGTGTCGCGATGGCATGCCCCCACGAGGGGGCGGACCCGCACGACCTGATCCGGTCTGCCGACGAGGCGCTCTACCAGGCCAAGCGGAAGGGACGCAACCGGGTTGAGACCGAGCGTGGCCGAACAGCAGAAACCCAGGCCGCCGTCGTCGCCCCGGCGTCGACGTGAGCGATCGTCTCAGGCCCGGGCCGACGAGCTCGCCGCATGCCTGCATCGCCGGTTGCTCAGGGCCGCTGTCGCGAGGATGACCACGTTCCAGCCGTTCCACAGCGCCACAGTGCCCCAGCTTGGCCACAGCAGCAGCGCGAAGTACGTGCCGATGCCAATGATCATGAGCACGCCGACGACATCGTTGCCTCGCAGCTCCGGCAGACGCAGCCGCGAGACCATCAGGATGGCCAGGGAGAGCACGACCACCCCTGCAACCCACGGCGCGAGATGCTCCCGCATCACCACCAGGGCCAGCATGTAGCCGGCTGCCACCGGAATCGGCACCCCGAGCGTCGTCTGCGCCTTGGTGTGCACGTCTGCGGTGAGGTTGAAGCGCGTCAACCTTGCCACCCCGGCCAGGAGATAGACCAGGCTCAGCGCGACGCCTGGCGCACCCAGCTCCGAGAGAATGAACCGGTGCACGAGGAACGCCGGCGCCACGCCCGAGCTCACCGCATCCGAAAAGCTGTCCAGTTGTTGCCCGAAGGCGCTCGTCGCCCCGAGCCAGCGGGCCACCCTGCCGTCGAGCATGTCGAGAACGATGGCAGCCACGACCAGCCAGACCGCCAGCTCTCCACGGTCGTGGGCGGCCGCCACGAGCGCCAGAAAGCCCAACGAGATGTTGGCTGCAGTCAGCACGTTGGGCACCAACAGGCGCAGCGTCATGGTGGGCTCCCGGCGAGAGGCCCGCGGCACCTGCGCCGCCCCCCCCCCGCAGGTGGTGATCTTACCCCACCGCCGCCATCCCCCACCCGTGCCCGCCCTCGCCCCCAGGCTCAAGGCTCAAGGCTCAAGGCTCCCCCGCCCTCCCTTGAAGTGTTCCTACCTTGGTATGGGTGGGCGGTGGACCTTGAGCCTTGAGCCTGGAGCCTGAAGCCTGGGTGGGAGGGGGAGCTTCAGCCATGAGCCTGTAGCCTTGAGCCTGGGTGGGTGGGGGAGATTCAGCCTTGAGCCTTCCCGGGCGGGCGGGCTAGAACGTCGTCCCGATCGAGAAGGTGAAGTCGTTCGACTTCTCGTCCGGGAAGGGGTCCAGGTTGACGCCGTAGATGAAGCGCAGCGGCGCCTGGAACATGGGCAGGAAGACGCGCAGCTCGGCACCGGTGCTGGACCGCAGATGACCGAAGTCCCAACCCTGCTCCTCCACCCAGGTGTTGCCGGTGTCGAAGAAGAAGATGAGCTTGATCGGTCCACCCACCTTGATCTGGTACTCCAGGTTGACCTGGAAGTAGCGATCGCCGCCCAGGGTGGCGCCATAGGCGTCGTAGAAGTAGTCGCCGTTTTCCTTGCGGGGCAGGATCGAGAGGTAGCTGAACCCTCGCAGGGACCGCTCGCCGCCCAGGCGGTAGCGATCGTAGTAGGGAATCTCCATGCCCCTGTAGGGGTAGATGTAGCCCGCCTCGACGTTGAGGGCGGCCACGAACTTGCGCCGCAACTGCACGAACATCGAGTAGCCGGCCTCGGGACGGACGTAGTTGAAGTCGCCGCCCAGCACCGGCCCACCGGCGTAGCGCAAGCGGGCGAAAAGCGAGGCCCCCGAGTTGGGGTCGAAGGGATCGTCCCGCGAGTCCATGCCGAAGGAGGGGGTCAGGGAGGAGGTCACGCCCTGGTAGACCTGGAAGTAGAGCTCCGGCGTGGGCATGTCCTCCCAGGGCGGGGTGATC
>JALOLB010000259.1 GCA_025456225.1 Thermoanaerobaculaceae bacterium
CCGCGCGACATCGAGGGCGCACTCGATGCCGACCTTGGCACCCAGTCCCTCGACGGCCACGCGCGCGTCCTCGTCGCCTGCTTCATGCCGGACCACGTCCACCTCCTGCTCCAGCTCGACGGACAGGGCCGGCCGCTCTCGGAGTACGTCCGCACCTTGAAGCGTGCGTGGACCATCCGCCTCGCCCACCCCGGAGAAGCGCCCTTCTGGCAGCGGACCTTCTACGACCACTGGATGCGCCACGACGAGACCCTGGAGTACGCCCGCTACATCGTCGCCAACCCCGAGCGCAAGGGACTCGTCGCGCGTTGGCAGGACTACCCATTCCTCCGCATCTTCATCCCCCTCCTCTGACGCACGCTCCACCCCACGAGTCCCCGTAGCGGCCGATGGTCATCGACCGCGGGCGGGTGGGGGAACGCCCCCCACCCAGGACGGCCGCTGACCAGCGGCCGCTACCCCCACCCAACTGCTCGCATCTGGTCCCAGAAACAACACCGGTCCCAGAAGCGTGACACCGCCCCACCCCGCACGGATCGCCGTAGCGGCCGATGGTCATCGGCCGCGGGTGGGTGGGGGCCGTGCCACCCCCTTCCCAGGACGGCCGCTGGCCAGCGGCCGCTACGTGTTTGGTCATTGCGCGTTGACTATCTTTAGTCAATGACCGATATTCGTTCCATGGACAGCTACTTCCTGCCGCACAACGCCCATCGGATCAGCCGCGAGGCGTTCAGGGAGCAGGACCCACATTTGCGGCGCCTGGCCGCCCAGCCTCTCGTGTTTCACAGCCCCCTCATCGAGACCCTACCCACCACCGATCCGGGGATCTACACCCTTGGAGGGGCCAGGCAGATCGGCAAGACCACGCTGCTGAAGCAGTGGATGGCTCATCTCCTCGGCCAGGGTGTTCCCCCCCAGGCGATCACCTACCTCACGGGCGAGGTCATCGGCGACCACCACTCGCTCCTGCGTGTCCTTCAGGAGGAGCTGGCCGAAGCACCCGCTCGCCAGAGGTTCGTGCTCATCGACGAGGTGACGAACATCCGGGGCTGGGACCGGGCGCTGAAGTTCTTGGCCGACGCTGGCGCTCTGGAGAGCACCGTCCTGCTCGCCACAGGCTCGGACTTGACCATGGTGGCCGAGGCCCGGCGCTTGCTGCCTGGTCGCCGCGGAGCGGCTGCGGCGCCCGACTACCACCTGTACCCGCTCACGCATCTCGAGACCTGCCAGCTCAAGCACGCCCTGCCGCCCGCCGCCGAAACTGCACTGGCCCAGGGAGACGTGGTCGCCCTTGACGCCCTCGGCGAAGCGGAGTGGAGCGCCATCGAGACGAGCTTCGAGGAGTACCTCCTTCATGGCGGGTTCCTCACAGCCATCAACGACCTCGCTGCCGTCGGCCACCTGCGCCCTGCGACGCTTGCGACCTACAGCGACTGGATTCGCGGCGACGCCCTCAAGCACGGCAAGAGCGAAGCGTACCTTCGCGAGGTGCTCGGCGCCATCCTCGCCCGTACCGGCAGCCAGATCACCTGGAACAGCCTGGCCACCGAGCTGTCCATCGACCATCCCCAGACCGTCGCTGACTACGTGCAGCTCCTCGTCGCCATGGACGCCATGGTCGTCCAGCCCGCACTGGTCGAGGACCGCCGCACAGCGGCCCCCAAGAAAGCACGAAAGGTCGGCTTTGCCGACCCTTTCATCGCCCATGCCGTGAGAAGCTGGCTGCAGCCCTCACCCGATCCCAACGCCACGATCCGCGCCCGGCTCGCCGACAGCCAGGTCCAGGCCACCCTCGCAGAGACCTGTGCGGTCACCCACGCCCGGCGGCACTTCCCGATCTACTACATCAAGGCCAAGGGCGAGGTGGACCTCGCCATCGTCACCGGAGACCGCTTCTGGCCTATCGAGGTGAAGTGGACCCAGCAGCTCCGCCCAGCCGACCTCAAGCAGATCCGCGTCTACCCGCACGGCGTCATCGCTGCCCGCACTCGCCACTCCCATCGCCTTGGCGACATCCCTGTCCTTACTCTGCCGCTCGTCCTCTCGTGTCTCGGCCGTGGCATCTGGCCCCCCACCCCGTAGCGCTCGACCCTCATCACCCGCGCCGCCCCACCCCGCACAGATCGTCGTAGCGGCCAATGGCCATCGGCCGCGGGCGGGTGGGGGCACCGCCACCCGCCACCCAGGACGACCACCGACCAGTGGCCGCTACCCCCCACCCACTTGCTCCGCCCTGGCCCAATAGACAACCGCGGTCCCAGAGCGTGACGCCGCCCCACCCCCCACAGCTCAACGTAGCGGCCGATGGCCATCGGCCGCGGGCGGGCGGGGGAACGCCCCCCCCACCCAAGACCGGCCGCTGACCAGCGGCCGCTACGGACCATACCCTCGCTGTCACCTTGACAATGTCGCGGCGGTAGCGCGATATTGTCAGCATGTGGATCGAGCGGGAGCTGGCACCCGAGCTACTCGAACTTGCACGGGCATTCCCTGTGGTCGTGGTCGTGGGTCCAAGGCAGGTCGGCAAGACCTCGCTGGTCGAGCGCACCTTTCCAACCTACCGCTACGTCTCCCTCGATCTCGCCTCGAATGCCGAGCTCGCCGAGACCCGCCCAGGTGACTTCCTGGCGACCTACCCTCCTCCTCTGATTGTCGACGAGGTGCAGTACGCTCCTGCTCTCCTTCGGCACCTCAAGGCTCTCGTGGACCAGCACCCCACCAACGGCCAGATCATCCTCACGGGTTCTCAGGACTTCGCCCTTATGCAGTCCCTCAGCGAGAGCCTCGCCGGCCGTGCCGCGGTCGTCACGCTCCTGGGCCTGTCCGGGCAGGAATGGTCCACCACCCAGACCGACCCGGGCAGCTCCTTCCCCGACCTGGTCTGGAGAGGAAGCTATCCCGCCCTGTGGGCTGATCCGGACGCAGTGAAGACCCGCGACCGGTGGTTCCAGGGCTACCTCGCCACCTATCTCGAACGAGACGTCCGCAACCTCCTGCGCGTCGGCAGCCTACGAGACTTCCAGCGATTTCTCCGGGCCTGCGCGATCCGCACCGCGCAGACCCTCAACATGTCCGAGCTCGCTCGCGATGTCGGCATCTCGCCGACCACTGCCAGGCAGTGGATCAGCGTCCTGCAGGCGTCGAATCAGCTCCTCCTGCTTGAGCCCTATCACCGCTCGCTGGGCAAACGGCTGGTGAAGACCCCCAAGCTCTACCTCTCCGACACCGGTCTGGCCTCATTCCTCATGGGCTTCGACTCGCTCGAAGCCACGTGGCAGAGCCCCCATGCCGGCGCCTTGTGGGAGACCCACGTGGTGGGCCAGTGGGTCAGGTGGAGGCAGTGGCACGCTCCCGCAGCCAGCCTCTGGTACTGGAGAGATCAGGCTGGCCACGAGGTCGACCTGGTCGTCGACCACAACAACCGCCTCACACCCATCGAGTGCAAGCTGACCCAACGCCCAGCGGCAAGCGATACACGCGGCATCCGACGTTTCCGCGCCATGTACCCAGGCGACGCCACGGCCCGAGCCTTCATCGCCTGCACCTCGCCGGCCCGTTTCGATCTGGCCCCAGAAACGACAGCGGTCCCAGGCTGGAAAGCCTGGGACCTCAGTTTGCCTGCTTCCGAATCGCTCGGGTTGCGACCGAAAGCGTGACGCCGACACACCCCTCACAGCTCAGCGTGACGTCCGATGGCCATCTGCGCCGTCGTCGCACCCCGCACAGCTCATCGTAGCGGCCGATGGTCATCGGCCGCGGGTGGGCGGGGGCACTGCCACCCCCCACCCACGACGGCCGCTGACCAGCGGCCGCTACGGGAAGCGAATCCCCTCGAAATCCTCCCGCCGCAGCACCAAGTCGTACGGCTTCCGGCACACGAACCGCCCGGTGGTCAGGTTGATCGACGCCACCGACCGCCCCGCAACCAGCACCTTCGCCATCGGCCCGTGGTCGTACCGCACCACCAGCACCCTGACATCCGGCCGCCACACCCTCCTCGCAAGCCCCGACACCCGCAGCGCGTGATACGGCTTCCGCGCCACCCTCCCCAGCACCCGCCGCACCATCCCGCGCACGCGCCACACCCTCGCCCGCCACATCCCCCTCCACCCACGGGACACCGGAATGAGCCGCCGCCCTCGCCGCGCCTGCGTGACCACACCCACGAGGTTCTCCGCCGTCACCGGCACAGGATCCTCGAAGTGGTTGCTGTCCCCGCGCGTAATCAGCCCCTCCGCGCAAACTCGGACCACGCGGTGGACCACGTCGCGGGTCTCCGCGACGCCGTTGCGAGCCACAAATACCACCACATCGCCGCATCGCACCACGGCCACGCCCACAGCCGAAATCACGAGCCCGTCCCCCGCCACGAACGTCCCTCGCATGCTCCGCCCGCGGTACAGGCGCTCCCCGGCGCGAGGCTCAAGTGCTCTCGGATCGAAGCCGCTATCAGAGTTCGGGTCCGAGGTCACGGGCGTCACATCCACATCCAACCACACATCTGCAGATGCTACGGTGCAGCAGCAGCTGGTTCCGGCTGGGCTCAGCCGGACCGGTCGACACGATCAACTCAAAACCTGGACAAAGACCAACCCGCACCGCTCAGCCAAGAGCCTCATCAGTCACTACGTGACCACAATGAGCGGAATGAGATACCGGGTACGGAATCGGGTACGGAATCCGGTACGGAATCTGGTGCAGAATCCTGCGGGGCGCCAATGGCGCCTTCTATGACTGCCAGGAAGTCGGGGAACTTCCTGAAGTGAAGGTCAAACCCAGGCAGTGTCCGAGCGAAGGACGCTAAGTCGCGGAAGCTCCACCGAACAAGGTCAGGTACCAGAGAGCGCCCCCATGTGGTCTGGTAGATCGCATTCATGAGGAGTCTGGCTATCGAGCCACCACCCAAGGGAGCAGCGAAGTCCGACGTGTCCTTGACTAAGTTGAAAACAGCAAGAAGTGGCGCACTCCCAGAAAATCGTGGCGCAACGAGAGGGTTGATCCCGGGCACCCCAGCCACCAAGAAGCCGCACCCCTCGCTTGCGCCTACGAGGTTGAGGTCATCGCCCAGCGGCGGTCGTCCGTGAGCAAGCCCTAGGCTAGCTACTGTGGACTTGCCTGCCCCCGAGTCGCCGAGGAAGAGGACTGCACCGGCGCCCCACGATAGTGCGCAGGAGTGCAGGAGGAACCATCCCCGTAGAGTGTTCACCTTAGCTGCAAAACGCAGAATGCAACCAACGATCGCCGTTGCGGTCCGGCCATCTTCTCCATCGACTAGCACACAGTAGAATTGCTGACCAGGTGTAGCATCGACAGGCCCCTCCCCGGTGGGCGGCTCTACTGGCCAGGAAAACGATGCCAGAACCCCGAGTTCGCTTCGATTCGGCATCCCATGGCGAAAGCGTGTTTCAGCGTGCACACCTGCGACCTGCCGACAAACCTCGAGCAGCTGCC
>JALOLB010000056.1 GCA_025456225.1 Thermoanaerobaculaceae bacterium
TCTCGTGGCGGTGGTGGCCGGCGCTCAGCAGGTGCAGGTGCGCGAGGAGATGCTTCCCAACGGCATGAAGCTCCTCCTCGTGGAGCGACACGACTCACCAACCGTGAGCTGCGGCTTCGTGGCCAAGGTGGGGGCGGTCAACGAGCCCCAGGGCATCACCGGTATCTCGCACATGCTCGAGCACATGATGTTCAAGGGCACCAAGGCCATCGGGACCTCGGACTGGGCCCGCAACGAGGCCATCATCACGCAGCAGGACGAGGTGCGTGCCGAGATGGACAGGGAGTACGCCGTCCTGCGCGAGAAGCTGCGGCGAGGGGAGATCTCCGGCAACATCCACGACGACGCCAACGCGACGCCGCGGCTGAAGGAGCTCAAGGCCCGCTACGACAAGCTCGTGGAGGAGGAGAAGGCCGTCGTCGTCAAGGACGAGCTGGACCAGCTCTACACCGAGCAGGGCGGCTCGGGCCTCAATGCCGGAACCAGCGAGGACCAGACCTTCTACTTCATCACCGTGCCCTCCAACAGGCTGGAGCTGTGGTTCTGGATGGAGTCCGACCGGCTCGCGAACCCGGTGTTCCGTGAGTTCTACTCGGAGCGCGACGTGATCCGCGAGGAGCGCCGGCTGAGCGTCGAGTCCACGCCCACCGGGCAGCAGGAGGAGGCGTTCGAGGCCATGTTCTGGCAGGCGTCTCCGTACGGGCACGGCGTCATCGGCTGGCCATCCGACATCGAGTCGTACACCCGGGCGCAGGCGGCCCGGTACTTTGCCACCTACTACGCCCCCAACAACATCACCGCGGCGCTGGTGGGCGACTTCAAGGCCGACGAGGCGCTCGCGTTGGCGCAGAAGTACTTCGGACGCATCCCGCGCGGCCAGGTTCCGCCGCCCGAGATGGTCACGCACGAGCTGCCCCAGCTCGCCGAGAAGCGGATGTTCGTCGAGGCCGACACCAACCCCGAGGTGAGCATCCGCTACCACGCGGTGGCGTTCAACCATCCCGACAGCTTCGCGCTTCAGGTGCTCGCCAACGTGCTCAACCGCCGCACCGGGCGGCTCTACAAGTCCCTCGTCGAGGGGAAAAAGCTGGCCGTGGGCGAGCCGAGCGCCTTCTCGCGCGACATGAAGTACGAGGGCTTCTTCGAGGTCTCTGCGGAGATCAAGGATGGCGTCGAGCCGAAGGCGGTGGAGGACGGGCTGCTGGCCGAGCTCGCACTGCTGGTCGAGAAGCCCGTGACCGACGACGAGCTGCAGAAGGTCAAGAACCAGATTCTCGCCAACTCGTACCGGCGGCTGACGTCGAACTTCTTCCTTCTGCTGCAACTGCTGCTCTACGACTCGAACGGGGGCTGGCAGTACCTCAACGAGTCCCCGACCAGGTTGCTGGCGGTGACGGCTGCCGACGTGCAGCGCGTCGCCAAGTCCTACCTCACGCCGGACAAGAAGTCGGTCCTGACGATGGTCCGCAAGGCCGGTGCGGCGCCCGAGGATCCGGAGATCGCGGCCCTTCCAGCGCAGATGAAGAGCATGGTCAAGCAGCAGCTCGCAGCCATCGACCAGATGCAGGACAAGGCCCAGCTCGAGCAGATGCTGGCCCAGCTCCAGCAGCGCGCCGGTCAGGCCCCGCCCCAGGTGAAGCCCGCCATCGACATCATGCTCAAGAAGATCCAGCAGCGGCTCGAGGCCCTGGGCGGCGGTGCCGCCGCCAGGCCCGAGGCCGGGAAGGAGAACTGACCATGCGACGCCAACACCTCGTCCTCGCCCTGTGCGTGCTGGTCGTGGCGGCCGTTGCGTCGGCGCAGATCCCCGACCGGCCCGAAAAGCTCACGTACCCCGGCCTCACCTGGAACGTCCCCAACCCCGCGCCGTTGCGGGCCGTGCTGGCCAACGGCGTCCCCGTCTACATCTCCGAGGACCGCATGCTGCCGCTCGTCAGCGTCCAGGTCATGTTCCGCGGCGGCCGGTATCTGGAGCCCAGGGGCAAGGAGGGCGTCGCCGCCCTCACCGGCACCGTGTGGCGGACCGGCGGTGCGGGCGACCTCGACGCCAGCCAGCTCGACGAGAAGCTCGACTTCCTCGCGGCGCAGGTTGGCACCAACGTCGGCGACACCACCGGCATGGTCAGCCTCAACCTCCTGTCCAAGGACCTCGACACCGGCCTCGCACTGCTCATGAAGGTGCTGCAGGCGCCCCGCTTCGAGCAGGCCCGGCTGGACAAGGCCAAGGAGGACCTCATCTCCGACATGAAGCGCCGTAACGACGAGGCGGCGGACATCGAGGGACGGGAGTGGAACCGTCTCGTGTTCGGGGACGACTACTGGATGAACCGGCTCGCGACCAAGGCGTCGGTGGACGGCATCGCCCAGGCCGACCTGGTGGCGTTCCACACGCAGCTCGCCAACCCGGCCAACGTCGTCATTGCGGTCGCTGGCGACTTCACCCGGAAGGACATGCTCGCGAAGCTGAATGCCACGCTCGGCGCCTGGAAGGCAACCGGCCCGAAGGCGCCACCGGTGCCGCAGCCGGTCGCCCCCGCCAGGCCCGGGGTGTACGCCGTCGACAAGAAGGACGTCAATCAGGGTCGTGTCTCGATGGGCCACATCGGGCTCCGGCGCCCGATCCCCGACGAGGAGGCGCTCGATGTCGCCAACGACATCCTGGGCGGCGGCGGCTTCACGGCGTGGATGATGAAGCGCGTCCGCTCGGATGAGGGGCTCGCCTACGGCGCGTACTCGCGGTTCGGCGTCGGCGACTTGCTTCCGGGCACCTTCCGCGCCTACTTCCAGTCGAAGTCCGCGACGTGCGCCCGGGCCGCAACCCTGACGCTCGAGCTCATGGGCAAGCTGCGCGCCGGCGAAGCGACCGCCAAGGACCTCGAGACGAGCAAGAAGTCGTTCATCGAGACGTTGCCGCGGACGTTCGAGACGAAGCTGCGGACCGTGCAGCGGTTCGCCACCGACGAGCTCGTTGGCCTCTCCCACGAGTACTGGACCGGCTATCGCGCACGCATTGCGGCGGTCGACGCCGCGGCCGTCAAGCAGGCGGCCGAGAGGCGCATGAAGCCCGACCAGCTCATCGTCGTGATCGTCGGCAATCTCGACGACATCTTCAAGGGCAGCCCGGACCACCCGGATGCCTCCTTCGAGAAGCTCGGCCCCGTCACGAGGCTCCCCCTGCGCGACCCGATGACGCTGCAGCCCCTCGCCCCGTAGCAGGGACGGCCTGAACGAGTATCCAGGCGCCCGGGGAAGCCCGGGCGCCTTTGTTATGCTCATCGCAGGGAGGGGCTGTGAAGAAGGTCATCCTGCACCGGCTGGCAACGACCAAGCGCGCGCTCGACGCCTGCAAGCTGGTGGAAGCGCTGTTCCTCGAGGGGAAGAAGGTACTGGTTGCCTTCTCCGAGGCCGGGCGTGCCGCCACCTTCAACGAGTACCTGTGGACCTTCTCCCAGAGCTCGTTCGTGCCGCACTCGCTGTGGGACGGGCAGGGCGAGGCGGACGACCCGGTGGTCCTGGCTCTCGGGACGCTGGACAGGCCCAACGGCGCGACGGTTCTGGTGGTCGTCGACCCCTTGTCCGAGCTTGGGGATGCCGGCGCCTTCAGCGAGATCCACGACTTCGTGACGCCAGCTCCCGAGGACCAGGACAAGGGCGACCGCTGGGCTGCCGCCGGCTTCGAGGTCCAGCTCGGGCGATAGCCGACCCGCCCGCCCGGTGTCCCGTGGCCCGTGGTCCGTGGCCCGATGGGACGCCCGGCTGGGAACAGCACCACGTGAGTGGGGGGGTGTCAGGCCAGAGTCACGCACTCCCCGGTAGGCCGCCATCTCTTCCCACGGACGACGGGCCACGGACCACGGACCACGGTCTCCTCAGGCCTGCCAGGCACCAGTTCGGACCAACGTCTCCAGGACGAGGCCGACGCGGCCGAGCGTTGCAGCCGTGACGTTCCCGGGCGTGTCGGTGACGCGGTGCCAGTGGGGGTAGTCGAGATCCACGATGTCCGCCGCCGGGATGCCGCGCTGCAGGAACGGCGTGTGGTCGTCCCAGACCGCGTGCCTGGGCTCGCTCACGAAGGTCTCGGCGAGCCCCAGGTCGGCGGCCGTCTTCCAGATTGCGCGCGCGAGGCCCTGATGCGACGAGCGCTCGAGGTAGAACCGGGCCGCAGCGCCTCCGACCATGTCGGCGACGACCACCGCGGCCGGCGCCGGCTGGAGCGACGCGGCCATCCGGCTCGAGCCGACGCAGAAAGGCCACCCTTCCAGGTGCCCGCGGTCCTCGGCGTCGAAGAAGGCGAGCCACACTCCCGGTGGAGGCGGCGACAGGACCCGCGCCAGCTCCAGCAGGACCGCCACGCCACTGGCGCCGTCGTTGGCTCCGGGCACCGGCTGGCGCCGTCGCCACCAGTGGCGCTCGCGGTCGGCTCGCGGTCGGGTGTCGAAGTGGGCGCCCAGCAGGATTGCAGGTTTCTCGGTCGAGGGCCGTGACAGCAGGTTGCAGCAGGACGCGCGACGATACGTGAAACCGTCCGTCTCCACGGGCCACCCGGCGCTCTGGAGGGATCTCGCGATCAGCTCCCTGCACCGGGCGCTCCCGGACGACCCCGCGATCCGCGGCCCCAGTGCGCACTGCTCCTCGACCAGCTCGTACGCCCGTTCCCCGGCGAACCCCCTCACCGCGATCCCCGTGCGTTGTCCAAGCCGCCAGGCCGGCCTGTTGTGGTGGACTGCATGTCAGCAGCTTCCCCGCCCAGCCGGACCCCGGACCCCGGACCCCGGACCCCTCGGTGGGTGGGAGGTGGCCCCAGCATCCCGTCCCATGGCTGCCAGGTCGAGCAGAGCACGGCGGACGGGTGGAACACCAGCTCGAAGACCAGCTCGGGCCATAGTTGCCTGGACGCGGCGAGCCACGCCAGGCTCGCCTCCTCGAGCACCACGTCGATGCCGCGCCACCGCCAGACCTCGACCTCGTAGTAATACCCCCGCACCCGTGTCTGGAGCGAGAAGTCCCGCCGCCCCCGGAGCTGTGCGAGCAGTGGCCTCAGCAGGACCCGCTGGGCGTCGGAGTAGCCGACAACCTCCTCGGTCTGCGACCGTAGCGGCCGATGGTCATCGGCCGCCGGGTGGGTGGGGGCCGGACCCCGGACCCCGGACCCCGGGCCCCGCTTCTCTGTTGTCATGAGCTGCCTGAACACCACGTTGTCCACACCCAGGCTCTCGGCGTTGGCCAGGTACTCGAGGACACCGTCCAGGTCGGCGATGCCGTCACGCAGTAGCACGCAGGACAGGCGAGGGCGCGTTCCGCCGCGCACGGCGCGGGCCACGATCTCTGCGAGAGCGGCCCGGTCCGGCGCCCTGTCGAGCTGCATGAGCCGCGCATTGTCGGCATCGGCCGGGAGCGCCCGGCTCAGGTTGAGGTGCCGAACCCCGGTGGCGGTGACCCAGTCGACGACCGTGCGTCCCTCCCGCACGTCGAGCAACCCCGACCCGTTGGTCGTCATGGTGCGCTTCCGCATCCCCCTGTCCTGCAAGGTCCGCAGCAGCCGCGGCAGACGGGAGTCGAGCGACGGCTCGCCGCCGGTGAGCGACACGCTCGGGCCGAGCGGCCGCAGGGCGTCCAGCACCTCGTCCAGCGCCGAGAAGTAGCGCGCGTCGTCGGCTTCGACCGTCTTCTGACTGGCGAGCTCGACGCCCCGGGCCGCAGGCCGCAGCTTCTCCACGCAAAACCCGCACCCGCCGTTGCACGCCTGGCCGCTGTAGATCGACAGGTTGGCGTTGGCATAGACGTGCCGGTGCTCGCCCCAGAGCTCGAGGTCCACGAAGCGGCCCGCGGTGCTGTCCCGCCACGGATCGAAGGGGCTGCGCGAAGCCACACGACCTGGTTGGGGATTGGGGTCCGGGGTCCGGGGTCCGGGGTCCGGCAGAACGGGAGCACCGACCACCGAGCACTGATCACTGATCACCGATTGGGCGGGGGCGGTGATCACGGGAGGAGCCGCATCGCCTCGGAGCGGGCGATGAGGTCGGGGCCGAAGACGCGGCCATCCGGGTTGATGAGGCGGAAGTTGTCCCACACCAGCCTCGGAGGCTCCCAGGTGGTCTCGCACGAGGCGTTCCCGTAGCGCTGGAGGAAGAACACGTTGGCGAGCGGCAGCAGGCCGGCGCGCTCGACTGCCTCGACGACGGCGCGATCGTCGTCGTCCGCTCCCCGCCGCCGCCGCACGTTGATGACCAGCGAGCGCTCGGGATTGCGGCCCATGAGGTCACGCAGCAACGTTGCCAGCTCCACCAGGTGCGGGTCCCGGTCGAGCAGGAAGTGGTTGAGCGAGAGCTTGAGCGTGAACGGCGTGCCCAGTCGCTCGAGCCAGATGAGCAGCCCGCGTGGTCTGCGCGGCAGCAGTGTGCCATTGGTGCACAGCACGAGCCGGTGGCACCCGGGGTGCGCCCGTGCAAGGCGGACGAACTCCCAGAAGTCAGGATGGCACAGCGGCTCGCCGCCCTCGAGCTGCACCTGGAACGGCCCCGCCGGAGGCAGGAGCTGACAAAACCGCTCGACCGCCAGGAATGTCCTGCCCCGCAGCTTCGAGCAGGTGGAGCACCAGGGACACCCGCGGTTGCACCGGTTGGTGATGGCAAAGTACAGCCGGATCGGACGCTCCGGCGTCGGGTGATCGAGGAGCACGGCGGCCCGTGCCGGGTCAGTGGTGCCCATGGGGCATAGGGTACAGGGGACAGGGGACTGGGGACAGGGGGTCGGGAGCGGCTACGCGGGACTCCGGACATTGCGGTGGGTTGGGGTCCGGGGTCCGGGGTCCGGGGTCCGGGGTCCGGGGTCCGAAAGAACGGAGAGTCGCAGCTCCGACACGAGCAGGTGGTATGAGGCGGGAGCGGAGCCTCAGCGCCTGTGAAGGAACGCGGTGGAGGTCGCACTCCGCTACTCCCGCACCATTGACTCCGTGGACGTGGACGTGGACGTCGACGTGGTCGTGGACGTGGACCCGGTTTCGTGCGTTGGGACGCTGTGAGGCAAGCAGTAGTCGCATGAGGTGCTTCGGTGACGGCCTTGCGGTGAGCATCAGGCCTGCAGCACGTTCGTCCACGTCCACGTCCACCTCCACGTCCACGTTGCCAGCGGTGACGATCGGCGCCCCGAACGTCCTCGCGGCGATGGTTCACAACCTCCCAGGTGACTGGACGAGGCGGCGTCAGGGCGCCGGAGGGACCTGGGGGGAGGTGGCGAGGGCGCGGGAGAGCTCCTGTGCCAGGAGCGTGAGGCCGAAGGGCTTCTGCAGGAAGTGCACCTCGCCACGGCTCACGGCGGTGCGGACCACGGAGTCCTGCGCGTAGCCGGACATCAGGATGATGACCATGCTCGGCCACCGGGCCTGCAGCTCGGCGGCCAGCTCGTTGCCGACGCCGTCGGGCAGGACCACGTCGGAGAGAAGCAGGGCGAAGGGCGGCTCGGGAGGAAGTGCCCGCGCAGCGGCCGCTGTCGGAGCGGTGACGACGTCGAAGCCGAGCATCGTGAGGATGTCGCCGAGCACCTGCCGGGCGCCCGCCTCGTCCTCGACCACGAGGACGCGACGGCCCTCGCCGCGGACGAGGGCCGGCCCCTGGATCGCCCGACCCTGGTCGACCTCGGGTTCCCGGGAAGGCTGACGTGGCAGCAGGATGCGGAAGGTCGTGCCGCCGCCGACCCTGCTGTCGAGCTCGATGCTGCCGTGGTGCTGCGTGACAATGGCGTGGACCACGGACAGCCCCAGCCCCGTGCCCTCGGCCGCCGCCTTGGTGGTGAAGAACGGCTCGAAGATCTGCTCGCGGAGATGCTCGGCGATGCCGTGTCCGGTGTCGGTGACCTCCAGCCAGACCCTGCCGTCGGGGCCGCCGCCGGTGCGGATGGTCAGGACGCCGCCGGAGGGCATGGCGTCGGCGGCGTTGACCGCCAGGTTCATGACCACCTGCTCGATCTGGCCGCGATCGGCGTGCACGAGCAGCGGCTCGTCGGCGAGGGCGACATCGAGCCGGATGGACTCGCGCAGCAACCGGCGCACCAGGGTCGTGGCGTCCGCGATCACGGAGCTCAGCTCGAGGCTCTCCGGGCGCGTTGCCTCGCGCCGCGAGAAGACCAGGAGCTGGCGCGTCAGGCGCGCGCCGCGCCGCGCGTTCTCCGCCAGCTCGCCGAGGCCAGCCGTCACGGCCTCGGGATCGGAGACTCTCGTGGCCAGGACCTCGGCATAGCCCAGGATGGCCTGCAGTAGGTTGTTGAAGTCGTGGGCCACACCGCCGGCGAGCCGGCCAACGGCCTCCATCTTCTGAGCTTCCCGAAGCTGCCGTTCGAGGCGGCTGCGTCCCTCCGCAGCCAGGACCTGCTCGGTGACGTCGTTGCCCACGCCGAGCACGGCCGCCACCCCGTTGTGGAAGACGCGGACGCCGACGAGGTCCATGTGCCGCACCTCGTTGTCGGGCCGCTTCAGACGGAGGCGGAAGGGCCGCGCCTGCACCCGGCGCGACAGGACCGCGCGCGTGCGGACCTCGAGAATGCGGTGATCCTCCGGGACGACCAGCTCGTAGACCGAGCGCCCGACCAGTCCGGTGGCGCCCGGAAGACCGCAGATCCGGTACGCCACCGGGTTGGCGAACGCGATCGTTCCCTCGCGGTCGATGAGCAGGATGCCGCTGGGGGACGCCTCCACGAGGGTCCGGTAGCGGGCCTCGCTCTCCTGTAGCGCGAGCTCGGCGCGCCGGCGCTCGGTGATGTCGTGGACGCTGCCGATGATCTGCTGCACACGGCCGTCCGGTCCTCGCGTGAGGATCTTGTCGCGGCCGAACCACCAGCGCAGCTCGCCGCTCCTGGTGCGCACCCGGTACTCGGAGGTGAGCACCTCGTCGTCGGTCACGTCGTCCCATCGCGACAACAGCCCCGCGACGACCTCCATGTCGTCGGGGTGGACGATGTGGGCCAGGAGGCTCTCGCCCATGGCCGCGACCTCCTCGGGGGTGTAGCCGAGGAGGAGGCCCCCATTCTGGTTGGCGAACAGGGGGCGTCGCGCAACGATGTCCCAGATGTAGACGATGCCCGGGATGGCGGCGACGATCGTCTCGTGGAATCGCTGGCTGGCGCGGAGCGCCTCCTCGGCGCGCCTGCGGTCGGAGATGTCGCGCACCACGGCCAGGACCCGCCGCCGCCCTCCCAGGGTCGCGGCTCGCAGGTTTACCTCAACCCAGAGCTCGTCCCCCGACTTGCGGCGGGCCATGCCCTCGAACCCTGCGGTGCCGCTGCTGGTCGCCTCGGCGAAGCGCGAGACGGCTGCCTGTTGACCCGACCCGGTCGTGCTCTCCGAGAGGTCGGCGATGGTGAGGCCAAGCGCCTCCTGGCGGGTGTAGCCGAAGAGGTCGACGACCGCCTGGTTGACGTCGAGAATGGCGCCGGTGTCGGCGTCGTAGACGAAGATGGCCTCGCTCGTGGCGTTGAAGAGCTCGCGGTAGCCCCGCTCGCGCTCGGCGAGCTCGCGTTCGACCGTGCCGATCCGGACCAGCTCGGAGGAGAGGCGGATGGTCATGAGCACGACGATGGCCCCGAAGCCGTACTCGGCGAGGTAGACGAAGCTGTACACCCCGGAGGCCGCGAGCGCGTCACTGATGGCAGTGACCGAGAAGACGCCAGCCGCCACGAGCAGGGCCATCGCCTGGGCGCGCTGCGCTGTCTGCAGACGCCGCGCGGCAAGCAGCATGGCATACGCGATGGCGGCGAGCACGATGACGTTCTCGGCGAGGAACAGCGGCCCGACGGCCATCTCGAGATAGGTCACCGACAGGCCGAAAGGCAGGGCAACGTGCCTCACCAGCGGTTTCGCGGTGATCAGCCAGGCCGTGGGGGTCGCGGCAAGCAGGATCAGGAGCAGTCCGGACACCGCAGCGATGGCCGCGAGGACGCGCCCGGTCGCGGCGTCGAGATGCTCGCTGACGAACCACACGAAGGCGGCGCTGGTGAGAGCCACGGTGTAGGCCAGGCCGACCTGCCAGGGCGTTGCGGCCTGAGGCGTACCGACGCTGTACAGCCCCGCGCAGAGCAGGTTGTAGACGGTCACGGTACCGCACAGCGCTGCGAACGCGAGGTGCTCCCGCTCGTTCCGCACGCGCAGGAACACGAGCAGGTGGTTTGCCCCCGCGAAGAGGGTGATCCCCGCCATGATCAGGACCGGAATCGACCAGATGCTCAGAGCTTCCTCCACACCTGTTCCCGCGCAGCATATCGCATTGAGCTCGAGACGATGCGTGGGAGAAGGAAGCCGAGGCGAGGGTCTTTCGGAACGGCAGCCGGCCAGGGGTCACGGTGGGATCCTGGGGGCGACGGGCGTCGGCCCCGCCCTGGTGTGGGCACGGGTGGCGGCGGCGATGCAGCCGGTCTACTTGTGGCCGAGGATCCTGGGGCGGAGCACGGTTGGCACCACATCCGGATGGGCCGTCTCCACCCGCGGGGCCGGTGGGGCCACCCGGTCGATGCGACGACTTCCGAGGCAGCCGGGGAGGGAGCCGAGGTCGTCGTCCTCGACCGGATATGGCTCGCGATCAAGAAGGGTGGCGGGTTGCTGGGTCATGTCACCTCCCCACTGGCAGCTCACTTCGAAATGGCGGCTCGCCGGGGGGGAGGTCTGCCGACAGGATGATTGTACACGGCTGCGTGCCGAACAGAGCGGAGATGCTGGCGGCGATCTCGGAAATGCCGGGCACGGGGTCGCCGGGGCGCGGCTGCACGGTCAGCTCGCAGGCGCCGTCGGCGTGCTGGACGAAGGCGTGGCGCAGGATCGGCAGCTCGCGCAGGGCCCGGGAGATGTCCACCGGCCCCACGGGCGTGCCGTCGGATGCCCTGAAGACGACGACAGGCCGGCCCTCGAGGTCGACGACGCGCGGCATGGGATCGCCGCAGGGGCACGGCGCGTGATCCAGCCGGCCGAAGTCCCCGGTGCGGTACCGCAGCAGCGGCAGGAACGGGTTGCGCCCGCCGCTCACCGTGATCTCGCCCCGCTGGCCTGGGGCGACCGCACTGCCGTCGGTCGCGAGCATTTCCACGAAGACGTCAGGTCCGAGCAGGTGCAGTCCATGCCCGACCGGGCACGAGCGGGCGATCGGGCCGGTCTCCACCATCGAGTACCAGTCGAGGACCGGGCAACCGAAGCTCCGTTCCAGATCGACTCGGAGCGAGGCAGACAGCGCCAGGGACGTGGAGACCAGGGACCGGGGTGCCAGGCGCACGCCCAGTCGAAGCAGCTCGGAGAGGACCACCGGCTCGCCGGTGACGAGCTGGGGCGCAAGATCGGCCAGGTAGCGCGCCGGGCTGTCGGGCGAGGGCCAGTCGGTGGGGCGCAGGTTGACCTTCACGAAGCCGCTGCCGGCCCACGCCGAGAGCACGGTGCTGTAGGTGTACGTCCTGACCTGGAACGAGAGGAGCGCGCAGGCCACGGTGTCGGGCGCAGGGTCGAGGTGTACGCCGTGGGCGGCGAGGGCGTGCTCCAGCATCGGCAGGTAGCAGGCGACGGCCCACGGGTGGTGGGGGATGGCGATCGGGTGCCCGGTGGTGCCGGCCGTGCGGTAGATGACCAGCCGGTCGAGGGGCTGGTCGTCCGGCACGAAGCCCCAGGGCGTCTCGGCGAGGTCGGCACGGCACGTGGTGGGGAGCAGGTTCCAGTCGTGCTCCAGATCGAGGTGGGCCGGCACGGCGGCGCGATAGCGGGGGACGTGGACGAGGGCATGCGCCACGCTCTGAAGGACCACGGGAGAAGGACTCCACGGCTGCGAGGGGACAGGCCCGGCCGTGAGCTGCTCGCGGAACCGGTCGAGGGCCGGCAGGTCCTCGGCCGCCAGCCGGTCCCCCACGGCGTAGGTCCAGCGGGGCGCATCCGGATGCTCCCGGAGCCGACGCAGCATGGCCCGCCCAGCGTCGTCGAGCAGCGGCGTCCTCCTGGTCAGCTCGTCGTCTGGGCCCATGTGCCGTCACTACCCACAGGGTCGAGAGTTGAGAGTCGAGAGTTGAGAGTCCCACCCTCCACCCCGATCCAGATGGAGGGGCGGGGAAACTCTTGACTTCCGACTTTTGACTCTTGACTGTCTCTCATCACTCTTCCAGCAGGAGCTCGCTCGCGTAGGCGGCGAGCTTCGGGTCGCGGTCCCCGAGGGTGGGGTCGATGCGGAGCTCCAGGTCGACCGCGCCGAGCAGCGCGGCCAGCTCGGCGACGAGGGCGTCGGTGTCGAGGGGCGTGCCGGGCAGGGGGCGCAACGCCAGCTCGCAGCCCCCGTCGGCGTGCTGGGCGAAGTGGTGGCGCACCAGGGGGTGCCGGCGCAGCACCCGCGAGACGTCCACGGGGTTGACGAGGGTGCCGTCGGCGGCCCGGAAGAGGACCGGCCGGCGGCCTTCCAGATCGAGGATGCGGGGCATGGGATCGCCACACGGGCAGGGGTCGAAGGCGAGACGCCCCCAGTCCCCGGTGCGGTAGCGCAGCAGCGGAAGGTAGGGGTTGCGGCCGCCGGTGACGGTGATCTCGCCGCGCTCGCCGGGCGCTGCCGGCCGCCCCGGGCCGTCCAGGACCTCGACGTGCAGGTCGTGGGGGAGCAGGTGGTACCCCTCGCCGGTGGCGCACAGGTAGGCGATCGGCCCGGTCTCGGTGAGGGAGTACCAGTCGATCACCGGGCAGCCGAGCGCCAGGGACAGCCGCTGTCGCAGCCCCGAGCTCATGGCCACCGCGGTGCTCACCGCGGCGAGCGGCCGCGCGCGCACATCCAGGCGCAGCAGCTCGGCGAAGGAGATGGGGTCCCCGGTCAGCAGGTGCGGCGCCATGTCGCCGAGGTAGCGCCGCGGGCTGTCCGGGCGCGGCCACTCGGTGGGACGCAGGTTCAGCTTGGCGAAGCCCGCGTGGTGCCAGGCGGGAAGGGTCGTGGCGTAGGTGACGGTGCTGGCCTGGGCGCCCAGGAGGAGGCACGCCACGTCCTCGCCACCCGGGGCGAACGCCACGCCGTGCCGCGCCAGAGCCTGTTCCAGGAGGATCTGGTAGCTGGCGACGGCCCGCGGGTGGTGCGGCACGAGCAGCGGGTGTCCGGTCGTGCCGGCCGTGCGGTAGACGATCATCGGCGCGAGGTCGACGTCCGTGGGGACCAGCTCCCAGACGCGGGTCGCGACATCGGTGCGGGTGGTGGTGGGAAGCTCGTCCCAGCCGCGCTCGAAGTCCATGCCTGCCGGAACAGTGCAAGCCAGCAGGGGCACCCGCGGCAGCCAGCCCGCCACGGTCTGCAGGATCTCCGGGGACGGCGAGGTGCTTCGCCGCCCACGGCGGGATGCGAGCTCGCCCCGGTACCGGTCCAGGGCGGCGAGATCGGCCTCGCCGAGCAGCTCCTGCACGACCCGGTTGAACCGCGGCGCATCCGGATGCTCCGCCATCCGGAGCAGCACCCCGGCAGGGAGAGTCACGTTGGCCTCCCGCCTGGTTGCTGCCGGGCTCTTGCTGGGGATTGGGGTCCGGGGTCCGGGGTCCGGGGTCCGTTCAGGAACTCGAAGAGGACCCTCCCTCGGGTGGGTGGGTGGCCGGATCCCGGAACCCGGACCCCGGATCCCAGTCCATCAGACAAGCGACGGGCTCCCTGCGCGTTGCCGACGCCCTGGCCTTTCCCGGACCCCGGACCCCGGACCCCGGACCACGCTCTTCTCCTACTCACGGGTCACCTTCGCGGCGGCCTCCTCGGCGGCCTTGCGGGCCATGGCCTCGCGGACCTCGCGGGCGCGGCGCTCGCGCTGGGCGGCCTCGGCGAGCACCCGGTGGCGCTCCACCGAGTCGACCTGCTTGAGCCGGTCCTCCGCGTCGTGGGCGGTCTCGCCCTCCAGGTGCAGCCCGGCGGCGCGCAGGGCGAGCCGGATGAGCTCCTCGCCGCGCTCCTCGTCGTCCAGGACACTGTCGGCCGGCACCACGGCGGCCATGGCAGGGAGCTCCTGGATGAGGAAACGCCGCAACCTCTCGGGCTGGGGCCGGCTGGCACGCAGGGTGGGGTGCCACAGGATGTGGGCGGCGGCCAGCAGCAGCCGCAGGCGGTTGCGCTCGGTCTTGCCGTCGCTCTGGGCCTCGAAGGCAGCCAGCAGCGCCGGCGGCGCCGGCTGCCCCGTCACCTCCTCCCAGAGGTCGGCGAGCACGGCCCGCACCCGGACCTCACCGCCCGGGAAGCCCACCGGTTGGGCGCGGAACGCGCCGGGCATCTCGCGCAGCCAGCGCAGCAGGGCGGACAAGGTCAGGCTCGTCATCAGTCCTCTCCCCAGGTGTCCTGGACGAAGCGGCGGGCGAACTCCACCAGGTCCGCCCACTCCTGCACGGCGTAGATCCTGAAACCGATGGCCTGCAGGGCCTTGCGGGCGTCCCAACGGTAGCCCGTCGGAAGGTTGAGCACGAGCGTGCCGCCGCCGCGGGCGCGCTCGAGGGCACGTGTGCAGACCGCGGCGCCGTCGTTGCCCTTCTCGTCCTTCTCCAGCATGGTGTCGGCTCCGCTGTCGGAGATCACCACGACGTGGGCGGGCGGGTCGGACGGCCTGCGGGCCTCGTAGGTGTCGCGCAGGATGTGGAGCGGAAAGGCGGTGCCGCCAGGCACGTAGCCGGTCACGGTGCCCAGCACCCGCTTCTCGTCGCGGATGAACCCGGCGGTTGTCTCGAAGACGCCGGCCGAGGACCACAGCGTGGCCTGGACCCGTGCCCCGGCGCGCAACGCCGAGAGCGAGAGGATGGTCGCGGCCAACGCGAGGTAGCTCACCTCCGAGACCGGGTTGGGCATGCTCCCGGAGCAGTCCACGTAGATGTCGAGGTCGAGCGGCGTGCGCGCCGGCTCGCTCCCGGGCGTCTCGCCGTACACCCGCTGCACCGTGGACACCCCGGGGATCAGGACCGGGGAGTGCAGCACAGAGTGGAAGACGTCCAGGCTCTCGAGCGTCTCGCCGGTCTGCCACGGCTCGGTGCCTTCCGGCAGGGGCTCGCTCTCGGTCGGCGCCCGGCGGGTGGGGAAGGGGATGAGGTGCGGCAGCGCCCGCTCCCGGTAGTAGCGGGTGGTGACCTCGTGCTCGTCGACCTTCAGACCGAGGGCGCGCAGGATCTGGCCGTACTCGAACGGCGTCCGGGCCTGGCCCTGGGAGCCCGATGGTCCGTCCTTCTCCTGCGGTGACGCTGTGGAGCTCCGGGGCTCGCCCTCGGCGGCCAGCGGGTCGTCGAGCGAGGCGTCGAAGCCGTCGTCGCCCGACTCCGCGTCGTCCACCTGGGTGAGGCCGTCCGGGATGGCGTCGGCGTCGCGCTCGCCAGGTGCACCCTTCCCCGCCTGGCGCAGGTCGCCGAGGCCGAGGCCGTCGAACGGTTGGCTCCGGCTGGCTTGCTGGTCGGCGAGGACGTGGGGGTAGAGGATCATGGCGAAGCGCCGCGCGCCGCGAAGCCAGTCGCTGGCAAAGGTGCGCACGATGCGGGCCAGCAGCGCCGCGTCGGCGTCCTCGGTCGGCGTGACGTCCGGCGGGGCGAGGCGCCCCGGCGGCTGGCGCCAGAGGTGCTCGAGGGCGCGGGTGGTGACCCGCCAGACGGCGCTCGACCCCGCTCCGCCCGCCGCCTGGAGCGCGGCGTAGACGGCCGCCATGTCGGCCCGGCCCCGGCGCTGCAGGCGGTCGTTGATGAGCATGTCCGCGTAGATGTTGGCGACCAAGCCCTGAACCGGCTCCGGGATCCCGGGCAGCGACCGCCCCACGGCCGCCAGCAGCCGCGCGTTGTCGGCCAGGTTGCCGGGCACGTAGACGTGATGCCCGACCTCGTGGGCCAGGATGGCGAGGGCGTGCCGGTCGAGGCCAAGCTTGTGGGTGCGGGCGAGGTTCACCATGATCGCCTGGTCGCGCAGTCGGATCGCGGCGATCCCGTCCCCGAGACCCTCGCGGTTGGCCTCCTTCGAGGTGGCCAGCAGCAGCGGGTCGCGCAGCAGGGTGTAGGCCGACCAGGCATCGAGAGCCGCCGGCCACGCCTCCTGCCAGGGGGCCTGGGGTGTCGCGGGTCCTTCGGGTGCCTTCACAGGGGCGGTCTCCACGGGGCAGCCACGCGCAGGTGGTGGGAGTCGCGAAACGACGCGACCAGCGCACAGGGGTGGAGGACGTAGGTGCAGGCCCCTGCCAGCCCGGGGATCACCGCTTGCTCGCCGCCCCGCAGCACCAGCCCGTCGGCACGCAGCCCGGGCTCCGGTCCCAGCAGCGCCTTGACCGCCGACAAGAGCGGCGGCTGCACCCGTCTGGCGGCAGCCCCGGCCGGGTCGGCGGCGCGGCTCACCCAGCCGAAGACGTCTGCCTCGATCGCCAGGACCTCGGCGCCGCTGCGCACCACGATGCGGTGCTCGTCGCCGGTTTCGAGCACCTCCGGGACGCCCCGGAATTCTCCGCCGAAGCCGGCGAACGCCCCGACCCGCGCCACCACCCGCCAGGCGGCGAGAGGAGGGGCCGGCGACGCCGCGACCTGGGCCGCCAGCGCCCGGGCGCGCTCCGGGGCGCCGCGGAGGCTCTCGATCGTCGCGGCCGACAGGAGCTCGCGCGGGTGCTGCCAGGCGGTCAGTCGCAGCGAGGCCACGGCTGCTGGCGCCGCCTCGACGGGCCAGTCCGACAGGCCCAGCGCCGTCAGCACCGCCCCTGGCGGGAGGCTCGGCGCCAGGTCCAGCGCCCTGCAGCGCAGCCGCGCCTCGCCGAGGCGCCAGGCCAGCACCGCCCCGGCCTGCAGCAGGCCGTCGGCGGTGCGCACGTGCGACGCGAGCTCCGGCAGGGCCCGCACGAAGTCAGCGCCTCGCGGGCCGAGGTTCTCGACGGCGTTCGAGAGCGCGCCCGGGAGCCGGGCCGGCCGCTGCAGGAGCAGTGGGCGGAGGGCCGGGAGCACCTGCCGCAGGAGCAGGTCGAGACCGGGCTGGGCGGCCAGCGTCCCGCGGCCGTGGTGCAGGAGGACGAGGTCATAGATGGCCGACAGCAGCTCGTCGCTGCCCGCCGCCGGCTCGGCCAGCGGCGGCAGCACCTGGGCGACGGTCGACAGCACCGCGTCCGGGTCGAGGGTGGGGAAGCGCTTCCGAGCCCGCGCGAACCGCTGGTTCAGCTCACCCCGGTGGGTAGCCAGCCACGCCGCTGCCGGCCCCCCCACCAGCGCCCTATCCACCGCCCACCCCTCCCCGGGGTCCGGAAGAGGAATGGGGGTCGGGAGCGCGCAGGGGGCCGTCGGTTTGCCTGGCAGGTCGGGGTCCGGGGTCCGGGGTCCGGGGTCCGGAAGAGGCATGGGGGTCGGGAGCGCGCAGGGGGCCGTCGGTCTGCCTGGCAGGTCGGGGTCCGGGGTCCGGGGTCCGGGGTCCGGGGAGAAGCACGAGGCAAGACTGGTGACTACCCACCTTGCATGAGGCCGGTAGTGTGGCTAACCCAAGGAGCCCCAAGGCCCACCCAACGGATGGACAAGCGCCACCTGGCGCGCCGCCGTCCCTCTTGTCTTCCCTCGACCCCGGACCCCGGACCCCGGACCCCGACCCATCGTGTAATCGGCGGGCTCCCCGCGCGTTCCCGACCCCCTGGTGCCTCAGCGCTTCCATTTCAGCCAGGCCAGGTAGTTCGAGTAGCGCTGGTGGTAGTACTTGAGCTTGAGGACGTCCGTGTGCACGTGGGCGTAGAGCTTGGTGGCCCTGGAGAGCTTGGCCAGGATGCCCTCGATGTCGCCCAGCCGCCGGCGGACCTCCGCCTCGCTGACGCCGTCGAGGCCGCGCTCGAGCTCGGCGTCGAGGGGCTGCAGGGGGTCGTCCCGGTCCAGGTCCAGCCGCGCGTACTCCTCGCACGCCAGATCGAACGTCCGCCGCAGCCAGGCGATGCGGTCGATGCGGTAGACCTCGTTGCCGGTCTGGTCGAAGAACGGCGAGGTCGGGTTCTGCTGGAGCTTCTCGTGGAGCACCCAGGGGACGATCTGCCGCACGTCCTCGACGCCCACCTCGGGAGCGCCCCGGAACCACGCCAGCGCCTTCACGTAGGTCAGCAGCGTCAGCAGGGCGCGCACCGAGAAGCCGTTCTCGGTCTGGCTGCACAGCGCCTTGACCTTGTCCCGGCCGCAGTCGTTGGCACAGACCGTGGACACGGT
>JALOLB010000057.1 GCA_025456225.1 Thermoanaerobaculaceae bacterium
GGGCCGTGGCCGTCGCCGCCGCCCAGGCCGGGTTCCGCGTCACCGTGGTGGCCCCCTCGGCGCCGGAGCGCCTGGCGGGGCTAACGGGTATCGCCGCCGTGGCCGGGGAGGATCCGGCCTGGCTCGACCAGGTGGACGCCCCGGCCGCCACCCACGTGGTCTGTGCCACCGGCACCCACGAGGGCGACACCGCCTGGGCGCTGGCGGCGCTGCAGGGCGGTTTCGTCTCGGTGGGCGTGGTGGGATCGGGCAAGAAGGCGCACACGATCCGCCGGGAGGCGGCGGCGGCCGGCGTGCCGCCACGCCGCATCCACGACCTTCGGTGCCCGGTGGGGCTCGACATCGCCGCCGTGACCCCGGAGGAGATCGCCGCTGCGGTCACCGCCGAGCTCATCCTGCTGGAGCGCAAGGGAAGCATCCCCAAGGCATGGCGCAAGCAAGCGCAGGGCTGATCCTGGCCGGGGGCCGCGGCGAGCGCTTCGGGGGCCCGAAGGCGTTCGCCTCGCTCCCGGACGGCCGGACGTTCCTGGTGGCCTGTGCCTCTGCCCTTCGGGAGGCCGGGGCGCGACCGCTCGTGGCGACCCTGCCCGTGGACTGCCCCGATCCCGGTGTGGAGGGAATGCTGCCGCTCTCCCTGCCCGAGCCTGGCCTCGACATGTTCGCCTCGCTGCGGCTGGGTCTCGGCTTGCTGCTCACGGCGCCGGACTGGGACGCGGTGGTGGTGCTGCCGGTCGACCATCCCCTGGTGCGGTCTGCCACCGTGCGGGTGCTCGTGGAGGCCGTGGGAGGCGATGCGCTGGCGGTTCGACCGGGCTATCGCGGCAAGCACGGGCACCCCGTCGGGCTGGCCCGGTCCGTGGCCGTCGCCCTGGTGTCGGGCGAGCTGCCGGGTCCGACCCTGCGCGAGGTCCTGCACGCCGTCGTGGTCGCCGACGTGGACGTGGACGACCCCGGGGTCACCGCCAACTGCAACACCCCCGAGCGCCTCGCCGCCGTCCTGGCCTCACTCGCGGCCGCGGACGGATAGGCATGCCCGGGCATGATGTCGGCCGGGGGAAGGGGCCAGTGGGCGACCCGGACGTGGACTGGTCCTGGACCGGGAGGGGCGCAAGTGTTGAGGGGCTTGTTGGACTGCTCGACACCCCTTGACGCTTCGGGCCCAGGTCGAGGTCCAGGTCCGGGTTGGTGGGGTGGACCTACCTGGGGCTGGGCTGGGCAGCGTGTTGGTTGCCGGTCGGAACGGAGGGCGGGTAGGACGCGACCCGGCGCAGGGGCACGCGCGCGGTGTGCTCGTCGCTGACGGCCTCGAGGATCACGCCGCCGGCCATGTCCCGGGCCACCGGGAGCTCCAGCAGGTAGAGGATCGTCGGCACGACATCGGCGAGCCGGCGGGCACGCAGGCGCTCCCCGGCCCGCACGCCAGGGCCCGAGAAGAGCACGAAGCCGTCCGGTGACTCGGATGGGGAGACACGCCACTCGCTGGTGTGGCCCACGAGGTGGCCCAGCCGGCGCCAGGGCGAGGGCGCAGCCATACCGTACGGTGAGGCGACGACGAGGAGCGTGCCCTCTCCGCCGAGGTGGAGCCAGAGCTGGTGGATCTGGCTGTCCAGCAGGCGTGCAGCCTGGCGGAGCGTCTCGTCGCTGGAGTCGCCCGGGGTCTCGGGGGTCCAGGTCGGGCGGAGCATGGACACCAGGCGGGTGTTGGTGACCAGGGCCCCCATGCTTCCCGACTCGGTCCGCTGCAGCACCGCGGCGTGCAGGTCGCTGGCGATGGCGAAGGCACGCTGCGCGTCGCGGGCCGCCTCGGGGACGGCCGCCAGGGCAGGGGTGAGCGCCGTCCGCAGGTCGGGGTTCAGCTCCTCGAAGCGGGTGGCCTCCGAGGCCAGCGGGGCCTGCAGGTCCCACCCGCCGGTCGACCATCGCGGCCAGCCGGCGTTCCCGGCCGGAACCCCGGAGCGATCGAGGATGGCCCAGATTGGCGCGCGCTTCGGGCTGGCACCGGGCACGCGCTCCCAGGCACGCCAGGGCACCTGGAGGGGGTCGCGCCAGGGGCCGGCGAGCAGCAGGGTCTCGGGACGATCCAGGAGCCAGGACAGACGGTAGGAGCGCTTGCCGAGCACGCCGTGAACCGATGGTGCACACCCGGTCACAAGCGTCGCCAGCGCGGCCGAGCGCGCGTACGGCCGGACGGTTCGGAGCTGTCCCCACGCGCCACGCTCGCGCCGGGACTGCAGGAACGGCATGTCGCCGCGCTCGAGGATGGGGAGCAGCCACGGCAGGTCGGCCCCCTCCCAGGACACGAAGAGCAGGTTCCGGGCGGCCTTGAAGGTGGGGGCGTCGTTCCCGGGCAACGGCGGCGGCGGCGGCGGCGTCAGCACCCAGATCCCCCACAGCACGCCCACGAACAGGCCGCTGGCTCCGATCGACAGTACCGGTGAAAGGCGCTGGGACGTGCGACGGAGCACCAGCACGAGCAGCACGAGCCCGTACAGGCCGGCAACCCAGGCGACCACGCTCAGGGCCTGTCGGTTGGCGGACACCAGCAGGTCTCGGGTGCCGTGGCGGTTCCACACCGCCAGGACTGCCACCAGCAGGGATGTGGCGGCCATCATGCGGCGCCAGAGAGGCATGGAGAACCCATTTCGCCCGAGGAGGTTGGCCGGGACCAGGGCGGACAGCTCGAGGATGAGGAAGTAGAGGAGCCCGACCCATGCAGCCCCCCAGCTCGCCCAGGCTGCCAGCGCCAGCAGCGCCTTGTCGAGGGGCAGCCGGACGTCCGCCCACAGCAGCAGTTGCACGGGGGCGAGCGCGGCGCCTGTGACCGCGCCGGCTGCCAGACTGTGGCCAAGCCTCCCGAGATGCCTCATAATCCCCGGCGCATGATAGCGCGACGTGATCTCGCGGCCCGGGTCGCCATCGTCGAGGACCTCACCCCCACCTGCTTCCGGCTCGAGCTGCTCTGCTGCGAGCCGGTGGCCGCCTCCCCCGGCCAGTTTGCGATGCTGCGCTGCGCGCCCGGGCTCGACCCCCTGTTGCGGCGGGCGTTCTCGCTGGCCGGGGTGCGCAGCACCGGCGACGGCACCATCGTCGAGATGCACCTCAAGGAGGTGGGGCGGGGCACCGCCCTGCTCCGTCGCCTGGCGCCCGGCGCCCCCGTCGCGATGCTCGGACCCCTCGGCAACGGCTTCACCCTCGGCATTGCCCCCGGGCAGCGCCTGGCCCTCGTGGCGGGGGGCATCGGGCTGCCGCCGGTGCTGTTCGCGGCCGAGATGCTGGCGGCCCACGGGTCCGCCTTCGACCTCTTCGTCGGCGCCTCCACGGCCGGCGAGCTGTACGAGGTCGACCGGCTCGCGGCCGCGGCCGCGGTGGTGGGCGGCGAGCTGGTGCTGTGCACGGACGACGGGAGCCGTGGCGAGCCCGGGTTCGTGACCGCGGCCCTCCAGCGGCGGCTCGATGCGGGCCGCGCCTACGTCAGGGCGCTCGCCTGCGGTCCCGACCCGATGCTCCAGGCCCTCGGCCGGCTCGCGACGGCGCGCGGCCTCGAGGCCGAGCTGTCCCTCGAGGAGCCGATGGCCTGCGGCGTGGGGGTGTGCCTGGGGTGTGTGGTGGAGCTGGAGGACGGCCGCCTCGTGCCGTCGTGCAAGGAAGGGCCGGTGTTCCCGGTGTCGCGGCTGGCCGCCAGGTGGCGGGCATGACGACCGACATGTCCACCCGCGTCGGCGCCCTGTCGCTCGCCAACCCGATCCTGACCGCCTCGGGGACGTTCGGCTACGGCCTCGACCTCGCCGACCTCTGCCCCCCCGAGCGCCTGGGCGGGATCGTCACCAAGGGGCTCTCGCCCCAGCCCCGCCGCGGCAACACGCCGCCGCGCATCGTCGAGACGGCGGCCGGCATGATCAACGCCATCGGCCTCCAGAACATCGGCGTCGAGGCGTTCTGCCGCGACGTGCTGCCGGAGCTCGACGCCCGCGGCGTCACCGTGGTCGTCAACGTCTTCGGCGAGTCGCCGGCCGCCTACCGCGAGGTGATGGCCCGCTGCGAGCGGGAGCGCGGGGTGGCCGCCTACGAGCTCAACGTGTCGTGCCCCAACGTCTCGGCGGGCGGCATGGAGTTCGGCCACGACCCGGCGCTGCTCGCCTCCCTCACCGCCGCGTGTCGCGCCGAGACGGCGAAGCCCCTGTGGGTCAAGCTCTCGCCCAACGCCCCCGATCTCATCGGGACCGGGAAGGCGGCGGTGGACGGCGGCGCCGACGCCCTCACCCTCATCAACACCCTGCGCGCCATGGCCATCGACGCGGTCCAGCGGCGGCCGGTGCTGCAGCGCGGGTTCGGGGGGCTGTCGGGACCTGCCATCAAGCCGATCGCCCTGCGCATGGTCTGGGAGGTGCACTGGGCGCTGCCCTCGACGCCCCTGGTGGGGATCGGCGGCATCGAGACCGGGCGTGACGTGGCGGAGTTCCTGCTCGCCGGCGCCAGCGCCGTGCAGGTGGGGACCGCGGTGTTCCGCGACCCGGCGGCGCCACTTCGCATCCTCGGCGAGCTGGAACGGTTCTGCGCCGGGGAGGGGATCACCGCCGTCGGGGAGCTGATCGGAGGGTTGCAATGGCCGTGCTGACACGCGAGGAGGCGGTGCGCCGCCTGGTGGTGGCCGCTGACGCGTCGGAGCGGGAGAAGCTGCTGGCGCTTGCCGCAACGCTGCGGCCGGCGGTGGGGATGCTCAAGATCGGCCTGGAGGCGTTCACCGCCTGCGGGCCCGATCTGGTCCGCGAGGTGCGCGGGCTCGGCATGCCCGTCTTCCTGGACCTCAAGCTCCACGACATCCCCAACACCGTGGAGCGGGCCGCCGCCAACGCGGCGCGCCTGGGGGTTCAGCTCCTCACCGTCCACGCCGGCGGCGGCGAGGCGATGCTGCGCGCCGCCGTGACCGGCGCAGCGGCGGGAGCGCCGGCCGGCCAGGCCCCGCCGGCGGTGCTGGCGGTGACCGTGCTGACCAGCCTCGACGACGCGGCGCTGGAGGCCCTGCAGATGCCGGGCGCCGCGGCCGAGCGGGTGCGCGCGTGGGCCGACCTTGCCCACCGGGCGGGGTGCGGCGGCATCGTCTGCTCGCCGCACGAGGTGGCCGCCATGCGCGCCGCTCACGGCCCGGACTTCGTGCTCCTGAGCCCGGGCATCCGGCCGGCCGGAGGTGCGGCGGGCGACCAGAAGCGCGTGGCGACCCCCCGCGCCGCGGTCGAGGCGGGCGCCACGTACCTGGTCGTCGGCCGCCCCATCACCGAGGCCCCCGACCCCCTGGCCGCCGCCGAGTCAATCCTCGTGGAAATGGCGTCCTGACGCACAGAAGGGCCTCAGGCCTCAGACCTCAGGCCTCAGGCAAGACGGGAGAGACAAGGCCTCAGGCCTCAGGTAAGACGGGAGAGACAAGGCCTCAGGCCTCAGGCACGACAGGAGAGACAAGGCCTCAGGCCTCAGGCCTCAGGCCTCAGGTAAGACAGGAGAGACAAGGCCTCAGGCCTCAGGTAAGGCAAGTCAGGACCGGGTGGGTGGGGGAGCTGAGGCCTGAGGTCTGAGGCCTGGGAGGGTGTGCGGGGGGCTGAGGCCTGTTGTTCCCGAGGCCTGAGGTCTGAGGCCTGGGAGGGCGGGAGGGGGTCAGAGGCCTGTCTTTTCTGAGGCCTGAGGTCTGAGGCCTGGGAGGGTGGTTGGGGGGCTGAGGCCTGGGTGGGTGGGGGCTGGTGGGAATGGGGGCTCCGGTCAGGGGATTGGAACGCGGAGGAGGTGCTGCATGAGTCTGGTTGGCAAGCCGGCCCCGAGCTTCAAGCTCGAGGGCTACCACCACGGTGAGTTCGTCACGGTGTCCCAGGAGGACCTGCACGGCAAGTGGGTCCTGCTGCTCTTCTACCCCCTGGACTTCACGTTCGTCTGTCCCACCGAGGTGCTGGCGTTCTCGGACGACGCCAAGGCGTTCAAGGATCGGAACTGTGAGATCTTCGGGATCTCCGTGGACTCCAAGTTCACCCACAAGGCGTGGGTGGAGACCGAGAAGGACAAGGGTGGGCTGGGGGGTTCCCTGGCGTTTCCGCTGCTCTCCGACCTCACCCGCCACACCGCCCGCGACTACGGCGTCATGATGGAGGAGGCCGGTGTGGCGCTGCGCGGCCTGTTCCTCCTCAACCCCGAGGGTGTGGTGGTGCACGAGACCACCAACTTCCTGCCGGTCGGACGCTCCTCCAAGGAGGCGCTGCGCACCCTCAAGGCGTTCCAGTTCGTGGCCGTGCACGGCGGCGACGTCTGCCCCGCCAACTGGGACGAGGGGCACGACGCCATGGTCGCGACCCCCGAGGGCATGGCCTCGTACCTCGCCGGCCATTGAGGGAAGTCGAGAGTCGAGAGGCAAGAGTGAGAACGTCGATGGGCCGGATCGGGAGAGTGTGGGAGCTCTCGACTCTCGACTCTCGACTCCCGACTGCGTCGTGGGGGGACCATCACACGCACACGGCGCGGTGCGGGCACGCCGAGGGCAACGTGGCCGACTACGTCGAGGCGGCGCTGGCGGCGGGTCTCGAGGCGATCGCCATCACCGACCACGTGCCGATGTTCTGGCTGCCGGAGGCCGAGCGGGATCCGCACCTCGCGATGGGCCTTCACGAGCTGTCGGAGTACGTGGAGGAGGTCCTCGTCGTGAGAGAGCGGTACCGGGGCCGCATCGAGGTCCGACTCGGCATCGAGGCCGACTACATCCCCGGCCACGAGGAGGGGCTCCGGCGGCTGCTGGAGCCCTTCCCCTTCGAGCTGGTGCTGGGCTCGGTGCACTGGGTGGACGGGTGGCTGGTGGACGGCCCGCGCTCGGTCCCCCGCTTCCAGCAGGGTCAGGACGAGGTGGATCGGATCTGGGCCGCCTATGCGCGGACACTCGTCCGGGCTGCGCGGTCAGGGCTGTTCGACGTCCTGACCCACCTCGACCTGCCCAAGAAGTTCGGGTACCGGCCCAGCGTGCCGTTCGCCGGCCACCAGGCCGACGTGGTCGCCGCGGTGGCCGCGTCGGGCTGTGCCGTGGAGCTGTCCTCGGGGGGGCTGCGCAGGCCGGCCGCCGAGCCCTATCCAGCTCCCGACCTCCTGGGCGAGCTGGCCGCGGCCGGTGTGCCGATCGTGCTGTCCTCCGACGCCCATGCCCCCGGGGAGGTCGGCCACCGCTTCGACGACCTCCGCGCCCTCCTGGCCTCTCTCCCAGCCAGGTCGTGACAGCGGAATCGTGGCAACGGAATCGCGACAGCGGAATCGCGGCAGGAATGCCGCTCCTACGTCGTCTTCAGTCCGATCTCGCTGTACAGGAGGGGCATTCCTGCCCCGAACCGGGAGGCGGGTTCCCCGGCTCACGGTGCCGGGTACAATATGCCGGTTCGCCCCGGCGGGGGCGGGAGCTGGAGGCAGCATGCCGCATCATCGGGTGATCATCCTGGGATCCGGGCCGGCCGGCTGGACGGCCGCCCTGTACGCCTCGCGCGCCGAGCTGCAGCCGTTCGTCATCAAGGGCATGCAGGAGGGCGGTCAGCTCACCATCACCACCGAGGTCGAGAACTTCCCGGGCTTCCCCCACGGCATCATGGGCCCCGAGCTGATGGCCCAGATGGCCGCCCAGGCGGAGCGCTTCGGCACCCAGTCGATCTTCGACGAGGTCAAGGGCGTCGAGCTGGGCGCGCGCCCGTTCGTCGTGCACACGGAGCTGAACGGCGACTTCACCTGCGACGCCCTCATCATCGCCACCGGCGCCTCGGCCAGGCTCCTGGGCCTGCCCGCCGAGAAGGAGCTGATGGGCTACGGCGTCTCGGCGTGCGCCACCTGTGACGGCTTCTTCTTCAAGGACAAGGAGGTCGTCGTGGTGGGCGGCGGCGACACCGCGATGGAGGAGGCCACCTTCCTGACCCGTTTCTGCACCAAGGTGACCATCGTCCACCGCCGCAACGAGCTCCGCGCGTCGCGGATCATGCAGGAGCGGGCCCGTTCCAACCCCAAGATCCACTTCGAGCTCAACGCCATCCCGGTGGACATCCTGGGCAGCAGGGAGAAGGGGGTCGAGTCGGTGGTGCTGCGCGACACGGTCACCGGCGTGGCCCGCGTCTATCCGACCCAGGGCGTCTTCATGGGCATCGGCCACCAGCCCAACACGGCGTTCCTCGGCGGGCAGATCGAGCTCGACGCGGCGGGGTACGTGATCACCCGGCCCGACTCCACGCGCACCTCGGTGGAGGGGGTGTTCGCCTGCGGCGACGTGCGCGACCACGTCTACCGCCAGGCCATCACCGCCGCCGGCAACGGCTGCATGGCGGCGATCGAGGTGGAGCGCTGGCTCGCCGAGCACGGAGGGTGATCCCGGAATAGCGTGTTTGCGGCGCCGGTTGGCGCCGTGGGGGCAGAGTCCCCGGAGGACAGCATGTTGACGATTACCGACAAGGCCGCGCAGGCCGTTCGCGAGTACGCGACCCAGATGCCCGAGGTCGCCGGGAAGGAGCTGCGCATCTTCGTGGAGTCCGGTGGGTGCTCGGGCATCCGCTACGGCTTCGCATTCGACGAGCATCACGACGGCGACACGATTCTCGAGGCCAGCGGCCTGAAGGTCCTGGTGGACGAGGCGTCCGCGCCGGTTCTGGAGACCGCCACGGTCGACTTCGTGGACGACGAGCGCGGCCGCGGCTTCGTGGTGGACAACCCGGCCGTCACCGCCAAGGGGTGCGGCTGCTCCTGCGACGGCTGCTAAGATCCGCCCCGGGGAGAACCTCATGGCGCTGTTCAACCGCACTCGCAGTACCGACGGCCGCAAGCGGGAGATCGTCCGCCTCGGGCACCCGGTGCTGCGCGTCGTCGCGGACGAGGTCCCGAAGGAGCGCTTCGGCACTCGGGCGCTGCGGGACCTCGGGCGGGATCTCGTACGGACCATGTTCGAGGACAACGGCATGGGCCTGGCGGCGCCGCAGATCGCGGTGCCGCTGCGGGTGTTCGCCTACTACGTGCCCGGCGACGACGACGAGGACGAGATCCCGCCCCGGGTCGTCGTCAATCCCCGATTGACCCTGCAGGGCGACGCCGACGCACTGGGGTGGGAAGGGTGCCTGTCGGTGCCCGGCCTGCGGGGCCTCGTGGCTCGCCACGCGCGGCTGGTCCTTGAGGGGTTCGACGTCGAGGGCGGGCCGGTCCGCGCCGAGGCCGAGGGCCTGCACGCCCGTGTCATCCAGCACGAGACCGACCACCTGGACGGCATCGTCTTCGTGGACCGCATGCAGGGCATGGGGAGCCTCATGTTCGAGGAGGAGTGGGAGAAGTACAGCACCCAGAAGGACCTCCCCGTCGAGAGCTGATCGGCCCCCGTCCTCCCGGTCGAAAGTCGAGAGTCGAGAGTCGAGAGTCAAGAGTAGAGAGTCTCCAGCCCACCCTATGGACCATCTTCGGCTCGTGCTTTCGCTTTGCTGCTTCGATGCCTGCGAGCGAACGGTGGGAGCCGCACTCCGTGCGGCGCAACGCGGCCCGCTGGGCCGCGCCGGCGCCCTGCGGGCGCCGATCCCGCGCACGGAGTGCGCGGGCCACCCTGGACGGAGGGCGGGGCTACACTTGGGCAACGGCCGCGTGCGACGCGTGGCGGAGGTGCGATGCGGGACATCCGGTGGCTCGTGGCGCTGGTGCGGGAGGCCGGTCTGGAAGCTGCCCGGCGGCAGCGGCGGCTCGACTTCGCCGACCGGGCCTTCAAGGCCGACGGCTCGGTGATCACCGAGGTGGATCGCGACACCGAGGACGTCCTCTGCGAGCGCATTCTCGCCCGTTTCCCGGAGGCGAACCTGGTGACCGAGGAGCGGGTCCGCGGCTTTGTTGAGGGCCGGGAGTGGACGTTCGTGATCGACCCCATCGACGGCACCGACAGCTTCAGCCAGGGGCTGCCGACCTGGGCGGTCTCGGTCGGGGTGCTCGACGCCGGGCTCCAGCCGGTGGCGGGGATCGTGTACGCGCCGCGCCTCGGCCTGATGCTGAGCGCCGACGGCGCCGGACGGCTGCGTCGCAACGGCCGTCCGGCGCCGACTCCCGAGCCGGTGGAGGCGCTCTCGGGCCTCTCCGGTCTCGCCATCTCGTCCCGCGCCCACCGCGGCTTCGACCTGCACCGATTCCCGGGCAAGCTGCGCGGGCACGGGAGCGCCGCGTTGCACCTCGTCTACCCGGCGATGTTCGGCGGCATCGTCGCGGCGCTGCAGGACGCCGGCGCCAACGCCTGGGACATCGCCGGAGCCCACGCGATCTGCCTGGCCGCCGGGTGCAGCTTCGGCTATCTGGACGGGCGGCCGATCGACTACCGCCGCCTGCGCAGCAGCACGTGGCGGGTGGAAGGCCCCCTGCTCGCCGCCAAGCCCGGCGCCGCCCCGCTCGTCCTCGCCTGCGTCACTCCCATGTAGAAGAAGAGGGGCTGCGGCGATCCCCTGAGCACGCCACGGCGCCGTTGCGAGCGAAAGGTGGGCGCCGCACTCGGTGCGGCGCATCCGGGCGCGGAGTGCGCGGGCCAGCTTGTAGCGACAGGAGTTGTGACCGCTATCGCTGCTTCTTCTTGATTGCCTCGAGCTTGTCGCGGGCCTCGTCGGCGCGGCGGCCCTCGGGCACCAGCTCCAGGAAGCGCTCCAGGGCCTTCTGCGCCTCGACCCACTCGTTCTTGCGCTCGTGGCACTGTGCGAGCCCGAGGAACGCGGAGCTGAACTTCGGGTCGATCTCCAGCGCCTTCCGGTACTCGGCGATCGACGCGCTGACCTCGCCCATCGCGAGCAGCCCCTCGGCCAGGCTGTCGTGGGGGTTGGCCTCGCCAGGTGACACCTCGACGTACTTCCGGAACGTCGCCACGGCCTCGTCGCGCCGCTTCGTGCGCAGCAGCAGGTAGCCGAGCTGGTTGTACGCCTCGCCTTCGGCAGGCGTGACGACGATGGCCGAGCGGTACAGCCGCTCCGCATCCGGGTCGTTCTTCTCGTGCTCGGCGATGCGGGCCTGGGCGAGCAGCCCGCGGTAGCGGTCGACCTCGGTCATGGCGAGCGCCTGCTCCTGGGCCTTTGCGACACTGCCGCCGGCGATCCCCGGCGCCCCGAGGTAGAACTCCATGAGGGACGTGCGCGCCTCGATGTCCGCGGGGTCGAGCTCCACCGCCTTCTCGTACTCCGCGCGTGCCTTCCTGGCGAGGCCGGGTCCGGAGAGAAGCCCGCTCTCCACGGCCTGCTGGGCGTACACCGCACCCAGCCAGTGGTGGTACGAGGCGCGCCCGGGCTCGAGCCGCACGGCCTCCTCGAGGTGCGTGGCGGCCTGCTCGGTGTCCCGGTCGTGGTTGAGCAGCGCCAGTCCCAGGTAGGCGTGCGCCGCTGCGTCCGCCGGATTGGCCACCAGGGCCCGGGCCAGCGTCGTCTTGGCGGTCGGGAACTTGCGCTGCGTGACCAGGGCGATGCCCTTCTCGGTCAGTGTCTGGGACGTCACGGTCGGAGAAGGTGGAGGCGTCTCCTGCTGGGCCAGCACGCCGCCTGCCGCGAGCAGTCCCGCAACCACGATCATGACCGCCATCACCTGCCGCATCGTCACCTCCACCCGCGCATCTCGACAGCAACTCCGGTGCCATTGTGCCAGAGGTCAGAACGGGATCTTGACCCGCATCCCCTCGCGCAGCGCCTGGCAGCGGTAGACCGTGCCGCGCCAGGCGATGCCGTCGCGCCGCCACCCGAGCCAGGCCGTGCGCAGCAGCAGCGCGCTGAGGAGGGGAGCGAGCAGCGGCGTGAGCAGCCCCGGCCACGCCGAGGCCCGACCCCAGCGGGCGAAGAGCACGCTGGCCACCACGAATACCGCCGGGACGGCGAGGCCCAGGACCCTCACGGGCCAGGGGAAGGGGAGCCCCGCCACCACCGGGCCCCACAGGGGCGAGGCGTCCACGAGGGCGCCGGGGAGCGCCATGACGAGCAGGCGCCACACCCGGCAGCGCCCCAGGGCGGCGTACCCCTTCTCGAGGCCGCGCGCCGCCTCGGCGATCGAGCGGTGCCACCACAGGCCCAGCTCGTCGAACGCCGAGACCGCGAGGCAGCGGGCCCCGGCGCGCTTCATGAGCAGCCCCACGCCCATGTCGTCGCCCGTCTCCATGCGCAGCCACCCGAGCCCGGCCGTGCGGTCGAGCGACTCGCGCCGCAGGAGGTTGCAGGCACCGACACCGAAGAAGCGGCGCGAGGCGGGATCCTCGACCCCCCACGGCGGCAGGACCACCGTGAGGAGGGCGCGCAGAAAGTGCGTGACCATGATGTCCACCGGCAGGCTCACCCGCCACGCGGCCGGCAGGGCGGCGAGGTGGTCGAGCCGGCGCGCGACGGCGGCGGCCACCAGGCGGCGCAGGGCGCCGGCGGCGAAGTGCACGTCCGCGTCGGTGAAGAGCGCCCACGCGCCGGTCGCGTGGCCGAGCCCGGTGTGGAGCGCCCAGACCTTGCCGAGCCACCCCTCGGGCAGCTCCCGGACGTGCACCGCGACGACGCGCGGGTCCGCCGCGGCGAGGCGGTCCACCAGCGCGCCGGTGGCGTCGGTGGAGCGGTCGTCCACCAGCACGACCTCGAGGGCCGGGTAGTCCTGGGCCAGGATGGAGCGGACCGCCGGCTCGATCGTGTGCGCCTCGTTGCAGGCCGGGATCACCACCGACAGGCGCGGCCACGGGGCGGGCTCGGGGGCGTCGAGATCGCCCAGGCGCGGGACGCCAAACAGCAGGATCGCGCCGCGCAGCACCAGCCCCCAGGAGACCAGCGAGACCGCCAGCACGGCACCGAGGACCCAGGCGAGCATCGTCACGAGCCGATTGTAGAGGTCCGCGCCCGGGCAGCGTGTCGAGCCGCGTGCGCACGCACGGCCGCCGGTGGGGTCACGGCGCCTCGCCGGGATCGGAGACCTGGACGAACTGGCCGTTGGAGAACACGATGTCAGCGTCGTAGTCGGAGGTGGAGGTGAAGCGGCGGGCGTAGCGGTCCTGCTCCCAGGTCCCGTCGCGCCCGGACGAGCGGATGAAGTACGCGCAGGGCTCCGGGCTGGCGGCTGACGGCGCACACCCGGGAGTGCACTGCACTCCGAGCTCGAGCTCTCGCCCCCAGCCGTCGACCGAGGCGAACACGTCGTCCTTGACGTACGGCCCCCGGAGCATGCGCGCGAGGTCGGCGGTGGTCAGGTTGCCCCAGGCGAGGACAGGCGCGGTCATGCCCTCCGGGCAGTACGTCCCGGTGTCGACGAAGTACAGCTCCCAGCCCGTCGCGAGCTCCCGCATGACGCGATGCGTCGCCCGCCGCCTGACCTCCAGCGCACGGGTGCGGGCGGTGCGCCAGACGACCGTGCCCACGAGCGCGGCGAGCAATGCAACCACGGCCACGAGCACGGTCCACAGCCCCTTGCGGCGACCACGCATCCCATCGGTCTCGCTCATTGTCCGGTTCCTCAGCGCGGGTGCTGCTTCCCCACGGACCAGGCCCTGGCGACGTACTCGCCCATCGCCCAGTACCCCGCGTCGGGGAAGGTGAAGAGCAGCGGGTGCAGCTTGTGCCAGTCGACCTGGTCCTTGGTGAGGATCCCCTCCTCGGCGTGCACGGCGACGATCTCGGCCAGGTAGAGGGTGTCCTGCCCGAGCGGCACGCTCTGGAGGAGTCGGCACTCGGCCGTGAGCGGGAAGGACGAGATCATCGGCGCGCCGGGCAGCGAGCCGGTGAACGTCTCGAAGAGCGTGCTCTTGTCCACCTTGTCGCCGGAGACGAGCCCGCAGTAATCGGTGACCACGACCTGGTCCCGGGACGGCACGTTGATCGAGAACGCCCCGTGCTCCTCGATGCCGCGGCAGGTCCGGTGGGTCGGGTTGAGCCCGCACCCGATCACAGCCGGCTGGTAGTTGGCGATGCCGCAGAACGCCGCGGTCATGAAGTTGGGCCGCCCGTCGACCACGGAGCCCACCAGCACCGTCGGCATCGGCACGATGTACGGTCCAGGCTTGATCGTCCTCTTCGCCACAATCCCTCCCGGCGGCGCGCGCCGCGTGGAAAAGCGTAGCAGGTTCATTCCCTGTCGGCGCCGAGACGCGGCTGAGGACAACCGCGTCCACCTCCGATCTGTGAGCTGTGACAGCGTCAGGGAGCGCGAGTCGGCCCCGAGATGGGCGCGTGGCCGCTCTCGACGTCTCGTGAGCCTCAGGCAGTGTCTTGCTCCCAATCCTCCAGTCGCAGACCGATGACGCGCGAGAACTCATCCACGTTGTGGGTCACCAGCGTGAGACCGTGGGTGCGTGCCACGGAGGCGATGAGGAGGTCGTTGGGCCCGATGGGCGTGCCGGTGGCCTCGAGCTCGCCTCGGATCTGGCCGTACTGCTCGGCGCACGCATCGTCGAAAGGCAGGCTCGCGAAGGCGGAGAAGAAACGCTCGAGAAGGCGCAGGTTGTCGGCGACGCGGGCGCTGTGCCTGGCGCCGTACAGGAGCTCCGCCTTGACGACAGAGCAGAGGCATACCTCGGATGGGGCATGCGTCCGCAGCCTGGCGGCAAGCTCGGCGCAGCTCCCGTTGAGGAGGCGGATGCAGGCGTTTGTGTCGAGCAGGAACATCTACATCCTCTCCCGCGCCTCGAACCGACCCTGCGGGGGCCGCTTGAGGGGTTCGCCGTGCCAGCCGCCTATCACGTCCTCGAAGAACCGAGCCGGCCAGGCGTCCTGAGCATCCCTCGCCACGAGCTGGGCCAGGTAGCTCGACACGCTCTGTCCGGCGGCGTGCGCGCGCTGCCGGATCGAAGCCGCGACCGGCTCGGGAACGTAGAGATGAAGCTGCGGCATGGAAGCCTCCTTGCACATGCACACATACATGTGCACGACTAGTTTGGGTCCGGGCGTCGAATCAGTCAAGGCCACAGGCCGCCGGCCACGCCACGTCTCAAGGTGGGCGCGGACTTCCCGGCCGCGCCACGCGGCACACAGGGCCGCGCCGGCGCCCGCGGCGCCGAGACGCGGTTGAGGACAACCGCGTCCACCTGCGAGCCGTAGGCTGTGGCTGCGTCCCGGAGCGCGCATCGACCCCGAGGTGGGCGCGGGCCTCCGGGCCGCGCCGGGCGGGTGGGGGACGATGTGCCGCCACCGCTGGTCGTCGCGCTGAATCAGCGCAGGTCGAGAGCCATCTTCAAGCCCGATTCGAGCGCTGCCAGTGTCGGTTCGCTCAGCGCACCAACCCGGGCAACGAGCTTGGCCCGATCGAGGGTCGTGACCTGGTGACACAGGGCGACCGAGAACTGACGCAGCCCGCCTTCGCCCTCGTCGATCGCGACTGCCGTGGGACCCCGGCGCATCTGGTTCGCGGCGGTCGAAAGTGGCACGACGATCACCGAGCGCCAGCCCGCGGTCGAGTTGAACGCGTCATGGGAGACCACGACGACAGGCCACCGGCCCTGCTGCTCGGAGCCCGAGCGGGGTGCGAGCTCCGCCCACCACACCTCGCCGCGTCTCATGGCTCGTGCTCCGACGGCATCGCCTCAACCGCTGCCGCCTCGAGCTCGGGGTCGAGATCCGCGGTGGTGCCGGCGACGTCAGCAGCGTAGGCAGCGATGGCCTCGGCCACGACCAGCCGGCGATGCGCCTCGAGCCATTCCTCCAGCACCTGGCGGACGAGCGTCGTGGCCGGCACCCCGCGCCGCTCGGCCGCGGCTCGCAGATCGCGGTACATCTGCGCCGGCATCGGCACATGGAAGTTGTGCTGTGCCATCGAAACCATGGCATTCTCCATGCCATGAGGATATGCCAGCGTCGGGTCAATGGCAACGTCCCTGGCGGCGACGTCAGTGGCGTCGCCGCCAGCGGTTCCGCACGCCGCATCGCGAGGTAGGCTTGAGGTCCCGCTGCGCTCGAGAGGATGGATGGTGGGTGCTACGCCCGCGTGTCCTCGGCGAGCTCGCGGAACTGCTCGAGGGCGGCCTCGAGGTCCTCGACGATCTCGCGGGCGATAACGTCCGGGTCGGGGAGGTTGGCCGAGTCCTCGAGCGACTCGTCGCGCAGCCAGAAGATGTCGAGGTTCGCCTTGTCGCGCTTGACCAGCTCGTCGTACGAGAAGGCGTGAAACCGTTCGCTCTCGACCCGCTCATGCCGGTTGTCCGGCCGGAAGCACGCCACGAACTCGTCCAGGTCAGTCCGCGACAGGTGGTGCTCCTTGAGCGTGAAGTGCTGGTTGGTGCGCAGGTCGTAGATCCAGAGCTTCTCTGTCCAGGGTCGCTCGGCCGCCGGCTTGCGGTCGAAGAACAGCAGGTTGGCCTTGACTCCCTGCGCGTAGAAGACACCGGTCGGCAGCCGCAGCAGCGTGTGCGTGTCGGCCTCGTGCAGCAGCTTCCGGCGGATCGTCTCGCCCGCGCCGCCCTCGAACAGCACGTTGTCCGGCACCACCACCGCGGCGCGCCCGTGCTGCCGCAGCAGCGTGAAGACGTGCTGCACGAAGTTGAGCTGCTTGTTGGAGGTGGAGGCCCAGAAGTCGTCCCGGTGGATGGCCAGATTCTCGCGCTCGGCGCGCCCTTCCTCGGTGACGATGGTGACCGCCGACTTGCGCCCGAACGGGGGATTGGTGAGCACCATCTCGAAGTGCTTCCCACCCTGGCTTCCGAGCGAGTCTCGCACCTCGATCGGCACGCTATCGCCGTCGCCGACGATCCCATGCAGCAGCAGGTTCATCGCGGCGAGGCGCGCCACCGAGTCCACCAGCTCCACGCCGAACAGCGTGCCCGACCGCAGCCGCCGCTTCTGCTCCACGTCGAGCGACGGGTTGTGCGCCAGGAAGTCGTGCGCCGCCAGCAGGAACCCACCCGTGCCGCACGCCGGGTCGCAGACCGTCATCCCGGGCAGTGGGCGCATCACCTCGACGATCGCCTGGATCAGCGGCCGCGGCGTGAAGTACTGCCCCGCGCCGCCCTTCACGTCCTCGGCGTTCTTCTGCAGCAGCCCCTCGTACGCGTCGCCCTTGACGTCCGCCGACATCGCCGACCACTGCTCCCGGTCGATGAGGTCCACGATCAGCCGCCGCAGCTTGGCCGGGTCCTGGATCTTGTTCTGCGCCTTACGGAACACGAGGCCCAGCAGCCCGCCCTGCTTGCCCAGCGTCTCGAGCACGTGACGGTAGTGGGTTTCCAGCTCGTCCCCGCCGCGCTGCAGCAGGCTCGGCCAGTCGAAGCCGGCCAGCACCGGCGAGGGCTTTCCCCACGGTGGCCGGCTCTGCTCGTCGGCCATCTTGAGGAACAGCAGGAACGTGAGCTGCTCGAGGTAGTCCCCGTACGACAGCCCGTCGTCCCGCAGGATGTTGCAGTAGTTCCAGAGCTTCGCGACGATCTGGTTCGAGTTGGCGGCCATCAGCGTGCTCGAAGCTGGAAGTGACTGGCTGCGTCAGCCGTGAGCGCCGCACAGGAGTTCGAGCAGTCGATCAGCCAGTAGAGGAAAGCGTTTTCAGGGTTTTGTTGGCACATAACTCGACTCATAGGCTACATAACCTTCTTCGGAAACCTGGGGCTGCGGAGGCAGTTCGTTTCTTGCTTCCGGCTCGGCAGCTCCAAGGACTCTCCCCGCCTCGCCGCTGCAGCCCCAAGGGGCAACCGTGGACCATGGCGCGACTCCCGTTGGGTTCGAGGGTCACGTCGCCATCCTCCGGGCTTGGACGATGACTCGTCTTGGTCCTCCTGCAACCGCCTCCGAGTAGTTCGCTTTCGTGGGGACCTGGTCGCAGTCGTCTGGAGAAACCGGAACTCTCCGGAAACCGAAGGGTAACTTGCCGATCATGGTGTGCTCGCCACGTAGTGCTTGAGAGTGGACGTCTTACGCCCCATCGTTGTGCCTGCATCGAAGTGAATCCGGAAGAGCCCGGGAGAATCCGGAAGCGAAGGCCGCTCCCTCTTCCGAAGTGGCGGCAAGCCCACATGTGTTGATCGTAGAGAGGGTGGTGCGACTGCAACGTCGGCGCGCAAGGTCGAATCCG
>JALOLB010000260.1 GCA_025456225.1 Thermoanaerobaculaceae bacterium
TTTCTGTCCATACTCCGAGTCGAGCCAAATGCAGCTCAACCTTGGCTCGACTCGTGGCTCGACTCGCGGTTTTCACAGCTCCAACCCTCCCGTCAACTGGCCGGGCAGATGGTATGTCTTGGGCTGCCGGCGGCTGGGTTGGTGGCTGATGATCGTCTCCTCCGCCTCCAGCTCCTGCAGGGCTCTGATGATGGTGCGCTCGCCGATGTCCCACTCGTCGGACATGCCTGTGATGTCGGGTTTCGGGGTAGGCCCGCCAGCCAGCATCTCCAGCACGAGCTCCTTAGCCCGCCCGATCTTGTCCTCGGCCAGGTCGCCCAGGTGGCGGATGATCGCCGGCTCATCGACCTCGCCGAGCTTGAGCTCGACCAGAAACTCCTCCTGCTCCTCGGCGTCCCTGCACTTCGTGTGGTAAAGGCTGATGGCGTCCTTGCGGCGCCTGGTCACCACGAAAATCGCGTCCATCACAGCCCGCCAGTCAGAGGAGCCGCGCAGGCGTTCGCCAGGGTCGTTCGGCCGCTCGGATGAGGCTTTACGGAGGTGGTGGATCGCCAGGACCAGGCAGCCGGCTGTCTCCGCCACGACCTTGAGCGCCTCGCCGATCTTGGCAGACGTGGCCGAGTCGTTCTCGTCGCCGCTGTAGACACGGCGGAGGCTGTCGATGATGACCAGGCCGGGGCCGAGCTCCTTGACCTGGCTGGCGAACCTGGCGGCCACCTCGGGGCGGTCGATCGGCAGGCGCCTGCCCACCTGGATGAAGGTGAGGTCGAGGTCCAGCGGATCGACCTTCATGCCCTGGACCAGCTTCCGCATCCGCAGCTGCGCCCTGGCCTCTCCGTTCTCCAGGTCGATGACGAGGGTGGGCTTCCTGATCGTGAGGAAGCGCCCCAGGAAGGGCACGCCGGCGCCGACCGAGAGGGCCAGGTGATAGGCCAGCCACGACTTGCCGACTCCACTGTCGCCGGCCATCATCGCCACGCCCACGTCCGGCAGGAGTGGCTCCACCAGCCACGATGCCGGCGGGATCTCGCGCTGCAGCAGCTCGGCCACGCTGATGTATGGCACGCCCTGGGTGACGTCGGTGGCCGGGACCACGGGCGGCGGCTCGGACGGCTCATAGGCCGCGGCGTCCTGGTCGTCGCCAGGCGCCGGCGCGTCCTCGCAGCAGTCGGCCGGGTGCGGTGGCATCTCGGGAGGCCCGCCGCTGCCGTTGCGGCCTGGCCTGTAGGTGTCCTTCGTCGTCGCGATCGCGCCGTCCAGCGTCCTGGCCCGGTAGTCCTCGCGGTCCCACTTGTCGCGCATCAGGCCCGACCGGCGGAAGAGCGTGTCCATCCGCTGGGGATCGCGGCCCGTCCAGAACGCCAGCATACAGGCCAGGGCCATGTCGGCCTCCGACTGCGACGGGTAGGCGCCCTTCCAGTGGCCGGCCCACAGGCGGTCGAAGTCGCCGCCCGACCTCGACTTGCGGATCCGCTCGAGGAGGTCCTCGTCGTCGATCGAGCAGCGGGTGGCAGGCCCCATCGGCCGCGGCGGCGGCTCGTGCTTCTCGGGGAACAGGTCGTTATAAAGCCAGACCAGCTGGCGCTGGCAGTCGGCGATGAAGGGCGGGGTATCGGGCACGCGCAGGCCCGTCATCGTAAGATACCTGCCCTCCTCGTACATCTCGATCGTGCCCTTGCGGCAGCGGGGGCCGGGCTTCTCGCCGCGCACGATGATGTGCACGCCCGTGCCTGAAGGGCTGAACTCCGTGTAGGACATGAAGCTGTCGATGATGGTCTGGGCCCAGGGCTGGACCTGGCCGTCGATGACACAGCCGTCGAGGTCCACGCCCACGAACGGGTCGAGCGGGCTGAACTCGAAGCCGATGCCGTCGTGCTGGTCCAGCACCGACAGGGCCGTCTCGAAGTCGCCCCAGGTGCCCGGGTCGTTGGCCTGCGCCCTCCTCGGCGTCTTGGGGTCCCAGGGGACCTTAGCCAGCTTCGGCTCGCCTCTGTCCTCCAGCCTGTAGCAAACCCACTGCGGCAGCCCCGTCAGCTCCGCAGGCAGCGCGGTCCTGAGAGCATCCCTGCTCAGGCTCATAGTGAAACACTCCCCAACCTGGTCCGAAACGTTCGTCGAGCGACGTCAGCTTCCGGCACTTCACGGGCAGCTCGCAGAGGTCGCAGTTCAGCAGGCTTCCGGCCACGATCACGCCGTTGGCCGGCTTCTCGAAGTAAGCCTCAGCCAGAGGCAGGTAGATGTCGCGCAGTTGCCGGATCGCTGCCTGGCAGACGTCGCGCTTGATCTCGTAGACCAACACGCACCCCTCCAGCTCCTCGATGCCGTCAACCTGGCGGAAACGCCGCACGTCGTTGCGGTCGGTCCAGACAAACCACCGCTCGGCGCACAGCTCGATGTCCGCCTCCTGCACCAGGTATTCCCTCACGTCATCCTCGTAGACGGCGCCCATCCGGTAGCCGTCCACCACGGCGAACTGGTCGTCGTCGATCCAGCCGGTGTCGTGCATGTTGGCCTGCAGCCAGGACACCGCGGTGTTCCCGAAGTCACTCCCAGTGGCCGCCAGCCTGTCGGCCTTGAACTGAGCGAAGCGCACGATGGGATCGAAGCTCATCCGGCCCCCGGCCCACCTGTCCTCGAAGTGTGGGCACTGCCGGACCACGTCGCCCACCGGAGTGCTCTGCTTCCAGCAGCGGGGGCGCGCCTCCGAGACCGTGCAGTGGGCACAGCGCCAGCACAGCGTGTGCTGCATCTTCTCGTATTGCGCCGTCACGGTCTGCATGAACGTGTCCCACCTGAAGCCGCACTTGTCAGGCAGCCCCTCCCGCCAGCGGCGTCGGTTCTCCAGCTTGGTCTTGTCCTTGCGCCTCGCCTCGGCGCAGCGGTACAGGAACGCGGCCACCTCCGGGTCATCACCCGTGACCATGCGCAGGTCCCAGTATTCACCTCCAGGTGGCCGCGGTCCACTCACTGCGACAACACGTCCATCAGCGGCTTGCCCTCTGGCTCGGCCTGCGCCCCCTCCTGCGCCGCCCCCAGCATTGCCTGGGCCTCCTCGGCGAACGTCTCCTCCAGCGCCTCGACCTCGACCGCCTCCTCCTCGGGCTCGGGGTAGTAGGCGTCGTGGGCCGCCTGTAGCGCGTCATACCGTGTCACGCCCTCGCCGAGGATCTCCAGCTCCTTGCCCACCTCCCGCACCACCTGGTACGTGCTGTGAGCCGCACAGGGGTAGCTCACGATCATATGGCGCTCATCCGCCCACTCCTGCAGCCGCCCCAGCTCCAGCCACCGGACCTGGTAGTCGTCAAGCTGCGCTACAGTCGACTCGGGCTGGTACTGGTCGTCCGTGAGGTCCAGCGCCCCCTGTTCGGGCCAGATCGCGATCGTGGCCTTCGCCCCGGCCAGCGGCACCAGCGCGGCCGCGTTCTCGGCCGTCGCGAGCATGTCGATCTGCACGGCGAGCGCGCCTTTGTCGTCGACCGTGAACTTGTGAACCTGTCCGCGAAACCTTGCCATTTCCATCCTCCGTGTGCGAATTGGTATATTCGTCAACATCAGCCGGGGCCGCCCGCGCCTTCCTGGCACGGTGAGAGCTGCATCCGTGAGGTGCGGCCCCAGCAAAACGATCAGTCAGTCAGCCCCAGCGGCATCGGCAGCCGCTCAGCAGTCGCCGGCGAGAGCCATAGGGTCTCGACCCGCGGTGTGTCAAAGCCAGCGCGAGATCCGCGCGACACGGTCCGCCAGCCGGCGTAGAGCCCGTCATACAGCTCGCACCGATAGCCCGACAGCACAACAAAGCCCCTGGCCTGGCTGAGCACCGCGGCGAGCTCCTCGTGCTCTGCGGTCGTCATGTCCTGGCGGTAGCACCGCTGGGACGACGTCCACTCCGCCCGCGTCTCGGGCACGTAGGGAGGGTCGACGTAGAAAAGTGCGTCCGGCTCGTCGAGCCGACGGATCACGTCGACGGCCGGCTTGTGCTCCACGATCACGCCGCGGAACCTCTGAGCGACGGCCGCGACCGTCTCGGGGAAGTGGTCCCAGCCGCGATAGGCCAGGTCGCTTCGCCCCGCGCAGTCCCAGACTCTGAAGCCCGTTCGGTGCTTGCCCGAGACGCCCCGGCTGCCATAGCCCATCTGGCCACGTATGACCAGCCGCCTGGCCCGCTCGATGGGATCGTCCGCCGGCTCATACGCCTGCTCGAACTCCTCGCGGGCAAACGGCGTGAGGGTCACCAGGTGGCATAGCTGCTGCGCTGCCTTGGGGTCCCTCAGCACCCGGAACAGGTTCACGACCTCGCCGTCCAGGTCGTTGTAGACCTCACAGGCGGACCGGGGCTTGCGCAGGAGCACGCTCGCCGCGCCTCCGAACGGCTCGCAGTAGAGCCGGTGTGGCGGGAAGTGGCCCATGATCCACGGGGCGATCCTCCACTTGCCGCCGAAGTACCGCACGATGGGGCGGCGGACCGCGAGGTCACCCATCGCATCCAAACCTCGCCTTCTCGACATCGGCCTGGTCGGCAGCCGCTAGTCCCCTCTGCCTCCCGAAGATGTCCAGGTCGTGCTGGGCCTGGGCGATGGAGCCGAGGAGCAACAGCTCAGCCGGCATGATCCGCACCAGGCCCTTCTCGCAGTCCCACCTGAACACGCCGTAGAGCTGACTCATGCCCTTGCCCGGCGACACGAAGATGATGTGTGAACGGTAGTGGTAGCCCTTCAGCCCCCGACACCGCTCCAGGCCTTCGCGGTTGCCCGACTCCCTCTCAGGGTCGAAGGTCTGCATCTTCTCGCCGTGGAACTCAACGATCTTCATCATCCTCTCCTCACTCCGGTTGGCTTCCCCAGCCGGGTGTTGTAGCCCACGGGCGGCATCAGGACCGGCCTGGCCTCAACCTCGACAGGAACGACCCCGAGGCAGGCCTTGCACTTGCGCCTGACTCCTGGGTAACTAGGTCCGGGGATGGCGGCGCCGCAGTCGATGCAGCGGTCGTCTCCGGGTGGGTCGGTCCGTCGGGGCCGGGCGTGTGGGGCACCTCGTCGTCGGCAGCAGGGTCGGGTCGGCGCGGATGCCTCGCCGCGATGGCCTTCTTCGACTGCTCGGACCTGCAGGCGTGGCACATCGTGTAGTGCCGGCTGCCGGACTTGTAGTCGGCCAGCGGGCTCGGCTTGCCACAGCGCGCGCATACCTGCGTGGGCTCTACCACATCCACCGGGGGCGTATGTGGGGGCGTAGGTGGGGTATTTGGTGGAGCGGGTGGCGAGGTGAAGGTGCCCATCGTTTGGACAGGCACGGGGTCTTGGCATGCGCTCATGAGCCCTTCGAGCAGGGCGTCCCCGACGTCCGCCGGATCCGTCGTATCGATGTCCTGCGCCTCCGGCAGCGCCGCC
>JALOLB010000261.1 GCA_025456225.1 Thermoanaerobaculaceae bacterium
CCGGACGTGCCGATCCACTTCACGCGCTTCCACCCCACCTACCGTCTGTTGAACCTGCCGCCCACGCCGGTGCAGACCCTCGAGCATGCCTGGACGCTCGCCAGGGCCGAGGGGCTGCACCACGTCTACACGGGCAACGTGCCCGGCCATGCCGGGGAGAGCACGTTCTGTCCGGGATGCGGCGCCCTGGTCGTCAAGCGGCTCGGCTTCCAGGTGCTGGACAACAAGCTGAGCGCCGGGAAGTGCCCTTCATGCCAGCGCCTCATCCCCGGCGTGTGGACGTAGCGGTCCCCCCCTTCACTTCCATCCAGGCCTCAGGTTCTCCACCACCCGAGCCCGCCGGCCTCAGGCCTCAGGTTCCCCCACCCACCCAGTCGTGCTTGCAGTGCCTGAGGCCTGAGGCCTGAGGTCTGAGGCCTGAAGCCTGAGGTCTGAGGCCTGAGGCCTGGGTGGGTGGGTGGGCGGGGAGGGGCTGATAGACTCCGCGCCATGACCGCGGGACTGCTGGGTGCCCTGGCTGCTGCCGTGCCGCCGGCGCTGGTCGCCGTACTGCTGACAGGCGCGCTGCTCCTGGTGGGCACCTCGTTGCTCCCGTCGCGCCTGCGCCGTGGCAGCGGTCGCTGGACGGCGCCGGTCGCCCTCGCGGTCGGCGCCCTGGCCACGGGATGGCTCGTCTTCGTCGTGGGCAGCCTGATCTCGACCCGGGCCGCCCTGGCTGCTGCGGCGATCCTGGGGGTTCAGGCGCTGCGGGCCGCTCCGGACGCGTGGCGGGCGGTGCGAGGCTGCGGGCGGCACCTGTGGTTGCTGGCGAGGAGCACCCCGCTGGCTTCTGCCGCCACGGTCCTGGTGGTGCTGGCGCTGCTGCCCCAGCTCGCGGTGCCGCTCGTGGACTCGGACGGCCTCCGCTACCACGTGGCGCTGCCCAAATGGTACCTGCTGAGCGGGCAGATCCGGTTCTACCCGTTCGACCTCACCGGCGCCTTCCCGCAGACCGCCGAGATGCTCTACCTGCTGGGTCTTGTCGCGGCCGGGGGCGAGGTCGCGAAGTGGCTGCACGCCGGCTTTTTCGGCGCGGCCCTCGCCACCCTTGCCCTGACCGTCCACGCCGACCGGAGGAGCCGCACGGCCGCGATGCTTGCGCCGCTCCTGCTCGCCGCGTCGCCCGTCGCGCTGGCGCCGGCCGGAGCCGCCTTCGTGGACCACGTTGCGCTCTTCGGCGTGGCGACGGCTGCGCTGCTGGTGGCGCGGCGCCGGACGACGCTCACCGGATGGCCGCTGGCCCTGGCGGCGATCGTAAAGCTCACCGCCGGCCCGGCCGTGGCGGCGCTCGGCCTGGCGGGGCTGGTCAGGAGCCCGCGCGGGACGCGCTGGCGCACTCTCGGCTGTCTGGCGGCCCCGGTCGCCCTGGCGTGGGCGCCGTTTGCGGTGCGAAACGCCGTGCACACGGGCGATCCGCTCTTCCCGGCTGGCTCCGCCCTGGTGGGGCGGGCCCTCCCGGGGCTGCGGGAGGGGGCGCACGAGTTCGCGGTGCGCTTCCACGCCGACGTGCCGGGGTATCTCGGTATCGCCTGGGGCCAGACGACCGCCCGGCAGGCCGACGAGGTGGTGGGGTGGCACCACCTGCTGGGCCTCGCCGCGATGGTCATTGCGGTGCGGGTCCGCGCAGCTCGCCCGTGGGTGATGCTGATCGCGGCGTACGCCGTGCTCGGGGTGTGGTTCCGGCCGCCCACGCGGTACCTGCTGCCGGCGCTCTGGGGGCTCGCGGCGTGCGAGGGGCTGGCCCTGGGGCGGCTGTCGAGGTGGTGGGCACAGGGGGTGGCGGTGGTGGTCGTCGCACCCGCGGCGTGGTGGGCGGTGGGCGTGACGGGCAGCGCGTCGAGACCGTGGGACTACCTGCTCCGCCGGCAGGATCGGCCCGCCTACCTGACGGCCGTGGTGCCGGGCTGGCGTGCAGCCACGCTCGCCAGCGAGGTGGCGGGCGACGGCCGGATCATGGCGCTCGACTTCCCAGCTCCGTACTACCTGGATCGCCCCTGGATCGTCGAGGGGATCCTGCACGAGCCGCCCCTCCTGGAGTGGCTGCGGCAGGCCCGGACGGCTGACGAGCTCCTGGCCCGCCTGCAGGGGGAGGGCGTGACCGTGCTGGTCGTGACACCCGGGTACGGCGGCGGCACCCCGCGGAGCCTGGTGGTCCTTGCCACCGACGCCCGGGAGGCGCGAGTGCTGGCCGAGCTCCGGCGCCGGCTGGAGCTCGTGGGCACCCTCGAGAGCGTCGACGTCTTCCGGCTCCCGCGCCGCGACGTGCGAGGGGGAGTCCGGTGAGGTTCCTTACCGGTTGCCGCTGGCTGGCCGTGGCCGGTGCGGTGCTGACCCTGGCGACGGGCGCCGGCGGCGAGGGCGGAAGGCCGATCAGACGGCGACTCGCCCGCGCGCCGGTGCCGGCCCGCATGGTGGTGGGCAATCCCGGCGAGGTGACGACTCCGGTCAGCGGCGGCGTCGCGTTGATGGGCGGAGGGAGCGACGAGGCCATCGCGGAGGCGTTCCGGTTTCTCATCCGGCGCTCCGGTGGCCTCGCCTATGCCGTGAGCGCAGCCGACGGCAACCTCACCTCCACCGCCCCCGGTGGCGCGGTGTACTGACGGGCGCCCTCGGACAGCCCGGGGTTGACGGCTCGCGGGGACCCACCGGCCGCTCGGCCACGGCACGGGCCTGGGTGCCGACCGCACCTTCTGCCCGCGTCGCGGGTGTACTCTGGATCACTGCCGGAAGGTGCCGTCGGTTGCTAGCATGGGTGCCGTCGGCGGGGGTGGCATGGACGGTGGGTTCGAGAAGCTGATCCGGCCCCAGGTGGAGGCCCTGGACGTGATCCTGGGCGAGCCGCTGAAGGTCCTCAACGACGGCTTCGTGCGCGTCGTCGACTACATGGGCGACGACCGGGCGATCGTGCAGGCCGCCCGGGTCTCGTACGGTGCCGGCACGAAGCTGGTGAGCGAGGATCGCGGCCTCATCCGCTACCTGATGCGCCACCAGCACACGACGCCGTTCGAGATGTGCGAGCTCAAGCTCCACGTGCGGGTCCCCATGGACGCGTGGCGACAGTGGATCCGCCACCGGACGGCCAACGTCAACGAGTACTCGACCCGCTACTCGGTGGCCATCGACGCCGCCGTGCAGACGCCCGCCGATGGCTGGCGGCTGCAGTCCGCCGACAACAAGCAGGGCTCGGCCGGGATGCTCGACGCCGGTCGCGGCGAGGCGCTCACCCGGCAGGAGCGCGAGGTGCACCGCCAGGCGCGGGAGGCCTACGAGCACCGTCTCGCCCTCGGCGTGGCCCGAGAGCAGGCCCGCAAGGACCTCCCCCTGTGCACCTACACCGAGGCGTACTGGAAGATCGACCTCCACAACCTGCTGCACTTCCTCGAGCTGCGCATGGACGTGCACGCCCAGGAGGAGATCCGGGCCTATGCGACCCTGATCGGTCACCAGATCGTGGCGCGCTGGGTGCCCCTGGTGTGGGAGGCGTTCGTCGAGTACCGCCTGCAGGGGCTGAGCCTGTCGCGGGCCGAGGCCGAGGTGCTGGGCTTCCTGGCCCGCGGCGACCGACCAGCCGCCATCGAGGCGGCCCGAGCCCTCGGCTGGCTCGAGCGCACCGGGGCTGCCCTCAAGCGCAACCGCGAGCGCGCCGAGGCCGAGGAGAAGCTCGCCCGCCTCGGCCTCACGCCCCCCTGGAGGAAGTAGGGGACAGGGTGGCCACGCCGGCCCGTCCTCGTCACGGCTCCGTGACGCGGGTTGAGAGCCGGCTTGCTACTCACGGAGATGAGCCAGGTGGTGCCACTCGCTCCACCGACATGCGCTATCGTGGGGCCGATGAGACGCCGAGGGACAGGTCTTGGCGGGTGGTGGCGGCGGACGCTCCAGCTCCGGCGGGCACGGGCGTTCTTCCGCATGCCGGGGGCCCGGGGGTTCGGGGTGCTGCTCCTCGTCTTCGGTGTGCTCACCGCGCTGGCCACCATCGACCTCAGGTGGAACTACGTCCATCCGGACACCGGCCGGGTCGGTCTCGACCTCGGCGAGGCCGTCTACGCGGTCGGCATGCTGCTCGTCTTCCAGTCGAGCCTGCCGCTGCCGGCGGCCTGGCTGACCAGGCTGGTGTTCTTCCTCGTGCCGGTCACCGGGGTGCTGGTGCTCGGCCAGGGCCTGGTCCGACTCGGGACCACCCTGCTCAGCTCGGAAGCATGGAGTCGCGCCATGGCCTCGACCTACTCGGATCACGCGGTGGTGTGCGGCCTCGGGCGGGTGAGCCTGCGGTCGATCCGCTGGCTTCTCGACCTGGGGCAGGAGGTCGTGGTGGTCGAGCACCACCGCGACAATCCGCTGCTCGACGAGCTGCGGGCCTGGAACGTGCCCGTGGTCATCGGCGACGCCCGGCGGGGGGAGGTCCTCGAGAGCGCCGGCATCCACCGTGCGGACGCCATCGTTCCCTGTACCTCCGACGACCTCACCAACCTCTCGATCGCCCTCGAGGCGCGGCGCCTGGCGCCGGCCATCAAGGTCGTGCTGCGCATGGCGGACGTCGCGATGGCGGCCAGGGTGCGTGTCGGGTTCGACATCAACACGGCGTTCTCGATCCCGGAGATCGCCGCCCCGGCGTTCGCCGCCGCGGCCACCAAGGTGCCGCTCGACCACGCCATCGCCTTCGGTGAGGGTGACGCCCGGAGCCTGCTCACGATCACCAAGTTCACAGTGGTGGAGGAGTCAGACCTGGTCGGTCGCACCCTCGGGGAGATCGAGCGGATCTTCGACGTGGCGATCGTAGCCCACCGCACGGTCGCCGACGGCCGGTTCCGCCTCCACCCGCCCGACGAGGAGCGCCTTGCGGCGGGCGACCGTTTCGTCGCCTCCGCTTCGCCCGAGGGCCTCACCGCGCTGGCCCGCCACACGCCACCCACCCGGGAGATGTCACGCTACGCCGAAGGTCGCTGGCCGATCCTGGCACGCAAGGGGCCCGGCGGGGTGGCCTGAAGCCCGGGAGTCGGCGCCATCACTTCGGTGCGGCCGGAAGGTGCTTCTCGAACCAGTCCACGACCCGCTCGAGGAGGTCCTTGCGGTAGCTCGGTGCATCGATCAGGTGGTGGGCGCCGGGGTAGACAACCAGGCGCGTGTCCCGGCCGAGGCTCTTCAGCGCCTGGAACATCTGCTCCGAGGCGACGGCCGGCACGTTCCAGTCCTTCTCGCCGCAGAGGAAGATCGTCGGCGTGACGATCCGGTCCGCGTGGAGGAACGGGTACGAGACCTCGAGGTACCGGCTTCGGCTCGCGGCCTTCCACGGCGGACCCAGCTCGTTGTCGAACTGCT
>JALOLB010000058.1 GCA_025456225.1 Thermoanaerobaculaceae bacterium
CCAGTCCCGGGGACCCCGTATTGGTTCTGGGAGTACGATGATGACCCTCCAACAGCATAGCCCGACCGACACGGAGGTGATGAGGAGAAACCGCAGGGCCGTTGCTCACCTTGCGTCCCTTGCCTTCCGGCGCGCCCAGCCATTTGACGTGATTTCCGCCTGGCAGCTGCCGGCGGCGTGTGAGATGGTGTCGCACCTGCTCCAAGGACAGCCAGCGTTTGACTATGCCCGTATCCGATACCTGCTCTGTTTCTGCAACCTGCTCGGCGGACTCGGGAGCGCTATAGGCAGGAGGCGGTTCGACCGCCTGGCGAACGAGAGCCCGGCGGTCTTGGCAACTCGGAGCAGCCCAACAGACCACCGTGCTTCCGCTCGCGACTTGTGGCCAGCCATTGGTTCGGGTTGTCCGCGAGTCGGGAAGGCACTGGAGAAGAACCTGCTCGCGCCGAACGGCTGGGCTTCTCGGGGGTCCTCTTGGGTCCTGGACAAGAAAACGAGCCTGGTGGTGTACGGTCGGGACTGGGGCACCTATCGGTCCTATCTGCACACGACGCTGTCCTTTCCCTGCCTTCGTCTCGACTCCCTCCCGATCGAGTGCTCGAAGTTCTTCGCCATCGACACGAACAGCTTCCTGTCGTACTCCAAGCCGGACTTCTTTCAGGAACGCTATGAGAAGTTCCTCCGGCTGCTTGTCATCTTGGGGAATGCGGTCCGGAGGATCGTGGAAGCCCCGGCGGGCTGACTTGGGTGCCAGGTCCGGCACTCTTGACACTTCTGCCAGGTCTCGTGGACGACGCAGGACTTTCGGTGCCTCCAGGCCCGGCACTCGTGACAGACCTCGCAGGCGGGTTCAATACGGCTGCATCGTGCGACTAGAGCGGGGTGAGACCCGTGGCGATTCGCAGAGCCTCGTCCACCTTCCGGAGGGTCTCTGGTTGGAGGTGGCCGAGGATGCCGTCCAGGCGGCGCTTGTCCAGGGAGCGAAGCTGCATGAGCAGGACCTTGCTGCGCTCTATCAGGCCGCCCTCGGGAGGCAGGACCAGGGTCTCGAAGGGATAGACCTTCTCCGTCTTGCGCGACGTGATGGCGGCGACGAGCACGACGGGAGAGTGCTCGTTGATGAGGTCGGGGGAGAGCACGAGTGCTGGGCGCCGCCCGCCCTGCTCAGAGCCCTCAACCGGGTCCAGGTGCACCCAGACCACGTCGCCGCGCCGGAGATCGCTAGAGGCCACGGCTCGCTTCCTCTTCCAGCAGATGGTAGGCGCGCTCCTGCTCGACGTACTCGCTGGCCATCTCGCGGCAACCCGAGATGACCGCCTTGCGCAGCTCCAGGCGGCGCTGCTCGTCGGTCCATTCCCGTACGAGCGTGGCGACGAGTGCACTCCGGTGGCCCCGGCCGACGGCTTCTTCGAATGGGCGCAGAACCTCTTCAGGCAGGACGTAGGTACGCTTCAGCAGGCCCATTGGTCGTACCTCCATGCCATAGTCTCGTGCCATACCGCCGATACGTCAAGTGGCCTGGTGGCCTCACCACGCAGCCTCCACAAGGAGCCTCTGGAGCGTCCAGATCGACCGGACAGCAGCGCTCGGCACTGATGCGGGACCTGTGGTCGGTGCCTGGCCCTGCACTCTTGACACTCCTGGGTCGGTGCCTGGTCCGTCACTGTTGGCACTCTTGGCGGGGTGCGGGGTCCCGAGTGCTGGAGAACACGCCACTACCTGATGCCTGGATTGGGTTCCGAGGAGCCGTTGACGGATCGACGATTGAATCGTAGATTACACACATGATCAGGCGGACGATCGAGCCGTACCTTCGGCGAGATGCCGGGTTCTACCCCGTGGTGCTGCTCACCGGCCCCCGTCAGTCAGGGAAGACGACTATCGTTCGGGCGGCGTTTCCGAAGCACGAGTACGTCACGCTCGAGGACGGCGACATGGCGACGCTGGCGAGGGAGGACCCCCGCGGGTTCCTGGCGCGCTTTCCCGGCCCCGTCGTGCTCGACGAGGCGCAGCGGGTGCCGTCGCTGGCGTCCTACCTGCAGTCGACGGTCGACCGCGATCCGTCGCCCGGCCGCTTCGTCCTGACCGGCTCGCAGAACCTCCTGCTCATGGAGACGGTGGCGCAGAGCCTGGCGGGACGGTGCGCGATCCTGCACCTGCTGCCGTTCTCCCGCGCCGAGCTGGCCGCACGGCCTCAGCTCGAACCGACCGATCCCTCCTCGCTGTTCTGCAACACGCAGGCGCAGGGCGCCCCCTGGGAGCTGGTGCGCTCCGGCTTCTACCCGCGCATCCACGACCGCAGGATCCCGCCGGAGGTCTGGCTCGCGGACTACGTGCAGACCTACGTCGAGCGCGACGTGCGCATGCTCCTCAACATCGGAGACCTGCTGACGTTCGAGCGCTTCCTGCGCCTGTGCGCCGGCCGGACGGGGCAGATCCTGAACTACTCGGCGCTCGCCTCGGACTGCGGCATCGCCGTGGACACGGCGCGACGGTGGGTGTCGGTCCTGGTCACGAGCTTCCTGGTGTTCCTGCTGCCGCCGCACCACCGGAGCTTCAACAAGCGCGTCATCAGGAGCCCCAAGCTGTACTTCTTCGACACGGGGCTCGCGTGCCACCTGCTGGGCGTCCGCGCTGCGTCGCAGCTCGACACGCATCCGCTGCGGGGAGCGCTGTTCGAGAACCTGGTGATCGCCGAGGTTGCCAAGGCGTACTGGCACCACCGTCGCACGCCACCGATCTCCTACTGGCGCGACCAGACGGGGCACGAGGTGGATCTCCTGATCGAGGAGGGCACACGGCTGTGCCCGGTCGAGATCAAGTCGGGGGCCACCTTCGCATCCGACATGCTGACGCCGCTCCGTTGGTGGTCCGGCCTCGCGGCCGCCGACGCCGGGCAGGCCACGCTTGTCTACGCCGGCGAGGAGGCGCTCACGCACACGGGCATCCACATTCGCCCGTGGTGGTCGGTGTAGCAGCAGAGCTGACCCGCTGTAGCACTGGGGAGTCGGGCGGCGGTCCTTGAGCCTGGAGCCTGCAGCCTTGAGCCCGGGCGGGTGGTGGCGGCGGGGGTCGTTCCGCGCCATCGGTGCCCGCCGCGGTGTAGATTGACGGTGGTGCGACCCGGGTCGCGCATGGGAGGGCACATGGTCACGTTCCTGCCTCTGATGCTGGTGCTGGCGCAGGCCCAGGCGCCGCCGGTGGATCTGCTGGTCAAGGGCGGCACGGTGGTCACGGTGGACGCGCAGATGCGGGTGCTGGCGGGCGGGTCGGTCGCGGTTCGCGATGGGAAGATCGCGGCGGTGATCGCCGCCGGCGAGGCGCTGCCGGCCGCGCGCGAGACGATCGACGCGAGCGGGCATCTGGTGATTCCGGGGCTCGTCAACACGCACGGCCACGTGCCGATGATCGTGATGCGCGGCATCGCCGAGGATCTGGCGCTGATGGAGTGGCTCAACGGCGTGGTGTTCCCGGCCGAGGCGAAGACCGTCGACCCGGAGCTGGTGTACTGGGGGACGCTGCTCGCCGGGATCGAGATGGCGCGCAGCGGCACCACGACGTTCTCCGACATGTACTACTTCGAGGAGGAGATCGCCCGCGCCACCGAGAAGCTGGGCCTGCGCGGCGTCCTGGGCCAGACGATCATCGGCTTCCCCGCGCCCGACCACAAGACGACCGACGAGGCGCTCGCCGCCACCGAGCGCTTCCTGCAGCGCTACAAGGACCATCCACTGGTGATCGCGTCGGTGGCGCCGCACGCCCTGTACACCACGCCGCTCGAGGTCATCGTCAAGGCGCGGGAGCTCGCGCGCCGGTACCGTGCGCCGTTCCAGATCCACGCCCACGAGTCGCCGGAGGAGGACGTCGCGGTGCGCGCGAAGTACGGCACGACGACGCTGACGGTGCTCGAGGGTGCCGGCGTGCTCGGGCCGGGAATGCTCGTCCATCACGCCATCACCGTCACGGCGTCGGACATCGCCCTGATGAAGCGGTACGCGATCGGCGTCACGCACAACCCCGAGAGCAACATGAAGGGCGGCTCGGGGCTGGCGCCGGTGCCGGAGCTGCTGGCGGCCGGGATCGCGGTCGGGCTGGGCACCGACGGCGCCGCGAGCAACAACAACCTCGACCAGTTCGAGACGATGGACTTCGCCGGCAAGGCGCACAAGCTCGTCCGCCACGACCCGACCGCGATGCCGGCGCGCGCGCTCGTGCGCATGGCCACCATCGACGGCGCGCGGGCGCTCGGCCTGGATGACCGCATCGGCTCGATCGAGGTCGGCAAGCAGGCGGACCTGGCGCTGATCGATCTCCGGGTGCCGGAGCTGACGCCGATCTACGACGTCTACGCCCACCTCGTCTACGCGGTGCGGGGCGCCCATGTCCGCACCGTGCTCGTCGGCGGCCGGGTGGTGGTGCGCGACCGCACCGTCACCACCGTCGACGCCGCCGAGGTGATGGCCCGCTGCACGGCCATCCAGGGCCGGATCCTCAAGGCGCTGGGACGGTAGACGGCGACGCCATGCGCGCTCCGGCGGCAGAGCGGCGGACCAGGTCCGTCACTCCAGATGTAAGGAGAAACGGGTTGAGCGGACGAGCCGATTCGCCGATGCGCTGATCTCCTGATCTGCTGGCAGGGCGGGTGGGAGGCCGATCCCCTGATTCGCTGAGCCGCTGACCTGCCTGGGTGGGCGGGTGGTCCTTGAGCCTTGAGCCTGGAGCCGTGAGCCCGGGCGGGTGGGGGACGGGCGGGAATGCCGGCGGGGGGTGCGGAATTTGAGAGCAGTGATAGCCTCGTGTGGGGCATGCGCGTCGCCTGCCGGCGCAGCGACCTGGAGGACGGATATGGGGAAAGGCGAGACCGCGGCGCTGGAGCGCGAGGATGTCCTGAAGGCCTACCGGCTGATGCTCACCTCGCGGCGGGTGGACGACAAGGAGATCCAGCTCAAGCAGCAGAATCTGGCGTTCTTCCAGATCAACGGCGTTGGGCACGAGTGCATCCAGGTGGCGGCCGCGATGCACCTGTCGCCGGAGCGCGACTGGTTCTTCTCGTACTACCGGGACCGGGCGCTCGCGATCGCCCTCGGCCAGACCCCGGAGGAGATGCTCCTCGGCACGGTCGGCGCCGAGGCCGGCCCGGACTCCCACGGCCGGCAGATGCCGAACCACTTCGCCCAGCGCCGCCTCCACCTCACGCCGCCCTCGTCGCCCACCGGCACCCAGTTCCTCCAGGCGGTGGGGTACGCCGAGGCGGGGCGCTTCCTGCGCGCCGTCGAGACGGCGCAGGAGCGAGCCGTCGTCGCGCCGGACGAGGTGGTCTGGGTGTCGTCCGGCGACGGGACGACCTCGGAGGGGGAGTTCTGGGAGTCCCTCAACACCGCCTGCAACCTCAAGCTGCCGGTGCTGTACTGCATCCAGGACAACGGCTACGCGATCTCGGTGCCGGTCGACGTGCAGACCGCCGGCGGCTCGATCTCGAAGCTCGTCACCGGGTTCCCCGACCTGGCGATCTTCGAGGTGGACGGCTGCGACCTTGCGGAGTCGTACCGGGTGATGGGCGAGGCGGCAGCGTATGTTCGGGCTGGCCGCGGCCCGGCGCTCGTGCACGCCCACGTGGTGCGCCCGTACTCCCACTCCCTTTCGGACGACGAGCGCCTCTACAAGACCGCCGGGGAGCGGGAGCGCGAGGCGGAGCGCGACCCGATCGTGCGTACCGCCGCGCTGCTGCGTGACCACTACGGGGTGAGCCAGGAGGAGCTGGACCGTGTCGAGGCCGAGGTGCAGGCGGAGGTGAACGCCGCCGCCGACCGCGCCGTGGCCTCGCCCCAGCCCGACCCGTCCACCTGGGCCGACAACATCTACTCGCCCTCCGTCGATCCCACCTCGCCGGTGTTCGGCAGCGAGCCGGCGTTCGCCGACCCCGCGCCCAAGACCATGGTGGACCTCCTCAACGCCTGCCTGCGCGACGAGCTCGCACGGGACGAGCGCGTCGTGCTGTTCGGCGAGGACGTTGCCGACGCCTCCTGCGAGGAGCGGTTGGAGGAGGTCAAGGGCAAGGGTGGCGTCTTCAAGGTCACCCACGGCCTGCAGCGCCAGTTCGGGGGCCGGCGCGTCTTCAACTCGCCGCTCGCCGAGGCCAACATCGTCGGGCGCGCCATCGGCATGGCGCTGCGTGGCGTCAAGCCGGTGGTGGAGATCCAGTTCTTCGACTACATCTGGCCGGCCTACATGCAGCTCCGCGACGAGCTGGCCAACATCCGGTGGCGCACCGGGGGCGAGTGGAGCTGCCCGGTGGTGGTGCGCGTGCCGATCGGCGGGTACCTCAAGGGCGGCGGGCCGTACCACTCGCAGTCCGGCGAGGTGCTGTTCACCCACATCCCGGGGCTGCGGGTCGTCATGCCGTCGAACGCCCTCGACGCCAACGGCCTGCTGCGCACCGCCATCCGCTGCGACGATCCGGTGATGTTCCTCGAGCACAAGCACCTCTACCGCCAGACCCACAACAAGTCGGCGTACCCGGGGGCGGACTACATGGTGCCGTTCGGGAAGGCCGCCGTGGTGCGCGAGGGGGACGACCTGACGGTCATCACCTACGGCGCCACGGTGGTGCGCTCGGTCCAGGCCGCGAAGCGGCTCGAGGCGGAGACGGGGCTGCAGGCCGAGATCCTGGACCTGCGCTCGCTGTCACCCTACGACTGGGAGGCGATCGCGACCTCGGTGCGCAAGACCGGCCGCGCGCTCGTTGTGCACGAGGACCTGGTGACCTGGGGGTACGGCGCCGAGCTGGCCGCGCGCATCGGCGACGAGCTGTTCCCGTGGCTCGACGCCCCGGTGCGCCGGCACGGCTCGAAGGACACCTTCCTGGCGTACGCCCCGGCGCTCGAGGAGGTCATCCTGCCGCAGCCCGAGTCGATCCTGGTCGCGATGAAGCAGCTCGTGAAGTACTGATCCCCCGCCCGCCCGGGCTCAAGGCTCCAGGCTCAAGATCCCCCGCCCGCCCGTGCGGATCAGGGGCTCAGCGAATCAGATGAGCCGCGTCCAGGACTCTCGGCGCTCTGTTCCTCCCCCTGCGGGGGCGAGGGCGGGCGGAGTGCCAGGTGTGCTGTAGGCGGCGTGGTTGTCACCGGGCGGCGGCCAGGTCGCGGATGGCGGCGGCGATCGGGGCGTTCACCTCGAGGTGCCGCTCGAGGAACGACAGGATGGCGAGGGCCGACTCCGGGGTCCGGTCGTAGCCCTGGGCCAGCCGCTGTAGCTCCATCGCCAGTGCGGGGAACCGCAGCTCGGCTCTCCGGTCGGGGTTGAACGGATCCCGCTGACCGGGTTGCTCCTGCTCGGCCAATGCGGCCAGCTCGACCACCCGGTCCATCGCGTGACCCTGGACGAGGCGCATCGCCGAGAGCTTCTCGCCGCGACGGAACCGGCCGAGACCAACGAGGAGGTTGGTGAGCGCCTCGCCCAGCAGCCACCCGACCGTGCGAACGGGCGGCGTCGGCTCGGGCCGCACCGGGACCGCCAGGGCGTCGTTCACCCACGGCTGCTTCCAGACGATGCGTCCACGTGAGAACGGGATGCCCGCCAGCTCGGCCGGTGTGAACACCGCCATCTCACAGAGCACCCCGTCGACGAACAGCACCTTGTGCCCGTCGGGCGTGTTGCGGAAGGCGAACGCGATGGGGCTGACGGCCTCGAGCCAGCCCAGATCGTCGACGAACCGGCCCTTGTGCCCGTCCTCGACGACCGCGAAGAAGTCGAGGTCGGACCATGCATCGAGCCGATCGAGGTCGGCACCGACCGAGCCCAGGCCGATCAACGCCAGTGTGTGGCCCGACCGCTCGAGCGACCCGCCGATCTCCTCCAGGCGGCGCAGAAGATGTCCCTGATCCATGATGGCTCCAAGTCCGAGTCACGGCGATCGGCGCGCGCAAACGAGGCGGCGTTGCGCCGGGGTGCAACGATGCCTTCAGCGCCTCGCCGGCCAGCCGATGGCGGCGGCCGGCAGCGCAGCCAGCCCCAGGGTGATGAGGCACAACGCCATGAGGCCGAGGAAGCTCCCCAGCCTGGCCAGCGGGGTCGCTGCGGTGGAGCCGAGCAGGAGGATGAACCACCCGGGCACGGCGGCAAGGACTGCCGCCGTGGCGAGTGCCGCGAGCAACCCCGCTCGCACCCGTGTCCAGAGGGTGAGCAGCGCGAGGACGACCATCGGTACCGCCCAGACCGCCACCGAGAGCAGCACGCCCGGCCGGGCCATCCCCTCGATGCCCCCGACCCCGGTGTCGGTGGAGTGGAGGAGCGCCGAGACGACGAGTGGCGGCACGACGCTCCAGGCAAGAGCTCCGATCTTGCGGCCGAGGCCAGGTGGCGAGGGGGCTGCACGCTCGCACTCCCGCCTGGTCGGCTGCGGCGATTCCGCCGCTGCGGTGTGCGCGCCCGATGCCGGTCGGGTGGTCGCTGTCTGCTCCATTGGCTTCCTCCTCACGCTCACGGCGTTGGTGTGGATACGAGCTTCGGACCCTTCAGTTGCACCGCGTGGAGCCCGGCCCACCCCTGCAGGGGGATCGGCGGCCCCGTCTCGTAGGCGTCGAGGAGGCCCACCAGCTTGGGGTTCCTCCGGATCCCCAGCTCCACCACCAGGTACACCTGGCGGCCACCGGCCAGGGCGTCGGCGATGAGCACCTCCGACCCCGGGTAGATGGATCGGAACGTCTCGAAGCCCCCGTACAGGCGAAGCGCCCCGCTGGTCTCGAACGACCCGACCAGCGCGTCCGAGGGGATCACGCCGATGGCGCTGCGAGCAGCCTTCCAGTACGCCTTTCCGGTCGTCCGCGTGAAGAGCCGCTCCTGCATGGACAGCCGCACGAACCAGACGACCAGGGCAAGCGCAAGGAGCACCATGGCCGCCCGGACTGCAGGCGCCCAGCGCGGGCGGGCCTTCTCGATGGACCCTCGGATCTCCTCCCAGCCGTCGGCAGCCAGCAGGAACAGCGCCGGCAGCCCGGGGAGGAGGAAGCGGATGTACCACCAGGCGTCGGCGCCCGGCTCCCAGAACGAGTAGTAGATCCAGAACACCAGCGACCAGGCCAGCAGGAACACGCTCCGGCTCCGGCGGCGGATGACTGCCCACAGCGCCGGCAGCACGAGCAGGGGCGTGAGGTGCTGCAGGGCCGTCGTGCCGTAGAAGACGACGTGGTGCGGGAAGACCTTCGAGCTGAGCGAGGAGAGCGCGTACGAGTACCCGGTCCGCCACGGCGCACCGAAAAGATGCCAGTTGTACGCGGCATACACCGACCCGCCCAGCGCGGCGGGAATTGCGAACCGGATGAACGTGCGCCACTCCCGGAAGAGGGGGAGGAGCAGCAGCCCGAAGAGGGCGTTGGTCGGCCGGATCGCCACCGCGAAGGCGAACGCCAGGCCCGCCGCGGCGGGCTTCTCGCGATCGAAGAGGTAGTAGCAGACCATCAGCCCGAGCGCCGCGGGCAGGTCGCTCATGATGTTGCCGGCGCCCCAGAGCACGATGGGGAAGAGCGCCCACATCCCGGAGAAGAGCGCGGCCGTGAAGCGCGAGACCCGTCGGATCAGGAGGAGGTACAGCAGCACCACCGACGCCAGGGCGCAGAGCGGGGTCACGAAGTGCTCGATGCCGACCAGCATCCCCGCCGCCAGCAGGAGCGGGAACCCGGGCGGGTACTGGGGCACGGCGCGGCCGTTGTAAGCCTCGTAGGAGAGCGGGGCGGCCGCAGGGTAGCGGGCGACATCGAGCTTCAGGGGCATGTCCAGGTGCCCCTGCGTGAAGAGCTGCGCCTCGGCGTAGTACCCGTACCAGTCGCACGCGCCCACCCAACGCTGCCGGAACCGGGCGTAGAGAACGAAGAGGAGCAGCAAGAGAAAGACCGCCACCGCGCGGTGCCAGACCCTCGAGCCACCTGCAGTGCCCTCGTTGGTGGGTTTTTCTCCCTCGCCCCCGCCGGGGGGCAGGGTCGGCGAGACGGGGTGCACGTCGTCCGTAGTCATGGACAGGGAGTCCAACTCCCCTGGCCGTGCCCGCTCTCGCTCGGCGAGGGGACCGCAGCGGTGGTTCCTGGGTAGGTGAGTCCTTGGCAGGGCTCGCCAGCTCTGTAGCTCGGGCTCATGCAACCTCCGGACGGCATTCTCGACAGGTCAGTCATGTGCTGCAAGTACGGCTCCGAGGCTCGGGGTGTTTGGGCGGATCCTGGCCTTGTGTCCTCCCGGCTGCAGGGCTCGCTCGACAGCCCGGCCGAGATGGGGCACCATTTCGACCGCGGAGGTGGTCATGGCAGAGCAGTTGCGTGGCGAGGAGCTGGTGGCCCTGGTGCAGCGGGTGTTCCAGCCGCGGCCCGACGAGCCGGGGCTGGCGGTGCTGGTGGACCTCCCCGACGAGTGGGTCCCGGACGAGGCCGCCTGGCGCGAGCGGCGCGAGATCGCGGCCGCGTGGGCCGGGGAGCTGGCCGCGAGGCGCGACGAGCTGGGGTTCGACACGCACCTGGTGCTGTACCGCAACGTCCGCACCAACAACGGCGACCTGCCGGCGTCCGCGTGGATCCACCGGGGCGGGCCGCTACCCCTGACCGCCGACGCCCTCGACCCGGCGCAGCAGGTGCCGTTCCCGATGATCTACACCGGGCACTCCATCCTCATCGCCCCCACAGAGTTCTCGGCCACGGCGCCGCTCAAGGTGGCGGCGCGCAAGTATCCGATCCGCGCCGCCACCATGCCCGGGTTCTCGGCCGACATGATCCCGGCGCTGCGCCTGGACTACCAGGAGGTCAACCGGCGCGTCGGCATCCTCAAGGACCTGCTCGACCGAGCCGAGGGCGCGGACATCCGCTTCCGCCATGCGGGCGGCGAGACGAGCCTTCACCTCGACCTGCGGTACCGCACCGCCCACGCCTCCGGCGGCCTGCTGCCGGCCAACGGCGTGGCGGGGAACCTGCCGTCGGGCGAGGCTTACATCGTGCCCTACGAGGGCGAGCGGGAAGGGGAGCCGAGCCGCTCGGCGGGGCTGCTGCCGGTGCAGCTCGGTGACGAGATCGTGACCTACCGGATCGAGAACAACCGCGCCGCGGAGGTCCTGCCCGGGGGGCCAGTGGCCGCGGCCGAGGCGGAGCTGCTCCAGCGCGAGCCGGCCTACGGCAACCTCGCCGAGCTGGGCCTCGGCGTCCTGGCCGCCTTCGGCGTGACGCCGATCGGCGAGGTGCTCCTCGACGAGAAGCTCGGCCTCCACATCGCCTTCGGCCGCAGCGACCACTTCGGCGGCCAGGTCGCGCCGCGCCACTTCTCCGGCCCCGAGGCCGTCGTCCACATCGACCGCGTCTACGTCCCCGGCACCCAGCCCGCGATCCAGGTGCCGGCCGTCGACCTGGTCATGGCGGACGGCTCCGTCCTCCCGCTGATGCGCGACGGCGAGTACGTCGTGGGGTTCGGGGGCTGAGGGCGACCGAGGCCGCCTCGTAGGCTCGCCACGGCAGAGCCTGCGCTCGGTGTGCCGCCCGTGCAACACGCCAATCGCGCCACCTCACGGTCGGGAACCGCTGCGAGAGACGCGCGGTGGTAGTCGTGTGCGGCGGGACGAGAAAGGGCCCCGGACGCGGCTGCGTCCGGGGCCGATAGCTCGACGGGGCCGGAGATCCGACCCGCCAGCCTGGCTACGGCTGATACAGCTTGAAGCCGAAGGCGCGGACCATGAACACCGCGGACTGCCAGCGCGGGATGTCCTGAGCGGGGCAGTATGAGGCCGGCGCACAGCCGTTCGTGATGCCCTGCTTGTAGATGTAGTGGATGTGCGGGCAGGCGTAGTCAGCGGGGCTGACGTCGCTGAACAGGGAGATGCCTCCCGCCCCGGCCACGCAGTTGTAGGGCTGCGCACCGACCACTCCGGAGATCGGCGGCGGAACCCCGCCGAGCACCGCCCGGGTCATGAAGACGGCCATCTGCCACCGTGTCACGATGTCGTTGGGGCAGAAGCTGATCCCGCCGCAGCCCGTGGTCACGCCTTGCTTGTAGATGTAGTGAATATGCGGACATGCCTCGTCGGTCGGCAGCACGTCGTTGAACAGCGAGGTGCCGGCCGGGGCGCAGTTGTACGGCTGGATGCCCACAACGCCCGAGATCGGGACAGGGTTGCCGGGACCCACCATGGCGCGGGCGAGGAACATGGCCATCTGCCAACGTGGGGTGATCTGGTTGGGGCAGAAGAGCCCGCCTCCGCAGCCGTGCGTGATCTTGTTGTGGAAGAGGTTCTCGATGAACGGATAGGCGAAGTCCCAGGTTGGCACGTCGGAGAAGCTCTCGCCGACGTGGAGTGACCAGGTCTTGAGCTGACCCTCCGGCAGGACCTCCTCGACGAAGGTGGCATCCCAGTGCTGCGCTGGCCGGCTGCCAGGATTGCCGAGAGCGAAGGAGTAGCAGGTCGGGGGAGTGCAAGTTCCGGTGGAGCCTGCGGCCATGGCGGGGTAGAGCGCGAACTCGGCGGGGATGTCGAAGTACATCGGGTCCACGCCGGGAGTCTGGAAGGCGCTGGCGAGGCCCGTGGGCGTTACCGAGGCGGTGCCGTCGTTGCGCCAGGACGGTGCGACGACCACGGTCTCGCCGACCTCGAGCACGCCGTTGCCCGCCTGGTCCACGGCGAGCGCGACCGGCGTCATCGAGAAGCACTGCTTGCCGGCGAACGAGAGGGACTCCCGGTTCGGGTTGGGCTGCCCGACCGCGGCCGCGGCCGCTGCGTCGTTGCCCTCGAACCGCAGGTCGAAGTCGGTGGCGTTGAAGAGCTCGAAGATTGCCGGCTCACCGCCAGTGCCAAGCGTGGCGGTGCGGCCAGCCTCGGAGAGGTTGGTCTCCGGAGTCGAGCCGACGCTGCCGGCCGAGTACCCGACGAGCACCGGGGAGGCCGGCACGCCCAGCAGGTCCATGTGGCCGTAGCTCAGGTTGACGAGGCCGCTGCCGTCGGGCCGGAGGGGGATCGCCACCAGGACGCCGGAAACCCACTCCCACCGGGAGACGTTCGGGCCTTCCACCGTGCCGGCCATGTTCTCGTCGGCACCCCTGCCGTCATCGAAGAGGGAGATCGCGAAGGTGTTGGACGAGCCTGTGCCCTCGCGGCCGAACTCCGGCACATTGATGTACCGGACCTTGAAGTGGTTGACGCCGGCGAAGCCGAGCGCCTGCACCGGGAAGGTGCCAGGGAATGCCGCGCGGCTGGCCGGGTTGAGGTTGGTCCAAGCTCCCGCAACCCGCGGGATGCCGGCGAGGAAGTTGCCGGTGCTCGGTGTGCCGCTGTTGTCCCCGGAGCCGAACGACACGCTCCCGTTCGAGTTGAGGTAGAGGTCGTTCCACACCGGTGCCGGGCACACGGTTCCGGAGTTGCCGAAGACGAACTCGAAGCCGCCGGCCAGGGGCACGGCACTGCCGGCATCGTCGCCGGTGCGGGGCGAGCTCTGGTCGTCACCGCCCTCGGCCTGGCCGGTCGGATCCAGGTCGCTGAAGACCAACGGCCCGACGGTCGAGTCATCGGCCTGCGTGGCGCCGTTGGGCAGTGCCACGAGCGTGGCGTTGGCGTTGTTGGTGCGGGTCCGGTTGAGGTAGAGCAGGAAGCCACGCGCCAGCCCGGCGACGCCGATCGGGGTGGTCGAGGTCTGGTCGATCGGCGCCACCCAGAAGATGTGGTCGTAGCGGTCGGAATCGCCGTCCCCGACGGAGCCGCCCGAAAGCGGTGGGTTGGGCGGCAGGTCGCCGCGGAGGTCGATGTAGTCGGCCAGGCGGTCGTACGGGCTCACGTCGGGGAGCTTGTGAATCTCGCCGAACGCTGGCGATGGGTTGAGCCCGACGCCTGCCGGCGTGCCGCCGGAGACGACGTACACGGCGCTCTCCTCGTCGACAGCGAGGCCACCGTACACGGTGTAGTCGATCTGCAGGTCGAGCTTCAGCGTTGTGGCCGGGAAGGCCGCCGTGCCCAGCGGGCGCACATCAGGCCCGAGGCCGAGGACGAACGCCTTGTAGTTGGTGGCCCCGGAGATCAGGCCGCCGCCAGCCAGGTTGTCGGCGAAACCGTTGGGTGCGGGCAGCCCCTGGGCGTTGGTGGCACCCACAGCGTCGGCGAGCGTCACGATCATGGAAGGGGTCGGCCCGAGGGCGGCGGGGTTGGTGAAGAGCCCCTCTGTTGCCTGCGTCGCCGGGTCGTCCGTGGCCACGTGCGAACGGGCGATGGCGGCGTACACCACGTTACCTGGCCCGGTCGCGAGCGCTGCGACGTTGCCGAACACCGGCGAGGTTCCGGAGTAGTTGGTTGCGCGGTTGACCTGGGTGGCCGGGCCGGAGGCTGTGCCATAGCTGCCGCTGGATGGAGTGAGCGTCGTGAGCGTGAGGATGCCGCTGACCGCAAGGGAGCGGTCCTGGTTGGTGGTTGTGTCCACCGAGGCTACCTGGACGATGTTGCCGCCCGTGAACTGGGTCAGGTCGACCTGGTGGAAGTAGAGGTTGCCGTCGTCGTCGACGGCTATCCCGGCGAGGTTGTGGAAGACGGAGAAGACGACGCCGAAGGAGCCTCCAACCGTGATCGGGAAGCCGGCCGCAGACTGGATGGCGGGCGGGGCCGCGGCGGGGCTCACCGGGTCCGCCATCGGGAAGGCGAGCACGCCGCTGCGAACGAGAATGTTGTTGGTCGACAGGCGCAGGCCGCCGCCGGTGTCCCAGAACGAGACATAGAGGATCTCGCCGATCAGACCGGAGAACGGGGCAAATGAGCCGTTGACGTTGGCGAACGAGGTGAGGTCGCAGACCGGGCTCACCGCGAGCCCGGTGATGACGATCTGGTCGTCGCTCTGCAGCGTGCCGAACGCGTTGAGCAGCGTCGGCAGGTTGAGCTGGTGGCGCACGTCGGCGGCTCCGTCCCCGGTGGTGTCGACCCCCACCCAGACGTTGCCGAGCGCGTCGCCGTAGTACAGGACGTTCTCATTGAAGCCGTTGGCCTTGGTGTGGGCGGAGATGGCGACACGGGTGAAGAAGTTGCCGGGCAACAGGGCAGCCGTGACAGCATCCTCCACCTTGGCCGAGCGGTCGGCCGTGAGGTCCTCCTGCCCGTCCCAGTCGGCGATCAGCGAGGCCTCGAAGAACGGCTTCGCTCCCGTGGTCATGATCGCTGTCGAGAGCGGGGCGTCGGCCTTGAGGATCCTCGGCAGGCCGAGAGACTCCGGCGGGCCTCCACCGGGCGGGACGAGCCTGGAGCCGGAGACCAGGGTGACCCCGAGCTTCTGGGGGACGCTCAGGTCCGAGCCAGGGTTGGCTTGCGCCAGTGCGGCCGGCGGGCCGGTAAGGAGCAAGGCGCAAAGCAACATGAGGGAGTAGCCAATGACGCGGTGACGGTTCATGGACACCTCCTACGCACCCAATCAGCTTGGCCCGGCTCTCCGGGTTTAGAGGGTCGACGGCTCGAATTTGGGGCGCACCTGAGAATACCACATACTCCCCCAGTCCCATTCCCAGGAGTCAAGCCGTTGGCGAAGAGCTGTGGCGCGCAGACAGAGGGGCGTCGCGTTCTGGCAGGTCTCGTTGCCGATCGGCGCACCGCGTCAGGCGTCATCCGGGGTGTCGGCGAGGTCGTGGCTGATTGACAGATGACGTTTTCCCTGGCTACGCTGGTCTCATGAGCGCAACACGAGCTGCAGAGAGGTCCGGGGGCGGGTTCCTCGCGCGTGCCGTGCTGGTGGTCGCGGGCCTGGTGCTCTCCGCGAGCCTGGCCTTGGCCCAGTGCGGCGACTGGGAGCTCGTGTCGCCGCACCCGCACGGGCGTGACCTCGCGAGGGTCGTGTTCGGCGGGGACCGGTTCGTGGCCGTGGGCTACTCGGTGACGCAGACGTCGGTGGACGGGATGTCGTGGGACGTCGTGGCCCACGACGGCGTGCACCTCAACGCCGTGGCGTGGGACGGGGCGGCGTACGTGGCGGTGGGCGACGGCGGGGTGATCCTCCGCTCGACGGACGGCCGGAGCTGGGAGCAGGTCCCGAGCCCGACCACCGCCGACCTGCGAGACGTGGCCTGGGGCGGCGGGGAGTACGTGGCGGTCGGTGGGGAAGGCGTGGCGATCCGATCCACTTCCGGCGTGGTGTGGCAAGCCGTGACGCTCCCCACCGTCCAGAAGCTGCGGGGTGTCACGTACGGGACGGGCACGTTCTACGTCCTCGGCGACTCCAAGACCCTCCTCACGGGCTACGGGACGTCCTGGAGGGTCATCGCCGTGCCGAGCGAGGTCAGTCCGTGGACGGGCTCCATTGTCGAGGTGGGCGGGAGGCTCTGGGTCGCGACCTACGCGAAGCTCTATGTCTACGACGGTGTGACCTGGACGGCCCCTGCGGGAATCCCGTGCCTGGACCACCTGGTCCGACAGGGCGAGCAGTTCCTCGCTGTCGCCTGCCACGGGCCGACGTCGATCTACTCGAGCGCGGACGGTTTCGTGTGGACGGCGGAGTCGGGGCCCGACACGTGGGTGCAGCCGCGGTCCGTGGCTGTGGGTGGGGGCCGCGCGGTCGCGGTGGGAGCTGCCGGGATGCAGCTCGCCCGGCAGGAGGGGCAGGCCTGGGAGCTGGTGTCCGGGCGAGTCGACGGGTTCCGCGACGTCGCCAGCAACGGGCAGATCCTGGTGGCCACGGCGTTGGAGTCCGCAGAGACGGGATGCGTGCTCCTGTCGAGCTCCGATGGCCGGGAGTGGACCTGTCGGCTCTCCCTCGGTGAGCAGACAGACGGCAAGCGGGTGGCGTGGCTCGGGGACCGGTTCGTCGCACTGGTCGAGGATTTCCGCTCGGGCACGAGATCGACCTGGAGCCGGGACGGCGTGACGTGGTCGGGGCCGCAGGTGGTCGCCCCCATGAACGGGCTCGACGTGATCCGTTTCAGGGACCGCTTCCTCGCCTTCGCCGGCTTCAACGCGCTGTTCTGCCCCATCGGGGAATGCGTCTGGGAACAAACCCATGTCTACGCCTCGGATGACCTTGCCTCCTGGCATCTGGCGGGAGTCGATCCACTGTCCTCGGGCATGGTGAGCGTCGCCACGAACGGCAGCCGCATCGTTGCGGCGCGGTGCTGTGACCCGGACCACTACCCCTCGATGGACCTGAAGGGGTTTGCGACGAGCGAGGACGGCGAGACCTGGGCGGATGTGAGCATCCCGGAGACGCTCCCGGCCACGACGAAGATCGTCTGGACCGGCTCGCGGTTCGTCGCGACCGGTGGAGGCGTGGTCATGGAGAGCGTCGACGGGCTTGCCTGGAGCGTGATCGCGCGCTCGTCGCGGTCTCTCACCGGGCTGGCGTGGACGGGATCGCAGCTCGTCGGCTCGGGGATGTGGGGCTCGTTCCCGTTTGTCGCGTCCTCCCGGGATGGCCGGGAGTGGTCCGTCACCTGGCCGTTCCTGCAGCCACGATCTCTCGCCTACCCCACCTGGCCCGTGGTGTTCGATCGTGAGCGGCCAGTCTCGGCGGTGGCCGGCTCAGCCACGCTCCAGGTGGCCGTGGGCCCCCAGGGGGTGCTGCTGCGGCGCGAGTGCGTCCCCGAGCCGGTGACGGGGCTCCGCCGGCGCCTGAGCCGGCACGGCGCCGGCTCGCAGCCCTAGCCGGCCCTTCTGCCACGCGGGCAGATCATGCGACGGGCCGGCGCAGGACGGCGGAACGGGGCTTGCCGGCGACCGGCTGCTCGGCCACCTCGAAGCCCGCGCCGATCGCGACCTGCATGGACGTCTCGAAGTCGGCTGCCGAGACGTGGCCTTTCGGTTCGATCACCAGCAGCAGCGCGCCAGGTCTGAGCGCCGTCCACAGCTCGGCGAAGGAGGCGCGTCTCGATCCGCCCGGCGAGCCCCGCGCGAGCTGCGCGGCGCCGGAGCCCGGCCAGCATCCGCTCCTGCACGTCCACTGCGACGACACGGCCTGCCGGTCCCACCATGCGCGCGAGGTCGAGGGTGAAGTACCCCATCCCGCACCCCGGCTCGACGACCAGCATCCCCTCCCGCACCCACGGCCCGAGCAGGCGCACCGGGTCCTCCACGAGCCTCCGGAACGGCACCAGCAACCCGTACCCCAGCCACCACGGACACACCCGCTGCGCCATCGCCGCGCCCTCCCACCGCACAGGGTACCTCGTGCGCCGCCGGGACATGTTGGGAAGTAGGAAGGGAGTGGGTGTGTGACTGGTAGACTCCGGGCGGCGAGACAGGCCGAGGCCGCGCGACGCCTGACGACCTAAGGAGTACGGCACTTCATGTCCATGCTCGACCACGCCCCCGGCTTCACCCTGGAAGACGCTGGCACGATCGCTGCCGACCGCTGGGGCCTTGCCGCCACGGCGTCGCCG